>DGKK01000021.1 GCA_002387725.1 Nitrospirae bacterium UBA4572
AGGGAGGGGAGGATGTCAATCGAAAACTTTTTCATGAATGGATTTCCGAAAGGCTTCGTAAGGAGGGGATGGATGTTCGGTGATGCTGTCAGACGCTGGAGTGTTGTGGCAGGAATTTGGGGAGCCTTTTATGGGACGGCAGTGGCCGCTCCTCTCTCCGAATCTCCTCGGGAGGAATGGACACTTGTCAGGGAGATTCCTCTTCCGGGAAAGGCGACTCGACTCGATTACATGAGTCTCGACCCTTCGGACAATCGACTCTATCTCGCCCATCTTGGAGACGGGCGCCTGGTGGTCTTCGATACAAAAAAGAGTCGTGTGATCGCCGATCTGCCGGGTTTCCCCCATGTCCATGGGGTCCTTGTGGTTCCGGGACTTCATCGGGTCTACGCGACTGTCTCGACCCTGTCGAGAAGAAAAGCGGGGAGGCTTGTCGTGCTGGACTCCCGCACCCTTCACGGAGTGGCGAAAATTTCGGTGGGAATCCATCCGGACGGCCTTGATTACGAGTCCACCACGGGTCGGCTCTTTGTCTCGAACGAGTGGGGAGGAAGCGTCAGCGTCGTGGATGCCCTCCATGAACGGGTGATCGGGACGATTCCGCTCGGAGGCGAGGTCGGAAACACCCGTGTCGACCCTGTCGCCCATCGGGTATGGGCCACGGTCCAGACCCAAAATCTCCTTGTCGGGATGGATCCGAAATCGCTGACGGTCGTGCGTCGAATCCCTCTCCCCTGCCGCCATCCCCATGGACTTCTCATTCGCGGGAAGCGCCATCTGGCCCTGGTGGCCTGCGAGAGGGATGCAAGTCTTCTGGGCGTGGACCTTGTGACCGGGAGGATCCTCTTTCGCTCCACCACGGGGAAGCGGCCGGATGTTTTGAGTGAGGATCCTTCCCGTCACTTGCTCTTTGTGGCCTCGGAGTCAGGGGTGGTCGATGTCTTTCGTCTGGGCGATCATCTGGAAAAGCTGTCGGAAAAATTTCTCGGTGTTCGGGCACACTCTGTTCTCGTCGATCCCCGCAGTTCGTTGCTCTATTTTCCCTTTGAAAACAGAGGGGATCGGCCGGTTCTCCGGATCTATGAATGGAAAAAACAAGGGGAGAAATCCTGACCTGCCCCCCCGTTTCCTTCGACGGTCAAGAACAAGGAGGAAGGGCAATCTCTGGCAAGGAGCCCGGACTTCCCCGGAGCGTCTCGGGCGGGAGCAAGGAGTCTTCGGGGCTTTCCCGTTCCTCTTTGCCGGAGGGCGAAGAGAAAACAGTCCGAAAAGGAAAAGGGGGGAAGGGCCGGGGATCCGAGTCTGAGAGCGAGAATCAATGATGGTCGGCATTTCTTGATTGCACAGGGGGGGGAGGGCTGTTAGGATAAAGGTTCTTCTTTTCGCAGGCCTTCAATCTTCCTCGGTGCAAGGAGCGTTTTGGTATGTCGAATCATGTCAGGTTTTTTCTCAGTCGGAGACAGGTCGGGGCTGTTCTCCTTTTGGCGGCCGTCCTTCTCTTGGTCGGAGGGAGGGTGTCGGCTCTGGCCGATCAACTCCCCCCGGGAAGCGGAGGATCGCCCGCTTCTGCCGACTCACCTCAGTCTTCGTCCACGACTTCCTCGGATCCTTCGTCCGGGGGGCTCGTCGACCACCCCGGGGCCCTCTTGCCAGGGGGCACTCCCAACACCACCACCGGGATGCTGGCAAGCGGCCTGGCCCACGCCGGCAACCGCATTTTCCTTGAGCCGCTCATCGTCAAGGATGGGGACATCGACAACCAGCTCACCCTGATGCCGGCCTACGGAGGCATGCCGGGGGGCAGCAGTGCCTTTACGACGCCGATCATGCTGGAGAAGCGACTGACGCACCACTTCAGCCTGCGCGTCGATACCCACTATATTGCCCTCTGGGCTCCCGGAAAGACCTACGAGGGACTCCAGTACGCGGGGCTTCAGGGGAAGCTTCTCCTCTACGAGAACGATCCCCACGAGATCTTCACGACCTTCATCATGCGGGGGATCACCCCGGTGGGTGGCTCTGCCGTGGGCCAGGGCAACCCGTTCACCCTTTACTCCTATCTGGTCTTCAACAAGGGGCTGGGCGACCTCTCCTCCCGCTATCTCCGTCCCTTTGCCCTACAGACCGATGTTGCCGGGATCGTTCCCTTCGGAAATGGCCCCATGCCCCTTTCCGACTTCATGGGAACCTATGATTACGGGAACTCCTTTCGCTTCGACGGGGCGCTCGAATACAGCCTGATGTACCTTCACGACATCGAAGGGGTCAGGATGCCCGACTTTTTGGCTCACCTGACTCCGGCGGTGGAGTCGCGGACCCTCGTCAACCTCTCGAACAACGGCTACTACGGACTGACCGAGGGGTATCTCTCCTACGAGATGAACTATCAGGCGGACTGGTACCAGGTGAGCGTGGCCTACCAGCAGCCGTACGGAGCGGACTCTTCCTTCATGGGGCAGAGATATGTCCTCTATACGACCTTCTTTTACGGCTGGCTGCTGAAGAAGATGGGGTACCACTCCACGCCCTATTAGGCGACGATCGGGAACCGCCAACCGACAGATGTTGTGGGGATCGAACCCGGGAAAAGGGGGATCAGCCGGGAGCGTTTCCGGCCTTCTTGTACAGGTCGGAGAGAAGGGGAAACTTGCGGGCAAAGAGGTCGTAGGCGGTCCGGGCGTATTCCCGAATCTCATACTGGGCGTTTTCTTTGGTGCGGAGATCGAAGAAATTCATGAGAGAGCGGAAGTTGACGGTCCAGTAGACATCGCTGTAGGCGGAGACGGGCATCGCCGACCGGAGAAGCTCCCGGGCCCGGGCCCGATAGGGATTCCGGGCGGCAGGGTCTTTTTTTTCGCCGGAGAGTCTCCCGTCGGAGGCCGCCTCGTCGATGCGACGGCAGGCCTCCTGGTATTCGGTTTCGTAGAAGGCGAAGATCTCCTCCATGAGGGCCGCATAGCGATCGATCTGATCGGGGGTCAGCACGGGAAAACCCTCGACCGTCACGGCCGCCTTGTCCGGAACGTAATAGGCCGAAATGGGCTTTCGGTATCGCATGGAAAATTCGTTCCAGGTGGAGATCCTGTGTTTGACCCACTGGCGGAGGACGAAGATGGGGGCGATGAAGCGGAAGCGAAAGTAGACGGTTTCGAAGGGCGTTCCGTGGTGCTGGGAGAGAAGGTGAAAGAGGAGGTTTCGATCCTTCTCCGTCAGGTCTTCCACTCGCCGGATCCGGCGGTTGGAGGTCGACACTCGGGCGGTATTGAGAATCGTTGTCTCGTCGCCCCAGGTATCCTCGAGTTCGATGAAGCCGAATTCTCCCAGACGTCTCGAAAACTCGGGGTTCTCCCGAAGCCGGGCGTCGATTTCCTCGGCGATCTCCCGGGTTCCTTCATTGAATGTGGCCATGGCGCTCTCCCTGACGTGAACATCGAACATGCCTTCGGGAAGAGATCCTATCACGATTGCCAAGTCCCGACAAAATGAAAAGGGGGAGATTCCAGTCAATCATCGATGATCGGGTCGCCTTTGGGAAAAAGAGAGAAAGAGGTGGCTGAGAGTCGAAGCCGTCTCTCCGGCCGATCCTTGGAGAGTCCGGTGTCGCGAAACAAAAAGGATTCCAGGATCGAACCCTTGGTGAGGTGGGAACTCCGTTCTGACCTCCGGCCCTCCCCTCCGAATGGAAGGGTGCGGTCGGGCAGGAAAGCCAGAACAGAAGGAGGGAAGAGTCAGGCAGGCTGTCCAGGGTGTGCGGAGCGGGAAGCGGGCAGAAGGGAATGTGCCCTTCTGTTTTGGCTTCGGGGCTTCGACCCTTTCCAGTTAAAGGGCACCGCGCCTTTGGCAGGTGAAGTCCGTGCCCAGAGTTCGACGAGTCCCTTCTGGAACTCATCGGTTTTCTTTGCCATGAGGGAGTCGTCTTCAATGGTGATCGAGGACCGGATCCTGTTGTCGGCACGATCGATGTCATCGGGAGCGACTGTGACGCACTCCCCCGGAACGATGTTTCGGGGAGTAATGTCGCCGGGAGACTCCATCACGATCATCGAGCTCTTGAGCCGGGCCTTGTCGGAGAGGAAGATTCCCCCCACGGACTCAACGGTCAGAACGCGACCGGTGGGGGCATTGCAGACCGGTTCTCCCTTCTTGTCCATCCGGGTTTCCCGGATGACAAGGGACATGTTGCGGCTTCGAGGCATATGATGGACGGCCAAGACGACCCCTCCCACAAAGGAGGGAGCCTTCTTTTCCGGATCGGTCGCGCCTGCCAGATCTCCCGCCGAGGCCACTTCCATCCCCGACAGAGTCGATCCGATCCAGAGTCCCATGGCCGCCATGACCTTTCCCAGTGTTCCCTTCAGTCTTTCCACGAATGATTTCTCCTTCTTGAGTGCCTCTATTTTTGATCCGAACATTCTTTCAAGGATTCAAGTCTTTCGTCCGAACATATAGCAATACCCATGCCCGAATATGATTGTCTTTCCTTCGTGAATGTTTATGTTTTTTGTGCAGGGAGAGGGTCAGAAGATTGTGCCCCGTTTTGTGACACTTATGTCCATCGGCGTGGACAAAAGTGTCAGTCGGCTGCCAGGGGAGATCCCGAGGGCTCCTCAGTCAGAGGGAGAAGCCCGGGATCAGGAAGATTTAAAGATAGTAGTGGAAGCCCAGCATGACATTCATGAGGGAGCCCATGAATGTGAACCCTGTGGCATTGGGTCCTCCCGAGGGGAAGTTCCAGTTGACGGAGACCGGGTTCCACTGGGCAAACCAGGCGAGATTCGGGATGTCGGTAATCTGGCTTTCGATGCCGACTCCCGCAGACAATGTCAGGGCGGAGGGCAGTCCGGCTCCCGTATTGAGGGCGGGGATCAGGTCGATATTGGCATAGAGGAGGGAATGCTTGCGGGTGATGAGGGCCAGCATGGGCTCCACATTCATGGTCACAAGAACGCTTGACTGGGGTGAGACTTGTGGAAGTCCCAGACCGATCCCACCATCGATGCCAAATTTGTCGTTGAACCAGTAGCGGGCATCGACGAAGCCTGTGTTTGTAAAGACATCCGATCCCCCCTGCACCATATCCATGGGAGCCCAGGCCAGGCCGATACCCAATTTCCCGGTATCGGAGAAGGTGGTGCCGGCCGGTTGGGAGTCACTCGAGTCGGCGAGGGCGAAAGGGGCCTTGGGAACAAGAAGGAGTGCGGAGATGAGAAAGAAAGACATGAGAGAAGGAAGAAAAGAACGGAAGCGGTTCACTGTTTGACCTCTGGTTGATTGATGTGGATGTGGGAAGTTCTGGCCATACTTTTTTTATTATGACCCAAAAAACCTAAAAGATCAGTGTTGTTTCTCACGATCCTGCGTGTTCGTGGTCACGATGGGTCGGCTCAAAGGGAGAGGATGGCTGTCGGAGAGAGGGTGCGGATATGCTCGACAGTCAGGTCGGCGAGTGTGAGATCGGAGAGCGGATAGGTGTGTCCGACTCCGATGGCTTTGAGTCCGGCCCCTTTGGCGGCTTCGAGCCCCTGCACGGAATCTTCGATGACGGCGATGGTTTCCGGCTCCCCCCGGTGGAGCCCCCGGCGAAGGAGCTCGGCCCGGGCCATCAGGTATCCGGAAGGGTCGGGCTTTCCTCGCGGCGTGTCCTCCGCGCTCACGATGAAGGAGAAGTGGGAGACGAGAGCGTTTTTCTCCAGAGCATGTTCGATTTCCGGCCGGAGCGCCCCCGACACGATGGCCAAGGGAACCTTGCCCGCCAGCTCGCGGATGAGAGGGGCGACCCCCTCGTATAGGGGAAGCCCTTCCTCCATTTTCTTTTCGTAAAGGGCCGATTTCGCCTCAATGAGCTCTGTCAGAATGGTGTCAGGGATGTCGCTTCCTCGAGCCGCCCGCCAGGCGGCGGAGAGACATCCCCGATCATCCATGCCGAGGTAGAGGCGCGCGTAGTCTTCGACGGAGAGGGGGACGTTCCAGGGGGCCAATACCTGAATGAACAGATCCCGATGGACCGTCTCGTCATCGATGATGACCCCGTTAAAGTCGAAGATGACCGCTGAAATCATGAGTCAGGTCCCTGTCTGAAAGGAAAATGGTCGGCGTTCCGGTGTTGAGGGAAGGCTCAAGGCAAAAAAAGGGCCCCTGAAAAACCAGGGACCCTCGTAAATGTCGGTATGAAAAACTCCTAGAGCTCTTTGGCGTGCTTTGCGAGGTAGTCGGCAACTCCCTCGGTGGAGGCCTTCATTGCGGGCTTTCCCTTTTGCCAGCCGGCCGGGCAGACCTCTCCGTGCTGCTCCGTGTACTGGAGCGCATCCACCATGCGAAGCATTTCGTCGACGTTGCGTCCCAGCGGAAGGTCGTTGATCACCTGGTGGCGGACGATGCGGTTTTTGTCGATCAGGAAGGAGCCGCGAAGGGCCAGCTTGTCGCCAATGAGAACATCGTAGTCACGGCTGATGCTCTTTGTGAGGTCGGCCACCATGGGGAAGTTCACATGGCCGAGGCCTCCCTTTTCGACGGGGGTGTTTTTCCAGGCGAGATGGGAAAAGTGAGAGTCGATGCTCACGGAAATAACTTCCACATTGCGGGAGTGGAACTCCTTCAGGCGATGCTCAAAGGCAAGGATTTCGGAGGGGCAGACGAAGGTGAAGTCGAGGGGGTAGAAAAAGAGGACGCCGTATTTTCCCTTGAGAACCTCCGAGAGGGTAAACTTGTCGTTGAAGGAGTTGTCGCCCATCACGGCAGTGGCGGTAAAGTCAGGTGCAGTCTTTCCAACAAGAACGGACATATGGTTCCTCCTCAAGATCGATGATCGATCGGTGGGTTGATGGTAAGGGTGAAGGAAAACCCTGCGCCAGGGTTTCCGTCGTGACTTGTCGCTCTCCCAAGGCTTTGATGGTTCCGGCGAAAGAGAGAGGAAGTGTGGCACACCGTTTCGTCACTCCCATCTTTCCCTCCGGACCTTGATCGAAAAACGTCTCCTGCCATTATACGACAGCTTCCCTGCGGAGTCGACTCGCTCATTTTTTTAGCGGCCCGGACACTGGGCGGTCTTCTTTTTCGACTACTTTGTCAGGGTCCATCCTGTCACAGGGTTGTAATGATAGCCTGCGGCTTCAAGCTCGCTCTTGGGGTGGAAGACATAGGCGCCGGAGCGGAGCATTTCCGTCATGGAGTGCTCATCCTGCTGGATGATCGCACCGCCCAAGGGGCCCCGCGCTTTTGCGGGGGGAAGTGTCACGGCATGGCCCCGGGCACTTTCCCGGGCGGCCTTTTCCTCGCTCTTGATCGCCTTGCGGTGCTCCCAGGCCTTTTCCTCGGCCCAGTCTTTGGGGAAGGCCACAAATTTTCCGGTATAGAGATAGCGGTAGGGGCGGCCGCCCATGGGGCGGATCCACCGATACGGCCGCTCGGGTTCTCCATCGGCATAGACTTTCTGTCTGCGGAAGCCCATGAGGTAGAGCTTCCCGTAATCGTGGTAAGGACGGGGCTTCGCTTCCCGGATGAAGTCGAGGGCGGACATCCTGACCTTCGTCTCAAGGCGGACTTTCTTGACGATCACCAGGCTCTTCTCCGACGAAGGCACGGGGATGGTCCGGACATAGTTCGGCTCCGAGCGCGCATTGATCAGGTAGTCTCCTTGCCGGTCGTCTTTCCCGGAGGCGTAGAGGTGGCAGGATGCCAGAAAAAGGAGTGAGACAGCCGGAAGAATCCGGGAAGACCTGAACATGGGGAAGCTCCCTTTAAGAGAGTTGGTGAATGCCAAAAGAGCTCTGGAAGGGACTACCTTATCCCTTCGCCTTCGGTCTTGAGCGCCCTTTGGGGAGGAGACTAAGGAAAGTGGTCGATCATTCGAGATTGCGCTATAGTTTTCCGAGTCAGCGTCACAAGTGTCTCACGTCAATGTTAAGACAGTCTCAAGACACATGAAAAGGGGAGACCATGTTAAAGTCCTGGAAGGGAATTCGTCCGACGATCGACCCGACGGTCTGGATTGCCGAGACGGCAGTGGTTGTGGGGGATGTCACCATCGGAGCCGAGTCGGGGCTCTGGTATGGAGCGGTGGTTCGGGGGGACGTCAACCGGATCACCATCGGAGCGCGAACGAACGTTCAGGACCTCTCCCTCCTCCACGTGACCCGGGAGAGGTTCTCCCTGACCCTGGGGGACGATGTCACGGTCGGCCATCGGGTGATCCTTCACGGGGCCGCTCTGGGAAATCGGATTCTGGTAGGGATGGGGAGCATCATCATGGATGGGGCAAGAATCGGCGATGATGTCATTATTGGGGCCGGCTCCCTGGTCACCGAGGGAACGGACATTCCCTCGGGGGTTCTGGCCTTTGGCTCTCCCTGTCGCGTTCGTCGTGAGCTGACCGAAGAGGAGCGAAAATGGATCGGAGAGTCCGCCCGCCATTATGTCCTTTATCGACTTGAACATGCCCGGGAAGAGAACCGGATCGACTGATGAAGGTCTTTTTCCCCCGTTCTCCCGGAATTCGCATTCTTCTGGCCCTGGCCATCGGCTTTATGGTGGTGGTCCTCCTGGCCGTATTGGGCGCAGTGGACGAAGTCCTGGTCCGCCACAACGCCTTCAAGACGCTCTCGCGGGAAGGGCGCCTTGTGGCTCAGGAGTTTGCCTTTGGCGTCGAGATGCGCCACGAGGCCGACCGCTTCCTGGAATCTCTTCCCCAGTCGGCGGGGAACCGTTTGGCCCAGGTCGGCGAGCTGGTGGCCATTCGAAAGGAGATGGCTGCGGTTCTTGCGATCCGGCACAATGTGACCCGGGTGGATCTCCTTTCCCGTCAGGAGGGATTGCCCCAGAGGGTTTCGACGTCGGGGGCCGAGATGTCGCCCGCCGAAAGGGCCGCCCATAAAAGCGTCGTCTCCGGGCAGGTCCCCTGGGCTTCCATTCGCTCGGGCAAAGGCCGGGGAGTCTATGTAGTCGTTCCCTTTCTCCACAAGGGCATGATCCAGGGGACGGTGGGGGTCCGCCTCTCGACCTATGAGGCGACCCGTCTCGTCAGGGATGAAAAAAGAAGGATGGCCTTCATCCTTCTTGCCGGATTCCTGGCCCTGGTCATCGTCCTGAGTCTTGTTCTGAAGCGCTGGCTGATCGATCCCCTTGAGCGTCTCGGGACGTCAATGAGGCAGGTGGGCGAAGGAGCACTCGATACCGATTTCCTAGTCAGCGGGTCGGTTGAGGTCAGGAGTGCGGGGGAGTCCTTCAATCGCATGGTGACGATGCTTCGGGAACAATCGGAGGAACGGGAGCGGCTTCTGGAAGAGATCCGTCGTCTCAACGAAGGATTGAAGGACAAGATCATTGACAAGACCCGCGAGCTTGAGGAAAAGAACCGGGATCTCGCCATGACAAATGAGGCGATGTATTTTCTCCAGCGTCGGCTGACAGAACTTGAACGGAGGGCGGCCGTGGGAGAGGGGCTGGCCGTTGTCGCCCACGAGCTTGGAAATCCCCTGCACTCCATCTCCGGCCACCTCGAGCTCCTTCTCGAGGAACCCGAACTCCCGGCCAACGTAAAACGTCCTCTTCAGATCATTTCCAGCCAAGCTGACCGGATGATCAAGGTCCTGAAAACACTTCTCGCCATTTTTCGCAATTCCGAGCCAGCCCGCGAACCTGTGGACATCTACCTGCTGCTTGAAGATGTGGTGGCATTGGTCGAACCTCGTCTCAAGGCCGTGGGGGTTTCCGTAAGACTCGACCCCGCTTGTGACCTTCCCAGGGTCATGGCAGATCCGCACGCCCTCCAGGGACTCTTCCTCAACCTCCTGGAAAATGCCCTCGATGCGATCGGCCGGGGAGGAGAGGTTTCCATTCGTCTGGAGACCGGAGAAAGAGGAATCACGGTCCATGTCAGGGACTCGGGACCCGGGATTCCGGAGCCCCTCCAGGGAAGAATTTTTGATCCCTTTTTTACGACCAAGCAGCGCGGGACGGGATTGGGGCTTGCCGTCTGCCGAAAGATTGTCGACGATCTCGGCGGAGAAATCCGGCTTGGGGATCTCCCGGGGGGGCACCTCGTCGTCTTTCTTCCCTTTGGCGGAGGGGGCCGATTTCCCGCCAACCGGGAGGAGATCGGTGCGGCACCTGAGAGCCCGGAACGCTCTTGAACACAGACTTGCGGATCTGTTACTGTGAGCTATGACTTCAAAGGCTGACAGAAAACCCACAATGCGGCTTGTTTCGGAGGCTCTGCCTGAAAAGAGGTCGATCCTTGTCGTCGAAGACGACGATGTGGCCCTGGACCTTCTGGCAGAAATCCTTCGGCGTCATCATTTTCAGGTCTGGACGGCTTCTTCTGTGGCCGCCGCCCTCGAATTTCTTGAAGAGCGTCCTGTGGATCTTGTCCTTTCCGATATCCGGATGCCGGAAAGAGGAGGGATGGATCTCCTGAAACAGATCCGAGAGAGCCAATCCCGGATTCCCGTTGTCCTTCTCTCGGCTTTCGGAGACGAGCACCTCTGGGTGGAGGCGCTCTCTGCCGGAGCCGTTGACCTGATCCCCAAACCGTTCAAAAAGCAGGAAATCATAGACGTCATCAACAAGACTCTTGCCGGATAGTATGAATGGATCTTTCCGGATCCTTCCCTCCGGCCCGTTCTCAACGTTCCCAACCAGAATGAGGTAATTCTCTATGGCGAAATCGGGCACTCTTGGCATTTCGGGAAAGTCCCTCCGTCGTTTGACCGGGTCGCTCTTTCTGTCAGTTGCACTTCTCTCCGGGACCTCCTTTGTTCCCGGGTTGGCGATGGCCGATGGGGGGGCCACTCCCGTGCCGGAAAAGGATGTGGCGGCCGGTCTCGCGCTCCAAAAGAGCTTTGAAGCCGTGTCGAAGGCGGTTCTCCCTGCGGTGGTGAACATTTCGACCACCTCGCTGGTCTCGAGTGAGCCGCATTTGCCCCCGATGTTCGACGACCCCTTCTTCAAGCGATTTTTTGGAACGCCTCCCTTTGGGAACGGAAATCAGGCTCCCCAGAAACATGTGGAGAGAAGCCTGGGTTCTGGCTTCATCATCAGCTCCGACGGAGTCATCGTCACCAACAATCATGTGGTCAAAAACGCCACCAAGGTCACCGTTCTTCTGAACAACCGCAAGTCCTACCAGGCGAAGGTTTTGGGGACGGATCCGATGACCGACATCGCCGTCATCAAGATCAATGCCCGGACCCCTCTTCCCACCGTCACTTGGGGAGACTCGAAAAATGTGGATGTGGGGACGATCGTCCTCGCCATGGGCTCGCCCTTCGGACTGACCCAGTCGGTGACGATGGGGATCGTCTCGGCCCTCAAGCGGAGCAATATGGGGATCGAGCAATACGAGAATTTCATTCAGACCGATGCAGCCATCAATCCGGGAAACTCGGGAGGTCCTCTCGTCAACCTGCGGGGAGAGGTCGTGGGGATGAATACGGCCATCTACACCACCAACGGGGGGTATGAGGGCATCGGTTTTGCCATTCCCGTGACCATGGTCCGCCAGGTGGTTCAGGATCTCATGACCAAAGGGAAGGTCGTTCGCGGATGGCTCGGGATTTCGATCCAGAATGTGACCCCCGTTATCGCAAAACAATTCGGCCTCAAGAAAAACTCCGGCGTTCTTGTCAGCGACGTGCTCCCCGGCAGCCCGGCCCAAGCGGCTCATCTGAAGCGCGGAGATGTGATTACCGCATTAAATGGGACTACGGTGGAGGATGCCAATGATCTCCGGATGCACGTGGCCCGGATTCCTCCCGGCAAGACCGCCACTCTGACCCTTGTCAGGGAAGGGAAGGTCCGGAAGATCGATGTCAGGGTTGGTGAGCTTCCCAAAAAGCTTGCCATGAACCAGGAGCGTCATGAGGGGAGCGCCGGAAACTTCAAGAATGTTCTCCGGGGACTCCGAATCCTTGATCTCAACGGAGATATTCGCCAGCAGCTGGGAATTCCCGAAAGCGTCCATGGTGTCGTTGTCCAGGCAGTTCAGCCAGGGTCCGCCGTGGAGGCCGCCGGCCTTCGTCGGGGAGATCTCATTGTCGAGGTCGACCGAAAGCCGGTTCGATCCGTGCGGGACTTTGTCCGGGTTGCCCGAAAAATTCCGGCCGACACGGAAGTCCTGCTGACCATTCTTCATGACGGTCGCCACAGCTATGTCTCTGTCTCCCCCTAAGGGGGGCGTTGCCGAGGGGGGCGGGCTTGCCAGCTCGCCCCCCTCTTTTCGCAGCGTCCGTCGGATTGCGGTCATGGGGGTCGACCCCGGGCTGGCCCGGACAGGGTGGGCTGTCGTTTCCGGGGAAAGTTTCCAGCGTCTTTCCTTTGATGACGGGGGAACGATCAAGACTGCGGCGGGAGGACTTCTGCACGAAAGAATCGGTGCCATCTGCGGGGAGCTTGAAGAGGCAATCCGGCGCCACGGGGTCTCTGCACTGGCCGTGGAAGATCATTTTTCCCGGCGGAGTGCCCCGGGAGTCGGCCACCTTCTGGGCCCTGTCATTGGGGCCGTGGCCCTTTTGGCCTTTCGGAACCGGCTCACATTTCTTCTCATTCCCCCCAAGGAGCTCAAGCATCGCGTGACCGGGACCGGTGAAGCCGGAAAGGCCGCACTTATCCGCTCCCTCTCCTTTTGGTTCGGACCGGAGATCGATATCGGGACGACCCACGAAGGCGATGCACTGGGGCTGGCCTTTCTTGGATACGGACGGCTGGACCGACCATGATCGCCCGTCTTTTTGGAACCATTGAGGAGACGGGTTCGGACTGGGTGATCCTTCGGGCGGGGGCCGTCGGCTATCGCGTTCTGCTCTCTCCCTATGCCATGTCGCAGCTTTCCGCCCGGGAAAAGGAGATCTCTCTCCGAACATTTCTCCTCTGGGGCGAGCATCAGGAGACACCTCTTTTGGTGGGCTTCCTTGACGCGGCCGAGGAGGAGCTCTTCCATGAAATCCGTCGGATCGGAGGATTGGGGCCGACCAAGGCCATTCGCATGATTTCCCTTCCCCCCGGAAGCTTCTGGGAGGCCATCGCGTCCGGCGACGTGGGGCGACTCCGCAAACTCAAGGGAGTCGGCGAGACCACGGCAAAGAAGCTCGTCTCGGAGCTTAGGGACCGTGTCCCCTCGCTGATTTCGGCCTCTCCCGCCGATTCCCTGTCGTCTGGCGGCAGCCCTTTGCCGGAAGGTCCCCTGTCTCCCCGTGGAGCCGTTGCCGCGGTCCGGGAGGTTCTCGTCGCCCAGTTTGGCCATTCTCCGTCGGAGGCCGATGCCATGATCCGCCGGGCCTTGTCCCGAAACCCTTCCGCCCGCACCGAAGAGGAGCTCTTCCATGAAGTCTACCGACACGGAGTGGACTGATCCCGCTCCGGGTCCCCTCGATCTTCCCGACCTCCCCTCCCCGGAATCCGGTCCCGGGATCCGTCCCCGGACCTTTGACGAGTATGTCGGGCAGGAGGCCGTCATTGAGGGGCTTCAAATCAGTATTGAGGCGGCCACCGCCCGAGGGGAATGCCTCGATCACATTCTTCTTCATGGACCGCCGGGGCTGGGGAAGACCACGTTGGCGAGCCTCATAGCCGGCGCCATGGATGTCCCTTTCCTGACGACCTCCGGTCCGGTCCTGGAGAAGGGCGGCGACCTTGTGGGGATTCTCTCCCGTCTTGCCCCCCGCACTGTCCTTTTTATCGACGAAATTCACCGTCTTCCCCGGGCGGTCGAGGAGATCCTCTATGGGGCGATGGAGGATTTTGCCATCGATGTGATCTTCGACCGGGGACCTTCCGCCCGGACCTTTCGCCACCAGCTTCCTCCCTTTACCCTCGTGGGAGCCACGACCCGGGCGGGCCTTCTTTCGGCCCCCCTCCGGGACAGATTCGGGATTTTTCAGGATCTCGACTTCTATCGCCCCGACGAGCTTGTCAGGATTCTTCTGCGCTCCTCCGCCGTTTTGGGGTTTTCCCTTCCGGAAGAGGCCGCCCTGGAAATCGGATGCCGGTCCCGGGGGACCCCCCGCATTGCCAATCGTCTCCTTCGGCGGGTCAGGGATTTTGCCCAGGTCCGGGCCCGGGGCATCGTCACCCGGGAGCTGGTGGTCGAGGCCCTCCGGATCGAAGGGATCGACGATCTGGGGTTGAACCGGGTCGACCGGAAGGTGCTCTCGACAATCGGAACTGTTTATGGAGGGGGGCCTGTGGGTGTCGAGGCCCTGGCTGCGACCCTTCAGATTGAAGTCGATACGATCATCGATGTGGTGGAGCCCTATCTCCTGAAAGAAGGGCTGATCGCCCGGACACCCTCCGGTCGACGTCTCACGGAGTATGGCCAAAAGCGGTTGACTCAGTCGGAGTTTGCGGGAGAGGGGTGGTCCTGACCCGCGGGGGCAGAGGATTGACCGGTGACCAGATTACTTCTGCGAGGGGAGACCGTAGTTGTAGGTCACTCCCAAAAGAATCGGAAGGGTCCACATCGATCCGGAGGAGACACTCGTTCCGGTGGAGACATTCTGGGAGGAGACCGGCCCCTGGATGAGGGTGGGAAGGACCTCGGCATAGACGGAAAAGGAAGGGTTGATGGGGTAAAGGGCTCCTACTCCCACATCGAAGGTCAGGGAGACGGAGCCGGCATTTCCCGAATTGGCCGAAAGGGTGTTGAAGGACGGTCCGATGTCGGCGGCCAGGTAAGGAATGATCCCCCCTGAGGCATAGCGAGGGTCGACAAGGGGAACGGTGGCACCGGCCGTCAGCGGAAGGGCCGAGAGCCCGTGAAAGCCCATGCTGGGGGCAAAGGCCATATATCCGACCGAAAATCTGAGCCCCAGATGAGGCGCCACCTGGGAGCTCCATCGCAGATGAAAGTCGAGTCCCGTGTTTTCAAGATTCTCGAGGCTTTGGGAGGGAACCGGGGTTCCGTCGATGGTGCCGCTGATGGGGCCGGAGAGGATGGGGGCCACACCTCCGTCGAAGGAGAGACTCTGCCAGGAGAAAGGACCGCCGTCTGCGGCCAGGGCAGGGGAGGGGCCGAAAAGGAGAGCCAGAAGGACAAGGAAGACCCTCAGGCGTCCTCTGTGCGAGCCAACCTTTTTTCCCGTCAATGTCTGAAATTTCGGGGCGGAATTCATGGGAGACATTTTCCCCGCCCCGCTGAAGAATGTCAAACGCATCCGTCCGGTATCCCTTCCGGCAACATGAACGGGAGTCGTTGTGCAGATAGGAAATCTCCTGTGGCTGTTTTTTATTTTCATGATGCTCCAGCCCGTCATTTCGCGGCGGATGCTCGAATATGCCCGCGCCCAGGCACTTCGTAACCTCGAGCGCTCGAGGGGGAGTCGGGCCATTGCCCTGGTTCACCGGCAGGAAACCATGAACCTTTTGGGCTTTCCGATCCTTCGGTACATCAACGTCGAAGATTCGGAGGAAATCCTGCGGGCCATCAAGCTGACGGATCCCAACACCCCCATCGACCTGATCGTCCACTCCCCCGGCGGCCTGGTTCTTGCGGCCATGCAGATTGCCCATGCCCTGGCCAATCGGAAGGCTCCCGTGACGGTCTTTGTTCCCCACTTTGCCATGAGCGGGGGAACCCTCATTGCCCTGGCCGCCTCCCAGATCGTGATGGACGAAAATGCCGTTCTCGGCCCCGTCGACCCCCAGATCGGGGAGTTTCCGGCGGCCTCCATCCTTCGGGTTCTCGAGCGGAAAAGCCGCGACGAAATCGACGATCGGACCCTCATCATGGCCGATGTGGCAGAAAAGGCCATCCGCCAGCTGGCCCTGGGCGTCACGGCGCTTCTCTCAAAGCGCCTGCCGGGAGAGAAGGCGAAGGGGTTGGCGGAGCTACTGGCGACGGGACACTTTACCCACGATTATCCTCTCACGGTGGAGGAGCTCAGACGCCTCGACATCCCGGTCTCCACCGACATGCCCGAAGAGGTGACCCTGTTCATGCGCCTCTTCCCCCAGCCGAAGCAGCTTTCTCCTTCGGTGAGCTACCTTCCCACCCTCCCGGGGCGCCGTCCGTGAGGGCCGCGCCCTTTTGGAGGTGATTCATTCTTCCGGAGGAGGCTCTCTGTTAGAATGAACGGAGGGACTCTCCCTGCTCCTCACTTTACTTTTTTCGAAAGGATCGTTTCATGGTCGTTGTTGCCAACAGGATCCGGGTGGCACCCGGGTACGAAAAGGACTTTGAAGAGCGTTTTCGCAATCGCAAGGGAAAGATCGACGGTTTCCCGGGCTTCATCCGCAATCTCATTCTTCGCCCGGTGGATTCCGAATATTACTCCGTCATGACCTTCTGGGAATCGGTGGAGGCCTTCGAGGCCTGGACCCGTTCGGATTCTTTTCGGGAGGCCCACAGCGGCGAGCGTCCTCCCCGCGAGATGTTTTCCGGACCGAATGTTCTGGAAATTCACGAGGTGATCATGGATACGGCCGGGCATGTCTAAAGGCGTTCTTCTCTTGTCGGGAGGGCTCGACTCCACTCTGTCGGGCCTCCTTCTCCGGCGCATGGGGGTCGAGCTCGTTGCCCTTCACCTCGAAAGCCCCTTCGGGTGCGATTCGATGGCGGAGACGATGGCGAAGGAGATCGGGATTCCCCTGGTGGTGAGACCCAAGGGGGAGGCCTTTCTCGACATGCTGGGCCATCCCCGCTATGGCTATGGAAGTGCCATGAACCCCTGTGTCGACTGCCGGATCCACATGTTTCGCATGGGGCGCTCCTTCATGGAAGAGGTGGGGGCCTCCTTTCTGGTGACCGGCGAGGTCCTGGGCCAGAGGCCCATGTCCCAGAAAAAGCGTGCCATCGTCTCCATCGATGCCGATTCCGGGATGGAGGGACTTGTTCTCCGCCCCCTCTCTGCCCGCCTTCTTCCCGAGACTCTTCCGGAAAGGGACGGGACAGTCGACAGGAAAAAGCTTTTCGGCTGGGCGGGGCGATCCCGCAAGCCCCAGCTCGCGCTGGCCGCCCGCCTGGGACTTTCCACCATCCCGTCCCCCGCCGGGGGGTGCCTTCTCACCGACTCCCATTTCAACGACAGGATCGGAGACTTTGTCCGCATCGACTGGTCGACGGAGAAAGAAGCCGGCTCCCGTCGGGAGGCGGTGGCGTCAATCCTTCGCTACGGAAGACATTTTCGGTTCGAGGAAGGCGAGTGGGTCGTCGTCGGGCGGTCCCTGGAGGACAATCGGAATCTCGAGAGGCATATCCGGGGAGCCGGGGTCGCCTTCCGCCCGGAGGGTTTCGACGGCCCCCTCGTCTGTCTTCTCTCCGATCCCCCCGTTCCCGTCGCTCGCATGGAGGAGCTGGCGGTGGGTGCCCTTCATGCCTTTGGTGGAGGCAAGGTTCCGGACGGACCGCTCTCCGTCAAGGTATTGTCAAAGGAGGGAGAACGCCCCCACACCTTGCCGATGCTCTCCCCCGAGCGCCACCATCTTCGGGATAAGACGGTGTGGATGGCCCGGTGGAGGCAATAATGGCCACGGTCAAAGAGCTCGTCGCCGACCACAGCCGGCAATTTTCCCTCCGGGGAAGGACATTTGTTTCGGTATACCCGGTTTTTTCCCGCCGGGCCGGCGGAATCTCCGTGGGAGTCAACCTGAACCTGGACCGGGGGTGCAACTTCGACTGCATCTACTGCCAGGTGGACCGCTCCGCTCCTCCCTCCCCCCAGCTTCCTGCCCTCAGGGAGCTTCCGGGGATTGTCCGGGAGGAGCTGGAGCTTTTGTTTGATGCGATATCCACGGGAGAATTCTTTTCTCGTCCCCCCTTCGAGGATCTTCCCGAGAATCTGAGGCTGGTTCGGGACATCGCCTTTTCCGGGGATGGAGAACCGACCCTCTCCCCGGTCTTTCTCGAGACCGCCCGGATTGCGCGAGACTTTCTCTCCAAGAAGACGATGTCCGGAGATCCCCCCCCTTTGCGGCTGATCACAAACGGTACGGGACTTTTCAGCCGAGATCTCCGGACGAAGACTCAGGAGATCTTTCTCGAACAGGGTCCGGGAGAAATCTGGCTCAAGCTCGATGCCGCGACCCCGGCGTCCTTCGATCGGATCGACCGCTCCCACATCCCCTTTTCCCGGATGATGGAAGGGCTCGAGGAGATCGTCCTCAGCCTCCCGGTGACACTTCAGACGATGGTTCTCGACTTCGGCTCTCCCGGGAGCCCCGGATCCTTGATCTCCGATCGCACCTTCTGGGAGCCGCTTCTTGAGCGTGTGGCGCTCTGGAGCCAAAAGGGAGCCAGAATACGGGCCTGGCATCTTTATGGGGTCGCCCGTACACCGGCACTTCCGGAGGTTCGCCGGGTCGAACCCTCCCGTCTTCTTGCCTATGCTGAAGAGGCCAGGGAACGCCTCCCGTTTCCGGTGGAGGTCTTTGCATGAATTCCTCCCTCCCCGAGTTTTTTGCCGGTTATGCCGGTCTTGCCCACGACAGCGGGCCGGGTCACCCCGAATCTCCGGGAAGGCTCTCGACGGTGATCGAGGTGGGGGAGCGCCTGGCGGCAGAGGGGAGGGCCCAACTTGTGGAGGCAAGTCCCGAGAAGGATCTTGCCTTGGCCCGAACCGTCCACGACGGGGCCTATGTGGACTTTCTGGAGGGAATGGGATCGCATGCGCCTTCCCGCCCCATCGATGGTGATACCCGGGTCGGGGGGGCGACGGTCGTGGCCTTGCGGGAGACCCTCGGTCTTGTCAGGGAGCTTTCGGTGACACCTCCCGGAACTTTCCGCCGGACCTTTGTGGCGATGAGGCCTCCCGGCCACCACGCCCATTCCGGGGGGGGCATGGGCTTCTGTGCGATCAATCCCTTAGCCATCCTGTGCGCCCTCCGGAGATCGGGAAATCCGTCGGAACGTCTCGCCGTCTTCGACTTCGACGTGCATCACGGAAACGGAACCGAAGAGATTCTCCGAAAGCTTCCCGGACCGGAAAATTTTTTGTTTGTCAGCACCCATCGCCATCCGTTCTATCCCGGGACCGGGTCGGGACGGGACAACTGGCAAGGGGCCGACGGGGAGGGGATCCTCGACATTCCTCTGCCGGCAGGGACGGATGATGGCGACTACGAGCGGATTCTTGAAGAGGTCGTTTTTCCACGAATCTCTCTCTTTTCCCCCGGAGCGATTCTGGTGAGCGCCGGATTCGACGCCCATCGGGATGATCCCCTGGGGGACATGGCACTGACTGAGGAAAGCTACCATCGGGTGGGCTCCTGGTTGAAAGGGGCGACCAAAGGCCCCTGCGCGGCCTTCCTGGAGGGCGGGTACGATCTTTCTGCCCTGCGCCACTCTTCGATGGCCTTTCTCTCGGGATGGTTTGGAGAGTAGAATAAGGACCGGGACGCTATGGCGGGTTGACCCGGGCGCCCTTAACGACTTCGCTCTGATTGACTAGGAAGAGAATGTGGTGGAGACTCTTGTTTCGGATCTGAAAGAGGGAACGCGACAGCTTGTTCTTTGTGTCCCGGTGGTGGCTGTTCCCATGGAGGACGGCCGCGACGAATGGTGCTTTGCCCCGGAAGAGGAGCATCGTCGGGAGATGGCTCGCCTCGAGGCTCTCTTTGAGAAGTGGGAATCGGAATCTCTTCCCGCGATGCGGGATCGTCATCCCCATCGGGAAGCCGAGATTCGGGAGCTTTTGCGGATCGTTCGCTCCAAAATTCTCTTGAACAAGAGTAACCGGCACTTTCTGGGCTATATTCCAAGGGGAGGAAAGGTCGACGAGGGTCGATCCTTTTATTTGACGACCTTCGAGCGGACCTTCGTTCATTTGACCGGCCTTTTGTCCGACGTGACGGAGACCGGCCTGTCCGGAGAGACCTCCGGACGCACCAAAGGATCCTGACATGGAACCCTCACATGAAAACGGCCACTGTGATTCTTGCGGAAGGAGCAATGTCGTCCTCTACAAGCTCTCTCTGGGCCATGATTTCTTTGATCGTCCCTACGACAGGCTGACCTCGCCGGGAGATCTCTTCCCTCGCTGGTATTGCGAGGAGTGCTCCCGGGAGAAGGATTTCCAGCGGGATGTCCGGGCCATACGGGAGGAGTTCGTCAAGCTTCGGTGCGGTCAGTGTTCGCTGCTTGATTCCCCGTCAGTGTTTTCCCGGGCCCGGCAGCGGATTGCCGAGATCGATCAAAGCGTCAAGCGGGGACGGGGCCCCCATGTGATCCTTGCGCCTCGAGAGGTGGCGCATCTTCTCATGGAGCTCGACTCTTGGGCGGAGGAGCATGATGGGGGAGAGAATGGGGTGAAAAACGAAACGGTCGGCAAGGGGTGACAATGGACAAAGGTCAAGGTCTTGATGATCTGGTGCGGCAGGCGGCAGGACTCTCCGACGGTGAACGAACGGCTGCCATGAGAATCCTGGCGGCCATTGCCAAAGGCGGGAGGGAGATGGCCTCGCTTCTCTCCTCCGGTCCAATCCGGGGGCTGACCGGAGCCTCGGGGGCCGTAAATGTCCAGGGAGAAGAGGTTCAGACCTTTGACGAGATCGCCCAGGAGGTCTTTACACGGACGCTTCGGGACTCCGGCTCCGTCAGCCTTCTTGTCTCCGAGGAGAGGGAGGATCCCGAAGTTTTGGGAGAAGGGGCCTTTCATGTCGCCATGGACCCCCTCGACGGTTCGTCCAACCTCGCCGTCTCAGGTCCTGTGGGGTCGATCTTCTGTGCCTACAGGCCTTCCTCCCGGAAGACCGGGAGCCCCGCGAGCGACGTTCTCGCTTCGGTGGGGACCCCGGTGATGGCGGCCTATGTCCTCTACAGCGTCTCGACGCTTCTGGTCGTCTCCTTCGGCAGTGAGGTCCGGCAGTATGCCCTCGAGAGTTCCCGGGGGGAATTCCTTCCGATTCCCGGGGTGGTGCGCTTTCCGGAAAATGGAGGCAACATCGTCAGCCTCAATGCCGGGAACTCCTCCCGCTGGAGGGAGGGCGACAGGCATTACCTTCGCTCCCTCGAGGGACGATCCTACACCGCCCGTTATGTGGGGGCACTGGTCATGGACTTCCACCGGAATCTTCTCAAGGGGGGGATCTATCTCTACCCGGGAGACCTCCCCAAGCCGGGCAAGGAGGGAGGCTCCGGCCATCCCGAAGGCAAGCTTCGGCTGCTCTATGAGGCAATCCCCATGGCGTGGATCGCCCGGGCGGCGGGAGGAGAGGCCGTCGATGGCCACCGTCCGATTCTCGAGGTTCCTCCCGTGCATATTCATCAGAGAGTGCCGCTCGTCGTGGGGACGGCCTCCATGGTGGCCGACTATCTCCGCATCGTCTCCTCGGTGTCCTGACGCCCTTTTGTGCGAGGGGGAGGGTTTGTCCCCGACCTCGCTAGCTCCCCGCCGGAAGCCGAAAGGCCAGCAGGCGGGGACGGCTCATCTCCTCCATGGCATAGGCAATCCCTTCAAATCCGCTTCCCGATTCCTTGATTCCCCCGTAGGGCCAGTGGTCCAGTCGAAAGGTGGGAATCTCGTTGATCAGCACTCCTCCCGCATCAATGGCCCGTGCCCATCCGAAGGCCCGGTCGATCTCCCGCGTGAAGATGCCCGCCTGAATTCCATAGCGTGACCGGTTGATTCTCTCGATCGCCTCTTCGGGGGTGTCGAAGGGGTTGATCGTGGCCACAGGACCGAAGACCTCCTCCTGCTCGATGGGCCAATCGGCTCCCGTTCCCTTGAGAAAGACCGGATAGAGAAGGGCTCCTTCCTGGCGAAGAGCGGTCAGGGGTTTCGCACCGGAGGCGATCGCCTCCTCGACCTTTCGACGAACGTTGTCCGCGTGGGACCGTGTGATGAGAGGGGCCACAAGTGTGCGGGGCGAGTCCGGCCTGCCAATTTTCCCGTCCCTTTCGAGAGCCTCCGTTTTCTCCCTCAGGAGGGCGCAAAGAGGCTCAAGGAGCGGTCTTGCCACAAGAATTCGCTGAATGGAGATGCAGACCTGGCCGGAGTAGGCAAAGGCTCCGGCAATGAGCCTGTCGGGAAGGTCGCCGGTCATTCCGTCCTCCAAAATCATGACGGCGGCGGCTCCCCCGAGCTCGAGCAGGACCTTTTTCCTGGGAACTCGGTCCCGTATTTGCCAGCCGACGGTGGCCGAGCCGGTAAAGGAGATGACGGGCAAGGCGGGATGGTCGATGAGGCGCTGGGTGTCCGGGAGATCGCAGGGAAGAATCGAAAGGGCTTCCGGGGGCATTCCGGCCGCAAGGAGGATCTCCCCCAGAACAAGCGCGGTCGTCATGCCCCGGGGAGCCGGCTTGACGACGAGGGCGCTGCCGGTGGCAATGGCAGGAGCCACCTTGTGGGCCAGAAGGTTCAGGGGAAAGTTATAGGGGGTAATGGCCAGGACCGGTCCTGCCGACACCCGCTCCACCAGGCCGACCATTCCCGTACCCTGCGGGACAAGGTTCCCGGGCTGGAAGTGGTGCCCCGTGGTCGTGGACAGATCCGCGGCCACGCGAAAGGTTGCGATGGCCCGGTCGACCTCGAAAAGGGCGGCCGAAGAGGGTTTTCCCACTTCAGCGGTGATGAGGTGGGCCAGCGAAGTCCTGTTCTCTTCGATCCCCCGGGCGGTCTCTTCGAGGATGGCGCGCCTCCGGTATGGGGGGAGGTGAGACAGGATCTCCTGGCCTTTGGCAATCGCATCGAGGGCAGACTGGAGATGGTCCGTTCCGGGACGGGCCACTTCCCATGATCCGTCCTTTTTCTCCATGGCGACGAGAGGGTGTGGGAGAGTCCCGGTAAAGCTTTGAAGTTCGTGAGGGGGGAGGGTCCCGGTCTCCCATCGTCCTCCGACCAGAAAGGGAACGGGGGTGCGGGAGAGGAGTGGCTCGGCCATAAGACGGATCCTTTCTGCGGGAGGGGAGGATGCGCTGGAATTCACTGCTCCCAAGAATACCATTGGGGCAATGTGCCGAAAAGAGGAGGCCGACGAAGAAGGGGAAACGGAAGACGATCGGGCAGGGGGAGGGATGCAGAAGAAATAGAGAGAAAAAGGCAGGGAGCCGTTGACCCGCCGCACGAAGCGGGGCGGCTCCCCGTCAGGAAATCAGAAGCCGGCGCCCTTGCCAGCACTTCTTCTTCGGGAATCACCGCTCCCAAAAGCATAGGCCAGTCCGCTGGTCAGAAGAAAAAAACCTACGATCACGAGAACTATCATTCCCGGGTTGGCTGAAGGTCCCAACATCTGTCGTATCCTTTCTTGTGAGTGTGTGTTCGCCGGCATATCCTGCTCAATCTCCCGGCAGGATTGATTTTATTCCCCCCTTATTTTTCTCTTCAACTCAATGATTTATTATTCACAAACTAACAATGGGAGGATTGAGCGGGGTCCCGGTCTCTCCGGGAAGGGGAGAGCGTCAGATTCCCTGTTTGCCGCCTTTCTGTTCTTTGGAGCAGAGTGCTTGAGGGGGAAGGAAAAAGCGCAGGCGTGTGGTATAGTGACCTGAAATATGGGGTCTGATGCTCAGGTGTGTTCTCACTGCAACCCTTTGACCAGGATTATGCTGTGTCACTCTCCCGACTCTTTTCCTCTCTCTCTAGGGTTACCGGCCGGGCCCTCCTGGCCTCCGTCATCCTCCCCGCGACCCTCGTGCCCGGGCAGGGAGGCTCTTCCGCTCCTTCACATTCAGAATCCCTTGCCGTTCTTCTTCTTCCGCAGGGAGCCCGAATCCACTCATCGGACACATTCGGTGAGGGGGCTGCCCCCGGACACTACTTTTTTCTTGAAAGCGGGGATCGCCTCCGACTCTTTACTCTGACTCTCACCCACCCCATGGGGGCCCGGGATCTCTGGATGGAATCCTGGCGATCCACCCGCGTTCCTGCCCTTCGGGGTCAGGCGCGTCTCCGGACAGCGGCTGTGGGAATGAATCATCTCTTCCTTGCCGGAGAAGAGGCCGGGGGAACGCCGTTTATTCGAAGCTACCAGATCGGGTTCAAGGATCCTGATGCCCTAACGAAGCCGATCCTCATGGGACGCGTCGACTATTTCCCCGAAGCCGATACGACCCCCGTCCGTCGACTTTATTTTGATCAAAAGTCGAGAACCCTCTGGCTTGCCTATGACAGCGGCCGCATCGAGTCGGGGAATCCCTACCTGGTCCTCCATGACAGGATTCTCTGGACAGACCCGGCTGGATACTTGCCCCTTCCGAGAGAGACGGACCTGTCCAAAGGCCCTTCGCCCCTGCTGAAGCCCCGGAGTCTCTCCAGGGCACCGGATGCCTGTTTTTCCTGTCGTTACTATCTGGTTTCCCGGACAGAGCCCGAAGGGCAATCACGTCCAAGCCTGCCGGTACGCGCCCCGGAAAGCCTTGACAGCACTCTGGGCATGCTTCCCATGGGGGGGGGAATGGGCCTTTTCATGGGGCGCCAATCCTTTGTCTGTCGTGTTCCTGATCCCGGACCCCACGCCCGAATCAAAGAATGCAGACCCACAGCCCTCAAGGATCTTCCGGTGGCAGCCACCTGGTGGGGCAATCGCCTGGCTTACCTCTATCCTCCCGGACGATTTTCCTTTGCGAAGAGTCAATGGACCATTGTTTCCATCAATCCGGCCCTGATCGACGATAGCCTCGTGAGAGTGTCCCCGGGAAAAAAATTTGCCTTCCGGAGCCTTCTCGCAGCATCCGGGGAACACTATCTCTTGCCTCAGGGCTCCAGCCCTCGGCCACAGACATTGTCTTCCGACGGCCGCAGGCTTGTTCTGTTCAGTCGGGGACATTTGTATCTGATCGGCACTCATTCATCCCCGGCAAGGAGTCGACCGGCCGAGAGAGGCAGATAATCTCTTCGGAATCGGGTCTGATCTGTGTTTTTCAATCGGCGAGGGTGAGCGACAAATTTTAGGACGCGTCTCCAGTCAAAGATCTTTTGAACGACATCGCCCGCAGAACATTGACTGACATACATGTTGATGGCCACGCAAGAGGCGCTGGACATTCCTGTACAATTTTGTTATGGATAGAAGGATGTTGGAAAAAATTCCCCCCTTCTTCCATAGGAGCGTTCCATGAGCCCTCGAAAAAGACCCCCCACGGACCCGACATCCTCCCCGGCCGATCAGGCCCAGGAAACTCTTCTCGCCATGGAGGTGGCCTTGCGTCAGAAGATTGGAGAAGCCCCGGAGGGATCTGAAGAAAAGAGTCATCTTCAGGAGCTCCTCTCTCTTCTTTCTGGGCAAAAGACTCCCGAGGCTCCCCCCACGGCCTCAAAAGTCCCCACCCCCTCGTTTGCCTCGATCCTCGAGGAGATGGGCGTGCCGATGATCCGCTCCTCCCGGCGATTGGATTTCGGGGCCATGGAAAGGGCCATGAAAGACCGGATGCTCGAAGAGACTGCCCGAACCCTCGAGTCTCGCCTCAACGAGGAGATCACACGCCACCCGGCCCCCTTCCTCTGTCCGGCCTGCGGGCGCCCCCTCCAGAGCAAGGGCATGAAGTCCAAGACCTTTATGACGTCGTTCGGAGAGGTCACGCTCCGACGGCGTTACGGGTTTTGTCGCTCCTGCCGGAAGGGGAGCTTCCCCGACGATGCCCGCCTGGGACTCGACGAGACAGGCGTCTCTCCCGAGGTTCAGTATCTGGCCGGCCTCTTTGGCGCCGAGACGGACTTTTTGAGAGCGAGCGACCTGCTTTTTTGCGCCGCTCGGATCCGGCTTCCGGAAAAGCAGGTCGAGCGGCTCGCCAAGTCCCTCGGGGAGCTGATCGACCAAGACGAACGGGAGCATGTCGACCTCGAGCCTCACCGCCTTCCCCAAGGTCCCCTTTATATCGGCATGGATGGGACCGGGGTCCCGATGCAGTCGCGCGAGACAGCCGGGAGAAAAGGCAAACAGAAAGACGGCTCGTCCAAGACGCGCGAGGCCAAGATGATCGACATCTGGGAGGCCAATACGCAAAACGAGCGGGGAATCCCGATCCGGGATCCCGGATCGGTCTCCTACTCGGCGGCCATCGAAAGCGCCTCCTGCCCGGACGTCGGTCGGGAGCTCTCGGACTTTGCCAGGCGGGTCGAACGCGAGGCCACACGACGAGGGGCCGCACAAGCCCGGCAGATTGTCGTCATCGGCGATGGAGCGGCCTGGATCTGGAAAACCGCCGAATACCTCTTTCCCGGAGCTCTCTGCATTGTGGACCGCTTCCACGCCAAGCAGCACCTCTCCGAACTCTCGCATGCCCTTTTCGGCGACTCTCCCAAGGCCGAAGAATGGAGACATTGTCGTTACGAGGAGCTCGATGAAGGTCGGATGGACGATCTGCTCAAGGAGATCGGAATCTATGCCTCACGCTTCCCGGAAGCCGAGCAATGTCGGACTTATTTTCAGAACAACCGGGAGCGAATGCGCTACCCGGAGTTCCGGGCCCGGGGGCTCTGTACCTCAAGTGGCGTCGTCGAGGCGGGCTGCAAGTCGATCGTCGGGAGCCGCCTCAAAAAGTCGGGCATGCATTGGAGCGTCACCGGAGCGAATGCCATCCTGGCCCTCCGGTGCACGATCAAGAGCGGACGCTACGAGTCGTTCTGGGAACGTAAAGCCAGACAATGGGCAGCCTGAATGGAAACATGCAACATAATGAAACAAAAACAATCGCTTAAGACGACAAGTCAAAGTCCTAAAATTTGTCGCTCACCCGGATGGCGTTGTGGCACCTCTT
>DGKK01000007.1:0-26695 GCA_002387725.1 Nitrospirae bacterium UBA4572
TACGGCGCTTTTCCGATAAAAGTGTCACAGGGAGGTCGGGCTCTCCTGCCGGACCTTCTCGGCGATCCAGGCCTTGAGGTTCTCCATAAAGGACTCCCGCTTCTCGGGGTCCGAGTGGAGGCCGTCGTGCCAGAGGAGGGGAAGCGAGCCGGGGCTCTCCCGGGAGAGAAGCCATGTCCTCAATGGGCACTCGCGAGGGGCCTTGGCAACCCCCTCCATGCCCCGGATCTCGTATCTCCAGAGGTAGGCCAGCGCCCCTGCCGCGCTCCTGATCCTCCGGTCGCCCTCCTCAAAGGTAAATCCTTCCACAAAGGAGGGGATCAGCGTGGGGGCCATGGGACGGGCCAGGGCAAACCCCTGCCCGTATCGGGCCCCCAGGATGCGGGCGACCTCCACCAGGTCCGGATGCCCCAGCCCTTCAATCACCACATGGTGGTTGAAGTCTCTCCCCAGATCGACAATGGCGCCGACTAAGGCGATCGTCTCCAGGGGCGACGCGTAGAAACGGAAAACGAGCCCTTGGTCGACCTTGATGGAGTCGAAGGGAACCGAGGCCAGCCGTTCCAGGGTGCTGTACCCCGATCCCAGATCGTCGATGGAGAGCTTGACTCCCGTTTCCAGGATCCGGCGAATGCCTTCCGTTTGGGTTCGGGGATCCATTCTCTGGTTTTCAAGAAGTTCGAGAGTGATGCGGGAGGGGGTGACGCCATGACGCCGGAGAGGATCCGTGACCCAGTGCGAACAGCGCTCGTCGGCCAGGGCATGGGGCGGGAGGTTGAGGGAGAGGTCCAGGGAGAGTCCCTGCCGATCCCACTCGGAAAGCTGCCTTGCCGCCATCTCGAGACCTTCCCGAAAAAGCCAGATCAGGTCGCTCTCCCCCAGAAGCGGAAGGAAGATCCCGGGGGTCAGGATCTCTCCTTGCGGACGCTCGAGTCTCGCCAGGGCCTCGATCCGGGGGACCGTTCCCTGAACAAGATCCACGACGGGCTGGAAATGGAGGCGGAGCCCTCCTTCCAGCAACTCTTTTCGAAGGGCGCGGGAGGATTCCTCTTCGAGGCTGCGGGGGGCGGTCTGGCTCCGGCCCCAAAGCTCGCTCCAGCGACGGGAGAGATTGCTTTGGAAGCGCTGGCTCCAGGCGGAGTCGAACTGGTGGGGGTAGAGTCCGGCCAAAAAGAGGATGGCGGCCGGGCGGTCCGTTTCGTCCCGGACGGGGAGGAAGAGGGAGGAGCACCATCCCTGTCCGGAGCTTCCCCCGGTGCTGTCGGAGTCCGGACAGGAGAGACGGATCTGACGGTTTTCGTTCCAGGCGGACTTCAGGCTCTGGAGATGGTCGGGCTTCTCCCAGGGAAAGGATATTCGGGAGGAGGACTCCACGGCAAATCCCCCTTGCCGGTCGGGGCGCAGGAGAATCGCTCCGGAGATCCCAGGGAGACTCTCCAGGGCGGAGATCTCCCAGGAGAGGATGTCCGGCCAGGGAGATCCGGAAGGGGGAATGGGGGAGTTCAGGCTCTCGGCATAGGCGTCGATGGTATGGCCGTAGGACTCGACCTGACCCCGGATGTCTTCTCCCAGACGATTTTCGAAGAGAAGGAGAAGCCGGAGACGGTCGGAGGTGGAGAGGGGGGCCCGGGCGATCTTTTCGAAGAAAAGGCGGCTGTAGAGGGAGCGTGCCGAAAGGATCAGGGGGACCGAGACTCCCACGAGAGCATGAATGGTGCCCAGGGCGTGAGAGATTTCGACGATCGACTCGGGACGGGTGTCGGCCGAGAGAAGAAGCTTGAGATGGCGCGTCTGGGAGTCGACGAGACGATTCCTCCGGAAGGGAGTGAGATTTTCCAGAATGGCCCGAGCCTGGGGGTCCTCGGAGAGCCGGTCGTAGAAGGTCGTGGCGAACTGCCGGGTGACCTCGTCGAAGAGGGGACGATACCGCTCGAGAAGGGCGGTGGCCTGCTCTCCGAAGATGTCGAAGCCTTCTTCATTCTCCCGTCCGGAGGGCTCGGATCCGTAAAGGGACCACCAGCGGCTCCGGGAGACCTTCTCTCCCTTCGCCCGGTACATGGCGAGGTCGGCCTTTCGGAGAAGCTCGTCGGCGCTCTCTCCGTCGGAGGGAAAGAGGGCGAGCCCCATCGACATGCCGATCGACACGGCCACTCCCGGGAGGATCTCGAAGGGGGCTTCCACGGCTCCGTGGAGCCGGTCCACCGCCGCTTTCAGCCGCTCCTCGAGACCTCCATCGTTTTCTCCCAGGGAGTCGAAGACGAAGACAAACTCGTCTCCCCCCAGCCTGCCGAAAAAGTCCGTCTCCCGGACGAGGGCTAGGGCCCTCGCGGCAAATTCCCGAAGAAGAGCGTCGCCCGCCTCGTGGCCGTAGCGGTCGTTGATGGGCTTGAAGTCGTCGAGATCGATGAATCCCAGGGCCACGGAATCCAGGCTCCTTCGCGCCCGGGTCAGGGCTTGCCGGAGGTGGATTTCGAAGGAGTGGCGGTTGGGAAGCCCGGTCAACTTGTCGTGGAGGGACTCGTATTCGAATTTTTTGGAGGACTCCACCATGTCCGTCACATTGCGGTGGATTCCCACGAATTCCCGGATCTGCCCGGAGCCGTCGTAGATGGGGTTGATCGAGAAGAGGTCCCAGAAGGCCGATCCATCCTTCCGGTAGAAGCGGGCCATTTCCTGGAAGGGCTCTCCCGTCCGAAAATTCTCGAGGATCCTGTCGACCGTTTTCGTGTCCGTCTCCGGACCCACCAGAAAGAAGGGTGTGTCCCCCAGCATCTCCTCGGGGGATCGCCCGACCATGGTTCCCATGGCCGGATTGGCATAGAGAATCTTGTAGTCTGTGTCGACCACAAGGACTCCTTCTCCCACCGAATCGATGGCACTGGCCAGCCGCCTNNGAGACGGTCGAGCCCTTCTGAGAGGCTCTCGCCCAGCTCCACAAGGATCTTTCGAAGCTCATCGGAAAAGGCCTCGGGGCGGTGGTCGAGAAAGGCCAAAATGGCCCAGGGAGATCCTTCCCGCCGGATCGGAATTGCGGCGGTGGTCCGGATTCCCCGGGAGAGGATGACCCTTTCCCAGGAGGGTGGAGTCGGTCGTCGGGAGGGGTCAAGGGAGACATTGAAGCGGGGTTCGTTGCGTCTCCAAGCCTCTCCTGCCGCCCCCTGGCCTTCGGGGATCTCTTCGTGGACGGAGAGCCTGATCCCTTCGAGCCAGGAGGTATCTCCGGCGGCGTGCTCGAAGGAAAACCACCCGTCGCCGTCGGGTCTCCCGATCCAGACGATGTCGGAGATGGCATTTTCGAGGGACAGACGGCAGACGCCGTCGAGAAGCTCCTCGCGATTTCTGGCCGAGACGGCCAGCCGGCGAAAGTCGGCCAGAGCCTGGGTGAAGAGAGAGAGCCGGGCCAGCCGTTCCTCCTGTTCGTGGCGGGAGGTGGCGTCGGTCAGGGTGAAGATCATGGTGCGCTCGTCTCCCAGGTCGAGGGAGGAGCCATAGAGATCGATCCAGAGCCGGGTGCCATCCTTCTTTTTTGCCCGGATGTCCGGGACGGATATCCCGGCGGAATTTAAAATGGCGGGATAGAGCAGGTGCCCGACCCGCTGGTATTCCTCGAGGGTGTCATAGAAATAGGAGGAATCCCGTCCGGTCATCTCCTGGGGACCGTCGTATCCGAAGAGGCGAACCAGCTGGTCGTTGACCATGATGATTTTTCGGTCCCGGGCCATCATGATTCCCGAGCTGGTCTTCTCGAAGAGGGCCCGAATGATCGCCGCCGACTCCCGCTCGCGGACTTCGAGATCGATCCTGTCGAGGGCGGAGGAAAGGGTTCGGGAGACCTCGGAAAGAACGTCGCAGAGTTCGGGAGTGAAGAGGCCCGGACGGCTGTCATGGACAGAGAGAATGCCCCAGATCTCCCCTCCGCGAAAGAGCGGAAGGAATGAAGAGCTCCTGAACCCCGAGGAGAGGAGCCACTCCCTTTGGGGAGACGGGAGGGTTTTTCCCATCTCTGAAAGGTCGATCCCGAACAGGGGAGCGCGCTCCCTCCACACCTTTCCTCCGGGTCCCAAGCCCTCGGGACGGTCCTCCCGGATCGAGGCCCGGAAGTCGGGACGGTAGGATTCCTTCCCCGAATAGGAGACGGTGGCGAACCATCCGTCGGGATCGGGACGGACGATGCGCGCCATGGTGAGGCCGGCCAGCTCGGTGGAGAGGCGGCAGACCCCATCGAGCAGGATGGATTCGTCGGAAGACTCCGAGATCAGGGCGTTGATCCTGGCCAGAAGCTGGTTATAGCGGGCGAGAATGGCGAGCCTGTCGGTCTGTTCGTGGCGCAGCTCGGCATCCTGGAGGGAGATGACCACAAAGGTCTCACCCGCCGCATCCCTGACAAGGGTGGCCGAGACGTCGACCCAGAGAAATCCCCCCGACTTTTTTCGCGCCTTGAGATCGGTGTAGCGGATCGATTCCTCGGTGGGAATTCGCGCGTAGAGATCCTTTCCCGTATTGACGAACGCCTCCGCGTCGAAATAGAGGACGGAGATCGAGCGGCCCAGAAGCTCCTCCGGGCGCTCGTATTCTAGCATCCTGAGAAGGGGCCTGTTCACCCGCTGGATGACCCGGTCCTTCAGAATGATCGCGCCAGAGAGGGAGTTTTCAAGAAGGGCTCTCTGAATGGCATCTTCTTCCTTGTTTTTTGATTCAAGGCTCAGGCGATCGAGAGTCTTCGAGAGGGTTCGGACGAGACCCGACAGGGCCTGGTCGAGCCCCTTCGGGATGGCCTCTTCCGTTGAAAAGGCCAGGAGGAGGGCCGAAAAGACACGTCCCTCCTTCAGGACGGGAAGCCCCATGAGATGGCGGATCCCTCTTCGGAAAAGGGCCTCTTCCCACGGGGAGGGGCGGTCGGTGGCCAGGTCGAGGGAAACCGTCTCGCCGCGTGAGAAGACCTGAGCCGGAAGGGAATCTCCGTCTTTTGCCAGGATCGAAAAAAGAGCCTGAAGGGCCGGTTCCTCTCCGGAGAGGGAGGATGGGACCACTGAAAGAAATCCCTCCTTCTCCCGGGGCTTGAGAAGGCGAAGCAGGGACGGCGACAGGCGGCGCTCCAGAAGATCGAGAAGCTTCTGTAAAAGCCGGGCTTCGTCCGTTTCCAGCGCCAGAATCTCGTTGGCGCGGACCAGGAGCTCGTTCTGGGAGGCCAGTCGCCTGACTTCCGACTCGGTCTCCCGACGGCGCGAAATTTCCCGGGCCGATCCCAGAAGGGCGTGGGGAGCTCCCTCCGGAGCCGATGAAAGACGAATCTCTACGGCAATCGGCGTCCCGTCCTGTTTTTTCCATTGGGCCTCGAAGACGGAGTTCCCCTTTGGGGTCTCGAGAAAGGGGCACGACGTTCTCAGGAGCTTTTCCATCTCGACCCGGGGAAGGCCAGAGTCGGAAAGGCCCAAAATGTCAAGAAACTCCCGGTTCCAGAAGGAAAAGAGTCCTTCGGAGTCGAGGGCAAAGAGAGCGACGGGAAAGGGATCCCCTCCCCGGACCACGATGTCGTCGTCAGGCAGGGGAGGTGTCATGGACCGAGTTTCGGAGGGTTGAGGAGAGACCCTTGGCCATTCCGTCGGTTCTCCGAAAGAGAGCGGGAACCCCTGCGACCTTTTTCCGATAAATATTTTTTAAGCAAAAAGTTTTTCCTTCAGAAAATAAAGAAGAAGATTAATGAAGCGAGACAATTTGAGTCTAACATGAATCCCGGCTCATTTCATGCCTGGAAAAGGTGTGGATCGATGTCCCGGCCCATTGAAAATAGGGAGAGGGAGCATTACAAGCCGGAATGTCTTTTTGTGATCAAAATTGTCCATTGCAAATCTTTTTTGTTTTTATGGTTCTGTTTCATTCTTTTATTTTTTTATTTTTGTTAATTTTGATGAACAATTATAGATCTGGTCCATGAATTGCTACGGGTAAGTCGTATTTGTTCTGTCCCGTGGATTCGGGAGTCAATGAGGGGGAGGTGTCCGATGGAGAGTCTGGAGATGTTCAGGAATCTGTGGAAGAGAATCAGGATGGGACGGCTGGGCGGACTTGTTGTGACCCTGGGGATCTCCCTGGCGGCCTGCCAGGGCACAGAGGGAAGCGCCGCCCTTTCTCCCGAAGGGGAGGGCGACCCCTCCCGGTCCTTTTCCAAAAATATCGTGGGAGGCGTCATCAGCAAAGTCAAAAGTCTTCCCGGGAGCCGTGCGGTGTCGTTGGTGATTCGGGAGACACGGCTGACCCGGGGAGGTCGACCGCTGTGCGCCCGTCCCACGGGGCGGATTCTTTCGGTGGGCCGGGTGGGCCTGATCTTTTCCGCCCGCCATCGCTCCCAAAAGAGTGCCTTCGTTGTCACCGGGGGGGAGATCCGTCCCCGCCTTCGCTCCCTTCGCCCCGGAGAGTGTGTCTCGGTCGTTCCCGAGGATGTGGTTGAAGGACGCTCCCTGTCTCGGGGACCGATGATCGAGATTGTGGAAGAGTCTCCTGTGGTGGAGGGGACTGAAACCCTGGGCTCGGCCGAGGTCGAAGTCTGGGGTCGGCCGCTTCCGTCCAGGACATTGGCCCGGAGTACCCCCTCTTCTCCCCACTCCCTTCATGCCGTGCCCGCTTTCTGATTCCCCGCCTGGCCTCCTGCGGAGGGGACGGTCAGGTTTTTTCGACGACCGGAGTGCCGGAGTTCAGGGAGGAGTTCAGGAGAGTCCATGCTTCCTGCACCAGCGGGAATGATTCCCCTCCCCGGATTGCCTCCAGGGAAAGACGGAGCGAGGTGTTTGATGCGTCTTTGGGGAAGTGGCGGGCAAAGGAGACCGCCGTTCTGAGCGCAAACCACCAGGCTCCCGTGCTTTTTGCCAGGCTCAAGGATCGTTCGAAGAGCTCTTCCGCCCGTCTTCGCTCCTCCTTCGCTCCGTTGCGGAGCCCTTCCCCCTCAAGACGCAAAAGCTCCGGGATCGCGAGTCCCAGCCCGGAATGGGTGGCGGTTTTCCGGGCAGAATTTGCCAAGGCCGTGGCCTCGTGCGTCCAGCCCTCTTCAAGAAGGACCTCCGCGGCCAGAATGGAGTAGATCGGGAAGAGCCCGGGAAGGATTTCCCGGATCTGTCTTTCGAGAGACAGGGCCGTTTCGGCCCTTCCCGGTCCGGGTTCCGCCCAGACTCGTGCCATCGAGGCGAGCTTCTCCCACTGGACAAATCCGTATTTTTCCGCAATGGCGAGGGAGAGCTTGGCCTTTCTCCCGACCTTCTCCCGGTGCCCCCGAAAAACATTGAAGAGGGTGAGAAAGGTCTGAGGGTAGCCGCGGGAGCCTGGTGCGGCGACGTTTTCAATCTCCGTTTCCAGTTTCGTCGAGAGTGTTTCCGTGTCGTCGGGGTTGCCCGAGAGAAGCCGGAGGAGGCAGAGCTTGGCTGGAACGGTCAGTGTCGGGTCCTCGAAAAAACGCCAGGAGGGCTGCAGGCGCTCTTTGTCGGAGGGGGAAATCGTGGCGTTAATCGATTCAAGCTCTGAAAGGGAGCTCTGGATCTCCCCCCTCCAGAAGGAGAGGTAGCCGGAAAATGCTTCTCCCCGAATTCGGACCGCCTTGTCCTGGCTCATTCTGGCGTGTTCAAGCAGAAGGTGGAGGCGTTTTCCGGCGGCGTGGGGGCCGTGGCGGGCGAGAGTGGTGGCTGTGGCCCCGAGAAGAACCGGAAATGTCGCATCTCCCGGAGGAAGGGATTCGCAGAGGAGATCCGCCTGGCGGTAGATCTCTTCCATTCCTGTCGAACCGTATCCCCGGGCGGCCTTGACGACCGGACCCAAAAGGAGAAGCAGCTGAAGGCGACGGGTTGTCGCCCGGGGGGAGTGCTGGGCGTCAAGAAGAGCCTTGGCCCTCTCGAAGTGGTGGATGGCCTCCGGGTAGGTTCCGAAGCTTGCGGTCCGGATTCCGGCCTGGATAAACTGCTCCGCCGCTTCCATCGACTGACCCGCCTCCAGAAGATGTTCGGCCAGGATCTCCGGAGCCTGAACGGCCCTTTCCGGGAACTGTTCGATCATCGTCGATGCAATTCTTTGGTGGATGGCCTTTCGGGCAGAAACGCCCAGGGAGGCGAGCATCACCTCTCTCATGAGGGCATGGTGGAAGACGTAGGAAGGCTCCGGAGGCGGCCGATCCTCCTCCAGGAGCCCTTTTTTCAAAAGGGTCCCAAGCCAGGCGTTCGAAGAAAGGAGTCTGCCCTTTGGAGCGATTGGCCCCCCTGTTGCGGCGATCAGGAGGTTTCCGTCAAGGGTCTGTCCGAGGCATGCCGCCACCGCAAGCATTTGCCGCTCCTCTCCCAGAGCATCGATGCGGGAGGCCAGAAGATCCCTGAGGGTGGGAGGGACCTCCCCCTTTTTGCCCCGGAGCATTGCGTCGGAATAGAGAATCTCCCGCAAGAAAAGGGGGACACCGTCAGACCGGTCGATGGCCTCCCGCACCGCCTCCGGGGAAAGCGGTTTCCGGGACAGGCGGGTAACGATCGTCCGGCAGTCGCGCCTTGAGAGCCCCTGAAGGACGATCGAGGCGGAGGGTGGGGGAAGCCCCAGGGCCTCGAGGGTCGTTTTTTCCCGGCTGGTGAGGAGAAGGAGCGAAGGCTTCCCTTCGAGGGTTTTGATCCCCTTTGCCAGGAGCGAGAGCGTGGCCTCGTCTGCCCAGTGGAGATCCTCGAGGATCAGAATCGAAGGGCGACTCAAAAGGCGGGAGACAAGATCGAGAAGAAGCGATTCGACCATCTGTCGGAGCTTGTCCGGGGCGATGTGCGCCACCTCCCCGGAGTCAGGTCCCGGACCTTCGAGAAGGTGCGAAAGAAGCGGGAGGGCCGTGGCGACGGGGGCATTGAGAGAGAGAAGATATCCCTCCAGGCGGTATCGTTTTTCCCGGGGCGGGAGAGGCTCGTCGAGGCCCACGTGGCTCCTGAGGAATCGGATGAAGGGAGACCAGGGAGATTCCCGGTAGAGGCTTTCGCACTGGTAGAGGCGAACCTGTCCTCCCTCCGGAGAGCGTTCCACACGACGGGCCAGGTCTGCGGCCAGGGCCGACTTTCCCATCCCGGCCTCCCCCGTGATCCAGACGATGCGGAGTCCTCCGTCCCGGGCTTTTTGCCACTCGTTCCAGAGGAGCTCCTGCTCCTTTTGTCGTCCGGCCAGGGGGATTGGAGGAAGGGCCGGAGGCTGTTTTCTCGAGAGGATCCGGTAAAGGACTCGATGGTCCGCTTCCGAAATCGGGTCTGTGGGGCGGGAGAGCCTCTCCGAATGAACATGGCGTTCGATGAGACGCATTGTGGAGAAGGTGGCCAGGATCTCTCCCCTTGAGGCGGAGATAGCGACCTCTTGCGCCTCCCGGAGAAGATGTCCTTCGGCATCCGGAATCCCCTGCTCAAGGTCGGAAAGGGCTTCCCCCGTGTGAAGGCCGATTCTCAGGGAGGTCTCCGTCGGCTGTCCGAGCTCCAGAAGTTCCCGGGCGGCAATGACCGCCTTGTGGGCACCATCTTCCATGGCCAGGGGGAATCCGTAGCAGACGACAAGATCCTCTCCCGGGACGGTGAGACGCGTTCCTCCTGTTCTGGCAATCAGGGGGGAGGCAATTTTCTGCAGTTCTTCCCTCTGCCTCATCCGGAGCTCCGCGTCCCCTCCCGAGGAGAAGAGGGTCGCGACAAGGAGCGTGATCTGACGGCGCTCCCATAGCCGTCGCGGCGGCAATCCCGAAAGGGGGGGCGAGAACGGAAGCCCGTCCGGACTTTCGGACAGAAGACGCTCGATCTCACGCTGGCGACGATCCATTCGGTCCCGGACCGATTCGGCCCAGAGCGCGTAGGGAAGGGAGAAGGAGAGGCGCGCACCGGAAAGAAAGGTTTTTTTGCCAAGTTCCCGCAGGGACTCCAGACGTCTCCGGCAATTCTTGCAGAGCCGGGGAGGGTGCATCCGGTCGCAGCCCGCTGGGGGAGTGTCGAGGAAGTAGCGGGTGACGTCGACCGCCTCCTGTTCGAATCCGGAGGGAGGGAGGGCCAGTGCAAGGGAGGATCTCTCGATCTCAAAGGCGATCCTCCCTTGCATGCGCCTTTGGAGGGTGTAGAGGATTGTGGAAAGGTTGGCAAGCGCAGGGTGACGGGGAACATCGGGCCAGAGGAGTTCTGCCAGGGCGGAGCGGGAGTGAGTGCCGCGCTGGGTGGCCAGATAGGCCAGGAGAGCCATCGGTCTGTCAAGGACAGGTCCGGCCAGAAGGGAGTCTCCGAAACGGACCACGGGAGGTCCAAGAAGAGTGACGGAAAGCTCTGATCCTGATCCTTCTCCCATGAAGACGTGCCTTTTTATTGAGGGGGCTCCCCCGATTTTTGGGGGAGGGGATTCCGCGTCAGTCGAATTGAGGAAAATGCTGGCATTATTATACACACTTTCGATATGGGCCGGTATCCTTGGCGCCCGGAACTCCTCCCTTGAGGGATAATCGATTCCGTTGGTCTTGGGGAGCTCACCCTCGCCCCAAGGAAAAAATTGCCGAGTCCCCCGATCTTGATTGCGAGGGGACCTTGGCCCGGACTATCATGGGGACATGAAAAACGAGCAGCCACTGGAACGCGAATCGGGGGGAGGGGCGTTTTTTCGTTTTCTCCATCGCCACAGAAGCACCCTTCTTCTGGGATTTGTCCTTTTGACCACTCTCGCCGGCATTCGCCTTTTCTCCCTGCCGGTCGCCCTCTACCCCTCCATCGACTATCCCCGCATTTCCGTCATTGTCACGACCCATGACCTTCCCTTTTCCCAGATGTCGGTGCGGGTGACCCGACCGGTCTCCGTAGCCCTTCGGGGGATTGCCGGAGTTCGGGAGATCCGCTCCCGCACCTCCCGGGGCTCCGCCCAGTTTTTTGTCCGATTCGCCTGGAATACCCCGATGGTGCTGGCGTTGTCCCGAGTCAACCAGGCGATCGGGCGTGTCATGCCGGATCTCCCGGCCGGGAGTCGCTCCCGGGCCATCAGGATGATTTCGGCGGACACTCCGGTCCTGCAGCTGGCCCTCTCCTCCGCCACGCGCTCCCTTCCCGAACTTACCGATCTGGCGCGATACCGCCTCATGCCCTTCCTCGTCAATGTCCCAGGAGTCTGGAAGACGGAAATCGTGGGAGGCAAGACCCGGGAGCTGCATGTCGAGGTCAACCCCTACGAGCTGGCCGGAGCGGGGAAGTCCCTGAGCGATGTGCTTGGAGCCCTGCCGGCCCACAATCGCATCGGGGTCGTCGGACGTCTCTCGGAATATCACCAGATCGCCCTCCTCGAGGTCCACAATGCCCTGTCGGGTCCCGAGGCCGTTCGGCACCTGTACCTCCCGGGGGCGGGACAGGCCCCTCTCCCGCTTTCCCAGGTGGCCCGGGTCCATTGGGGAGGGGCCCCGGGAGACGATCTGGTCAGGGTCGCGGCCAACGGCCGTCCCGCCGTCCTGCTCAATGTCTATCGGGCCCATGGGGAAAGCGCCCTCAAGGTTGTACGGCGCATCAGGGATCGGGAGAGGACCCTGCGCCATCTCCTTCCTTCCGGGGTTTCCGTCCGGACCACATACGACCAGGGCCATGTGATCGGGCAGGCGATCCTTCATGTCGCCAGCGCCCTTCTGGTGGGCATCGGGGCCGCCTTTGCCGTGGTGCTTCTTTTTCTTCGCCGACCCCGTCCCTTTTTCCTCATGGCCGCCTTTGTGCCGATGATCATCGTGCTGACGCTGGGAGCCCTCTCCTTCCTCCACCAGTCGATCAATCTGTTGACGCTCGGGGGAATTGCGGCGGGGACGGGCCTGGTCATTGACGATTTTGTGGTGGTGCTGGAGGGGGCCAACCGCCTTCGGAGACTTGTGCGTCCCTTTCTCTTCTCCTCTCTGGCGACGATTGTCGTTCTCCTGCCCCTGTTCGATCTGGGAGGGCTAGCCGGTGCCTTCTTTCGTCCCCTGGCCCTGACGCTTCTCCTTCTTCTGTCAATTTCCTTGGTCGTCAACCTCTTTCTGACCCCATCCTTCCTCCTGGGCCCGTCCGGAGAGTCCGACCGGGTGCCCCGGAGTTTGCCGGCGTTTTTGGGAGGGGTCCTCGGGAGGGTTCGCACCACGCGCTGGGCGGCCCTTTTTTCCCTCGTTCTGGTTCTGGCTTTGGCTCTCTGGTTTCGGGATCGCCTCCCGACGAACTTCATGCCGCGAATGGATGAAGGGGCCTTCCTCATCGATATCCACGCGCCTCCGGGAACCTCGGTCGAGGACAGCTCCCGGGCCTTTTCCCGCATCGAGGCCTTCCTTGCGACCCTGCCGGAGGTCCGTTCGACCTCCCGGCGTCTGGGCGCGGAGATGGGCTTTTACATCACCGAACCCACCAAGGGGGACATCATCGTCCGTCTCCACGACCATCGCCGGCGATCGATCTTTGCGGTGATCTCCTCGGTGCGCGCCTTTGTCCGGGCGAAGGAGCCGGAGCTGGAGGTGGACTTTCCGCAGATTCTCGAGGACAGCCTCAATGATCTCGTGGGGACCGAGGCCCCGGTGGTGCTCCGGATTCATGGGGACGACAGGAGGGTAATGGAAAAGGCGGTTCCTGCGGTGGAGAAGCTCCTTGCAGGTGTTCCCGGGGTCGTGGATGTGGCCCGAACCTCCCGTCCGGTGCCCACGGCCTACCGCATCAACCTCAGAAGCGAGATGGCGGCCACTTACCATGTGGATCCGGACCAGGTCATCAAAAACCTCCGGACCGGACTCTGGGGCGTGAACACGGGCTTTGTGATGGAGGGGGGGATTCCGCGCCCCCTGAGGGTCCTCGAGACCCCCGGGGCCTTTCGGACCCTGGAAGAGGTCCGGCGATTCCCGGTGGAGACCCCTTCCGGACTGATCCCCCTGTCCCGTCTGGCCCGCATCGGGGGAGAGCCCTTCATCTCCGAGGAGGACGATACGAATCTTGCCCCGGTCATCTCCATTGAGGGCCGGATCTCCGGAACGGATCTCGGAACGGTCACACGGAGTCTCGATCGGGATCTGGCCAGGCTCTCCCTCCCCTCTTCCGTCTGGGTCGACCTGGGAGGGTATGCCCTCTGGCAGAAGAAGAGCTTCCGGGAGCTTTCCCTGGCCCTTCTGGGGGCCGCCCTCCTCTCCGTCGGGGTCATCTATGCCCTGACGCGCAGGGCTGCTCCCCCCTTTCTCCTTCTTTCGGGAGTCCTGTTTTCGGTGCTGATGGCCCTTGGGGCCCTGACGGCGACCGGACACTCCCTCAATATCTCTTCCTTTGTGGGTTTGATTCTGGTGGCGGGAATCACGGCCGAAAATGCCCTCCTTGTCCTCGACCGGGCCCTTTCGGAGGCGGGATCCGCCCGTGAGCGTTTCTCCCTGGCCCTTTCCGATCGCTGGAGACCGCTTGTGATGACTCATGCCGCCAATGTCCTGGCCCTTCTTCCTCTGGCCCTCGGACGCGGGGCGGGACTTGATATGGAACGCTCCTTCGCCATCGCGGTCCTGGGAGGGCTCCTTGGCTCCCTGGTGGTGTCGAGCCTTCTTCTGCCTCTTCTCGGGGCGGGCTTTTTCGCCCGATCATTCGAAAGGTCTTCCTCATGATGCGTCGACCGGTGTCTCTGGGGATCCTTGCCCTGGGACTCCTCTGCCTTTCCTGCCAGCGCCACACCCCTCCCCCGGCGGGCCATCCCTCGCCTCCGGAGATCTCCTCGGCCCTCGTCACCCCTGCGGGCCAGACGACGGGCCGGGATCTCCTGGGGCAGGTCCAGACAGATCCCCGGAGCACCTCCCAGGTGATGGCGCGGATTTCCGGGATCTCCGTCCTGTCGATCGATCACTTTCCGGGGGACAGGGTCAGGCGGGGAGAACGGGTGATGGTCATCATGAGTCCGGACTTTTTCTCCGCCGAGTCCGAGTTTTCAAGCCTCCTCTCCTCTTCCCCGGGGGGGGATGTGCGGGGTCTCAAACGTCTGGCCATCCGGAAGCTTCGGCTCCTCGGCGCCTCCCGGGAGGAGATCGACCGCCTGGAGAAAACCCGCTCCCCCACCGACCGCTACGAGGTCCGGGCTCCCCGCTCCGGGACTCTCATGCGTGTGGGACCATCGGTGGGGACCCGGGTCGCCATCGGCGACCTCCTCTTTGTCGTCTCGGATCTTCGCCATCTGTGGGTCAGCGCCTTCCTCTATCCCGGAGAGAATGCCGGCCTGTCCAAGGGCACGCCGGTACAGGTCTTTCCCCTTCATGACCTCTCCCGGGGCGTTCCCGGAACGATCCTTCGGGTGGCTCCCTTTATCGATCCCCAGACCCGTACAATTCCGCTTCGGATCGGGATCGACAACTCCGGCAACCTCTTTCGCCCGGATGCCTGGGTCCATGTCCGCATCCCGATCCGTCCCGGGGGAGGGGAGCCCCTCCTGCGTCTTTCGGCCGGGGCGGTTGTCCGGCGTGCGGACGGGAAAACCGGGGTCTTTCTCCTTCGCGGGACCCAGCCCCCTCGATTTGTTCCGGTGAAGGTTTTGGGGCGGGACAAGGGGGAGGCCGTCGTCTCCGGAAATCTGGCGGCGGGAGACCGTGTGGTGGTCCGGGGGCTCCTTCCCCTCCTGGCGGAGGAAAATGCCCGGATTGCGGGGGAGGGGGGAGGATAGTGTAGAGGTCGCGGTGACCGACAGGCCTTGATTCGCGATGTCTTTCGGGTGACAATGGCGAAAAGGATTCAGGAGGATGCGATGGCGACAGAAAATCATGGCCCGGAGGATCCTGCGGGCAAGCTTCCCTGGAGGACAGGGGCACCTGGACCTTGGGTCCTGCCCCTTTTTGGGGGGACGCCGCGGGGGGCGACCCTTTGGGTGACCCGGACAATGCTGGCTTTGGCCTTTCTGTCTCTGGGGCTCTTTACCGTAACGCGCCTCCTCCTGATTCACTGGGTCTTTCTCGTTCCGGCCTCCCTGGGATCACTTTTCCTGCTGGGAGCCCTTTACGTTCTTCTTGAGATGCGCCGTCCTCCCCTGGCGGTGCTCGAGATTCGACAAAATGAGCTCTCCTACCGGACGAAGCCGGAGGGAGAAATTCTTCTTCCTCTGGAAAAGGTGGCTCTGGGGGCGTCGGACGTCTCCTTTTTTGATCTTGTCCGTCTTGATACCGGGGAGTCCTTTGCCCGCATCTCCCGGGAGTCCGTTCGCGATGTCTCGGGGTTCGAGACCATCCGTCGATATCTGGCGCTTCCCCCCGCCTCCCGTCCGCCCCTTCCCTCTTCAGGATCCTCCCGCAAACGCTCCTATCGCTGGCTCCTCCTGGGATGGGGGGCGATCATCCTCCTGATGGTTCTCTGGGCCCTCTACGAAAACCATGCGGCTCCTCGCTCCTACGAACCCTTCAGCAATCCCTGAAGGCCCTATCAGGCGCAAACCATGAGCGGAGACATGTAAAAAGACATCCCCTTCGGGGGCATCCACCCCGGGAGGGCGTCTGCTTTGCCCTTGACCCCGTCGCTTGCATTCGGGGTGGAATTGGCGAATGCTAGGTTGACGGGAAAAAAGATTTTTTCCTGGTTTTTTGTCCTTGTTCCCCGAAATCCTTCCGCTCCCCTGGCCGCTCCCCTGGCCGTTGCCTTGGGTTTTATCCTCTTTTGGGAAAGGTGTGGTCCGTGGCTCGTCCCGTTTCCCGAAAGACCCGGGTTCCCTTGTGCCTTCTTCGCGGGGTAGGCTTTCTCTTCGAGACGGCAGGACATCGCGTTGCCCTGGCATTGGGCGCGAAGATCGGGGATCTGTTCAGGATTCTTCTGCCCTCGAAGGCCCGGCGGGTTCGCTCCAACCTCGAGAAGGCCTATCCCGATCTTCGCGGGACGGCGGCTCTCCGNNGCGGACCGAAGCCGATGTCTTTCGCCACTTCGGCCGCCTGGGCGCCGAGTTTTTCCGCTTTCCCGTTCTCGATGACGGATGGGTGCGCGACCATGTCCTGGTCGACAATCTCTCCCTCGTCAGGGACTGTCTCGGAGAGGGTCGGGGAGTCCTGGCCGTCATCGCCCACTTCGGGAACTGGGAGCTGATCAGCAAACGCCTGGCTTTGGATCTCGACGTTCCCTGTCATGTCGTCACACGCAAGATTCGGGACCCCAAGATCGACGCATTCATCCGGGAGAGGCGCCTGCGTTATGGGAAGGCCCTGTCGATCGCCTCGGAGGAGGGAGGGATCCGGGCCATTCTGCGGGCCCTCGCCAGAAATGAAATTGTCGTTCTGGCCGTGGACCAGAGTGCCGGCCCCCCGGAGGGGATCCCGGTTGCTTTTTTCGGCCGGCCGGCCGGAACCCACACCGGGGCGGCCCGGATTGCGCTGAGGCAGAATCTTCCGATTCTTCCGGCGTTTTCTTGCCGTCTTCCCTGCGGGAGCCACCGGGTCCGGTTCGGACCTCTTCTCGATTTCCCCTTCGGATCGTCTTTGTCCGCCCCCGAAAAAATTGCCCAGATGACGGGGCGCATGACGGCCCTCGCGGAAGAACGGATCCGGGAGCATCCCGAACAGTGGATCTGGATGCACAATCGCTGGAAGGAATTTTCCCGCTGAGCCTCTCTCTTCTAGAGAGAGCCGGAGGATTTGTCTCCCGGAGCCAGGGCGCTCCTTTTCAGAGTTCATTCTTTTCTCCTTCCCCCGGTTTTGATAGAATGGAGAAACGAGCCGACCAACGAGCTTCCCGGACAGGTGGGATCTTTTTTTGATGGGAATTCCTCCCTGTGTTCGCCCTGTCATCCATTCTCCCAAAGGGAGAGACGTGACCGGTTGCGGAGGAGGGGCGACAGGAAGGGCCTCCCTCCGGACAAAAGTCGATCTCCCCCCGGGAATGGTTTCTGCGGTCTTCTTCCTCCTATCACGCGCTTTCCTTCTCCGTCCGTTCTTTTCGGCCGGATGAGACGCTATCAACGACGACCGGCCTCGATGGCATTCCTTAGAGGACCCGGCAGAAAGGACGCCGATGCGCTACATCCGATTCTTCAACGAGATCAAGCTGACCGATGTGCCGCTCGTGGGCGGAAAGAATGCCTCCCTGGGCGAGCTCTATCAGGAGCTCGTCCCCCAGGGGGTGAAGGTTCCCAACGGGTTTGCCATCACCGCCGACGCCTACTGGGCCCTTCTGGAAAAGGGCGGCATCATGAAGCCGCTCCGGGAGGCACTCGAAGGGCTCGACCGCCACAATATCGCCGACCTTGAACGGCGGGGCAAGATCGCCCGGGACCTGATCCTCGGGGTCAACATTCCCCAGGACATGTGGACGGAAATTGAGGAGGCCTATGGGCTTCTGGCCAAGGAGTACGGAGATTCCCCGGATGTGGCCGTCCGGAGTTCGGCCACGGCCGAGGATCTTCCCACCGCCTCCTTCGCCGGGCAGCAGGATACCTATCTCAATATCCGGGGGCTCCAGCAGCTCAAGGAGGCCTGCCTCAAATGCTTTGCCTCCCTCTACACCGATCGGGCGATTTCCTACCGGGTGGATCACGGCTTTGACCACTTTTCCATCGCGCTGTCCATCTGCGTGATGAAGATGGTGCGTTCCGACAAGGGTTCCTCGGGGGTCCTCTTCACCCTTGACACCGAGACGGGATTCCGTGATGTGGTCTTCATTACGGGAGCCTACGGACTGGGCGAAAATGTCGTCCAGGGAAATGTCGACCCCGACGAGTTCTATGTCTACAAGAAGACCTTCCGGGAAGGCCATCGGGCCATCATTCGCAAAAACCTGGGGAAGAAGCAGTTCCGCATGGTCTATGCCGCGGGGAATGCCAAGGTGACCGTGGCCAACGAGCGGGTCTCCGAGGCCGAGGCCCAGACCTTCTGCCTGACCGATGACGAGATTCTCAAGCTGGCCGACTATGCCGTGAAGGTGGAGGATCACTATACACGCAAGGCCGGGGTGGACCGTCCCATGGACATGGAATGGGCCAAGGACGGGGTCTCCGGAGAGATCTTCCTGGTGCAGGCCCGGCCGGAGACGGTGGAGAGCCAGAAGAACAAGACGGATTTCCTGGAGGCCTATACCCTCGACGAGAAGAGCCGCGTCCTTCTCCGGGGCAAGGCCGTGGGGCAGCGCATTGCCTCCGGGAAGGTTCATGTCATTCGGGACCTTCGCCATATCCGGGACTTCAAGCCCGGGGAAATTCTGGTGGCCGAGACGACCACCCCTGACTGGGAGCCGGTCATGAAGACGGCGGCAGCCATCATCACCAGCCGCGGAGGACGGACCTGCCACGCGGCCATCGTGAGCCGCGAGCTGGGGATCCCCGCCGTGGTAGGCGCCGAAGGGGCCATCGATGCCCTCTCGGATGGCCAGGAGGCGACCGTGAGCTGCGCCCAGGGCGATACGGGGATGGTCTACGAAGGGCTCCTCAAGTTTCATGTGGACCGGACGGCCCTCGACGCCTTTGCCCGCCCGAAGACGGCGGTCATGATGAATCTGGGGGATCCGGACCAGGCCTTTGGCCTCTCCTTTATCCCCAACGACGGAGTGGGGCTGGCCCGGATGGAGTTCATCATCAACGGCTTCATCAAGATCCACCCCATGGCTCTCGTTCATCCGGAAAGGATCACCGATCCCAAGGTCCTCTCCCAGATCGAGTCGATGACGGCCGGATACTCCGACATGAAGGAGTACTTTGTTGAAAAGCTGGCCTTCGGCATCGGCACCATTGCCGCCGCCTTCTATCCGAAGCCGGTGACCGTCCGCATGAGCGACTTCAAGAGCAACGAATACGCGAGCCTCATCGGAGGAGCCGACTTTGAGCCTCACGAGGAGAACCCCATGCTGGGATTCCGGGGAGCTTCCCGCTATATCAGCCCCCGCTACGAGGAGGGCTTCGCTCTGGAATGCCAGGCCATCCGCCGGGTCCGTGAGGGAATGGGGCTGACCAACGTCAGGATCATGATTCCCTTCTGCCGCACCATCAAGGAGGCGAAGGGCGTGATCGACGTTCTTGCCAAGAATGGGTTGAGACGGGGCGAGAAGGGGCTCGAGGTCTTCGTGATGTGCGAGATTCCCAACAACGTGATCCTGATCGATGAGTTCGCCAAATATTTCGATGGCTTCTCCATCGGATCCAACGATCTTACCCAGCTGACCCTGGGGGTCGACCGCGACTCCGAAATCCTGGCAGAGAGCTTCGACGAGCGGGACCTGGGGGTCCAGACCTTTATCCGCATGGCGGTGGAGGGCACCAAGCGAAACCGGGTTCACTCCGGGATCTGCGGTCAGGCGCCGAGCGACTTCCCCGAGATCGCCAAGGCTCTGGTGGAGATGGGAATAGAGTCCATCTCCCTCAATCCCGACACCGTCATCAAGACGACCCTTCAGATTCTCGACGTGGAAAAGAATATGAAAAAATAAAGCCTCTTTTCCCGGGTGGGCGATCAGGAATTCATCGATGCCGGCGTTTCCGAGTGCGGGAACGCCGGTTTTTTTGTCTTTATTTCTTGGAGGGTTGAGACGGCAGGTGGAAAAGGTCCTGAAGGGAAATGTGGGAGATCTCGTCGGTCAGTGGTAGCCGATGGGTCCCTGAGGGGTCAGCCCCGATATGATGTGCGGCTGAGTCAGGAGGCAATAAAGGACCTCTCCCGAGACAAGGCCGATCAGGAGAACCGCCAGTCCTGAGCACAGGACTTTTTTCCCCGGCTCTGCCGATTCCAGTTTCTTGTGGTGTGTCGATGTCAGCATCTCCGGCCTCCCGACCCGATTTGTCGCAAGGGTCTTCTGCTGCGGAAAAATATCAGATCCCTCTTCTCATGGATTCCGGGGAGAGGTCTTTCCTGGACTATCCCTTCACTTTGTCTCACATCTTCCATTTAAGTTTGCACCCGCAGGAGGGGTTGGGAAGACGATTCGCCTCAAGGGAGTCTCAATTCTCTTCGGAAGGTGTCGGGAGAAAAAACAGGGGATCACTCCCCTTCTTTTTTCCCTCGGGGACGGAGGAGAAAGGGAACGCCGGTAAAGGGATGGATCTCCCGGATCTTGCGGGTGAGAAACTGAAGGTAGGTGGGGGAGAGGCCGTCCGGGTGGTTCGAGAAAAGGTGAATCACGGTGGGGGCGATCTGAACCTGAGTGGCGTAAAGGATGCGGACCGCTCCCGTCTTGAGGCGGGGTGGGGGCGTGTGCTCCACGACCGGAAGAATCGCCCGGTTGAGGGCGCTCGTTCCGATCCGGCGATAGTACCAGCTTCGGACGGTATCGATATGGCGAAAGAGGGCCGGGATGTTTTTTCCGGTCAGCCCCGAAAGAGCGATCACCGGCGCGAAGGCCAGAAAGGGGTAGCGCTCCCCCAGCTTGGTCAGGTCGGGAGCCTCCTTGGGATCGGTCGCATCCCACTTGTTGAAGACCAGGACCAGCCCCCGCCGGGCATCGATCACCTGGCGGATGATCCGGAGGTCTCCGTCGGTGAGTCCGTCGGGGGTGGAGATCAGGACAACGGCAATTTCGGCCTGGATCAGGGTACGCTCGGTCCGGATGATCCCGTACATCTCGGAGGCCTCGGCGATTTTTCCCCGCTTGCGGATGCCGGCGGTGTCCACGAAACGGTAAGGGCGCCCCTTCCACGTCACCAGGGTATCGATGGCGTCCCGCGTCGTCCCGGGAAGGGGGCTGGTGACCAGGCGCTCCTCCCCCAGCAAGTGGTTGATGAGGGTGGACTTGCCAACGTTGGGGCGGCCGATGACGGCGATGCGGGCGGGTTCTTCCAGGCGCTTGAGGATGCGCTCCCGGATCTCCTCCTCGGAGAGATCTCCCAGCACCAGACGATGGGCTTCCATCGGGTCGTCGGGGGCGGAGGGGAGNNAGATAGGGGGCCAGGGGCGCGAGAAGCTCGTCCATGCCGAGTCCGTGCAAGGCGGAGACCGGGACAAGAGGATTCACTCCGTACTTGTAGAAGTCGGCCATGAGGACGCTCTCCCGGGTGGGAGCGTCGCTCTTGTTCACCGCATAGACAGCCGGCTTTCCCGAGGCCCGGATCTTTTCCACAACCTCCCGGTCCATGGGGTTGTAGCCATCCTTCGCATCAAAGAGATAGATCAGAAGGTCGGCCTCCTCCAGGGCAAAGAGTGCCTGCTTCCGGATGGCCTCCCCCAGCGGATGGTCGTCGCCGAAGAGGATGCCTCCGGTGTCCACGAGGCGATAGGCATAGGGACCCTGGGTGACGGTGGCATAATGGCGGTCGCGGGTGACTCCGGGCATGTCCATGGTGATCGCCCGGTTCTCTCCCAGAAGGCGATTGAAGAGGGTGGACTTGCCGACGTTGGGGCGTCCGAGGATGGCGACCAGCGGAAGCGCAGGGGGAACGTCTTTGTCTGAACTCATCGGGGTCTCCGGCAGTGTGTCTGGTGTGAGGAGAAACGGGGGGAGGGCTAGTCCCGGTCGAGAAACTTGGGACGGTCGCTATAGTCGGGAGGCGGGGTCCGACGAATAAACCGGTTGTAGATCCATTGGCCAAAGAGTGTGGCCAGTCCTCCGGCAAAGAGAAAGACAAATCCCAGCATCAGAATCTTGCCCATGTGATTGACCATGGGGTATTGCGGATGTCCCGAGTTCATCGACCCCCTCCCTGATCCTTGTTCAGCCACTATACACCCTTTGGCAAACCCCTCGCAATTTTTCCCCCAGGCCGGGAGAGGTCGATGGGGAGGGAGGGCACTTTGCCAGAAGGTGCATGGTGCGTTAAAATCAAAAAAGGGAAAGAAGACGAGTGTCTTCCGCTCCACTTAAAATCTAGAGAGAGGGTCTCCATGTCGATGGAGGAACAAGACGGGTCGAAGCCTTACCGGGTCCTGATTCTCGGGGCGGGATTTGGAGGGCTCTATACGGGCGTCCTCCTCTCGCAGATCCTTGGAAAACGCGCTCCCAACGTCTGGATTACCGTTGTGGACCGCCAGAACTACTTTCTCTTCACCCCCATGCTTCATGCCGTGGCGACCGGAGCCCTGGAGCCGCGGTATGTGGCCCATTCCATCCGCAAGATCTTCCGAAAGACCCGGGTCCATGCCCATGTGGGAGAGGTCGAACGAATCGACCTTGAGAACAGGCAGGTGATCACCCCCCACCGGGCCCTCTCCTATGACGAGCTGGTGATCTCCCTGGGATCCGAAACCAACTTCTTCGGCAATCGGGATCTCGAACGCCGTGCCTTTACCTTGAAGAGCCTCGAGGATGCCGTCCGGATCAACAACCACATCATCCGGCAATTCGAAAAGGCCTACTGGGAGGAAGATCCGGAAAGGAAGCGGGCGCTCCTGACCTTCGTGGTCGTCGGGGGGGGGCCCACGGGAGTGGAGCTGGCCGGAGAGATCTACGAGTATGCCGTGCGGGAGCTCCTTCGGGACTTCGGCCGGCGCATCGACCGATCGGATATCCGGGTGATCCTCCTTGAGGCTACGGGACGGATCCTTCCCTCTCTGCCCGACAGGCTCTCCACCGAAGCCATCCGCAGGCTCACGGAAATCGGGATCGAGGTTCGCCTTGAAACCCGTCTCGAGAGCTGGGACGGAGAGCTCGTGCGCTTTTCAAGCGGAGAGAGTCTCGCGGCCGGAACCCTGGTCTGGGCGGCGGGGGTCAAGACCAACCCCCTGGTTCGGGAGCTCCCCCTGGACAAGGATCCCCAAGGCCGGATCGTGGTGCGTGCCACCCTGGAGGCCAAGAGCATGGATCACGTCTGGGTCCTGGGCGACAACGCCCACTCCGTCGATCCCTTCGAGCAGAAGCCCTATCCTCCCACGGCGCAGACCGCCGTCCGTCAGGCCCGGGTGGTCGCCCACAACATCGCCGCCCGGATCCTCAAGCGGCCCGAGAAGACCTTTGCCCACCATNNACCATCATGTGGGGGGCTTTGTCTCCATCGGCGACAACTATGCCCTCCTGTCGGCCAAGCAGTTTACCCTGACGGGGATTTTAGGGTGGTTTCTCTGGAATTTCGTTTACATCCACAAGCTGCCCATCATCCGGTATCGCCTCTTTTCAACCTTCGGGCTCTTCCTTAAGGTCCTGTTCGAGCGGGCGACCACCGAGATCGATCTCTGTTCGAAGCCCCCCTCTCCCGGGAGGAGCCTCGCCAAGGACGAGTCCCTGCAAAATCGGGGAGAGAGGCAAGCCGGATAGGTTGTCCGGGATCGCCTCTCTCCCGGGGGCTTCCGGTCGTATCCTTATCCGAAGGGGTGCGAGCCGGGGGCCCTTTTCGTTTCGGAGCCCTCCCCCTTCAGGTGATCACGTCCGATTTCACCGTCTTTCCTCCATTCCCCCTCCGGACCCCTCCTAGTTCGTCACTCCCAGGGTATAGTTGAGTACGGTTTCGTTAGTTACTTTGTCAAAACCATTTATTGTAAATGCATAATTTGCCGTCTTGCAGCTGTTGGCCGGGGCGATGAAGGTGAAGCTGAAGTTCCCGGTGGTGGAGTTTACTGGGGAATAAGTGGTCGAGATGCTGGTGCTTGAAGGGGCGGTTTCTTGAACTTGTACACCGGATGGCCCTGAAAGATTGTCCTGGAGGGTTCCGGTTACGGTGACGGTCGTCGGGTTGCCGGTGCATCCCGGAGAATAGAGCCCCCCGTTGGCGGGAGAGAGATTGGTGATGGTGGGGGGGACGTTGTCGATGGTGAAGAGGGTCGTGGTGGTCTGGGTGTTCCCGGCGTAGTCGGTGGCGGTGGCGCTTAAGGAGGCGGGACCGGAGGGGCTTTTTGTGGTGTCGATTTCGGCCAGGACGGGGTTGCCCGTGAGCTCTCCTCCGGGAAGGACGATGCCGCTCCCCGTCACGACCAGGGTGGCGATGCCCAGACTGTCGGTGGCCGAGGCGGCGACGCTGATGGTCTTGTTGACGAAGGTGGCGGAGGCGGGGCTGGAGATGGTGACCTGCGGGGTGCCGGGGTCGGGAAGACTGGGAGAGGGCGAGGGGGGAAAGAGCGGTCCGGTGTTCATGGCCACGCCGTTGAGGATCCCGTCGGTGGTCTGGGGGGTGAGTCCGGACTGGTTCTGCCCGCTCCAGAGGAAGACGAGGGCTTCGGCGGTCACCTCCTGCCTCAGGGTCTCCCCGGAGAGGGTGTAGCCGTAATAGGTGAGAGGGGTCGGGTTGCCCGGGGCCAATCCGTTGAAGACCCCGTCTCCGAGATCCTGCTCGAGAAGGGGGAGGAGCCCCAGGGGATTGGCCATCCCCGGGGCCAGATTCTGGGTCTGGCCAATGTGGTTGGTGAACTGGGAGAGCCCCGCCAGAAGGAGTCCGTAAATCCCGGAGGCATTGGCGGAGGCGGGGGCCNNCGCCATGTTCGCGGGGGGAACCTCCGCCGGGTCAAAACCCAGAAATCCGCTCCAGTCCGTGCGGGCCTTGCTCAAGGCTTCCTCGATGGAGCTCCCCTGGCTGGCCAGGGTCTGGGCTTCGGTCGCCTCAAGAGAGGAGAAGGGGGTGAGCACGACCACCGTATGCGTCAGGTCCGCCGCCGGAATGAGGGCCGTCAGGGAGACCCCGGTGGGGGTCGTGATCGTGGCGCCGGAGGCGATGTCGATATTGGTTCCCCCCGTCAGGGTAAAGCTCACCGGACCTCCGGAGAGGTCGAAGAGGGAGGTGATCTGGAAGCTTCCGTCCCGCCCCGTCGTCACGGTTCCCAGGGGAACGAGGGAGCCGTCCGACTGGTACTGGGCCACGGCCACCGACCCCCCGCTGATGGGGCCGTCCATGGCGACCCCCGAGACGGAATAGAGGGTGGGGCCGGAGAGCGATTCGTTGGCCGATCCGGGGAAGGCTAGGAGGCCTCCCTTGCATCCGCCCAGAGAGGCCAGGACGACCAGGGGCAAAAGGAAGGAAAAAAAGGACAGGCGACGCCCAAAGGGCGAAAAAAGGGAGATCATGGACAACTCCGGGGGCAAGGGGTCAGTCGGGTCTGAAAAGATGGGTGTCATCAGGGAAAAGACGCTCTAGAATGAGACGGCAATCCCCAAAAAGGTCCGGTCGAAGGAGAGGGCTCCGGGGGTGGCGCTGGCAAGGGATCCCGAGACCGGAATGAACCAGCGCTCCTCGAGGGAGATCCCCACGGTGCGGGTGAGGCGATATCCTCCGCCCCCGCCGACGTCGATCTCGCCCCAGAGGGCCCGGGCGCTTTCGGGGCTCGAAAGCGCCGCCAGCGCTCCTCCGCCTCCGGCGGCGACATAGAGAAAGAGCCGGGAGGTGGGGTGGATCTCGTAGACGAGGTTGCCCGTGAGGGTCGTGGCCGAGAGGTGGCAGTTCTGGCAGAGGGAGGTGCCGTAGCCGGCGTCGATCTCCCCGGCCAGGTTGGGCATGAAAAAATAACGGAGACTGCCTCCCAGGGCGAGTCCTCCGTTTTCCACGCCGACGGCAGGGGTCAGGACAAGGGGGCTCTCCGCGTCCGCAAGGGCGGGGGAGAGGGACGAGACGAAAAGCCCGGCAACCGCGAGCAGGCGAAAAAGATAGCCGCGGCCGAGGATCTTGGGCGCATCGAAGGACATGGGGAAAAAACTCCTCATCAAGAACGGGTTGGGGAAACAAACGGGCGGAAGAAAAGCAGGATCTGTGCCATGGAGGGAAGAGTGTGTCCAAGTCCTTGAGGATGCGATGATCGAGCGTAAAACTCCTAAGGAGGGTCCGGGGAAAAACGGGGGGATTCCCGCCAGATTCGGCGGAATGACAACGAGAATCACTCCTGTCTTTCTGTGGGGATCGATCGATGAATAAGCCACCGGGAGGGGAAGGAGCCGAAAATGTCCGGCTCGGGGAGTGTCTGCCGCTTCTTGCGCCGCTTTTTCGCGCGGGGATCCCGGTGTGGCTTGTGGGCGGGGCGGTGCGGGATCTCCGGGAGGGCCGGGTTCCCCGAGACCTCGATTTCGTGGCGGAGGCGGAGGTCGAGTGCCTTCGCCGTTACCTTCCGAAGGCGGTCCCGGTGGGAGGGAAAAACTCAACTCTTGTCCTGAGCCTGGGGAAGGGGCGGGCTCCCCTCGAAATCTCGGGAGCCGGCCGGGGGATCCACGCGGACCTCGAACGCCGGGACTTTTCGGTGAACGCCATGGCCTGGCGGGTGGCCCCCGCAGGGCTTGAAGGGGAGATCCTCGATCCCTTCGGAGGACGGGAGGATCTCGGGAAGGGGATTCTTCGGGTCCCTCTCGCCTCCCGGGATCCCTTTCGGGAGGATCCGGTCCGCATCCTCCGGCTCTTGCGGTTTGTGTCGACACGGGGGTACGGGGTCGAGGGATGGACGCTCTCGATGGCCCGGGGAGCCCTCGACGCGCTCCCTTGCGTGGCGGGTGAGCGCCGGCTTCGGGAGATCGCGCTCTTTTGGGAGGGGACGCATCTGGCCAGGGTGCGGGAGACCCTTCCCGAGGACTTTTGCGGGCGGGCCCTGGGCGCCGGGATTTTCGGGAAGAGGCTTCTCCCTCTGTCAGTAGAGAAGGGGGAGGAGGCCTATGTCCGGGCCGTCGACGCCAAAGCTTCGAAGGGGCTTGTGCGGATGTGGATCTTTGCCCGGGAGGCGGCCGGACCGGAGGGGGNNGAGGGGCGGGGAGGGATCGGATCTTCCGTTTTCCCGGAGGGAGCGCCAATTTTTGGTGGCCCTGGACCGCCTCAGGGATCTCCTGGGCTTTTGGCCGGCGGCCGGTCCCCCGGATCCCCGGAGGCTTGCAGTTCTTGGGAGGGATCCTTCCCGGGAGGAGGTGGCCCGGTGGGTGGCAGAGAAGCTCCCAGCAGAGTGTCAGGG
>DGKK01000007.1:26721-27909 GCA_002387725.1 Nitrospirae bacterium UBA4572
GGCTCTCGGCCGACGGGGTCAGGAGCCTCCCACGGCACAGGAGGTGATCGTGAGAGTGTTCCCGAAGGTCTGGGGAGAAAGCACCGTGGACGGGGCTCCCACCCCTCCTCCATTGGCCGTCGAAACGGCGTAGACGTAGCCGTTGGAGGTGGGGATATAGGCCACGCCCCCCAGGGCGTCGATGCAGGGGTAATTGAGGTTGGGGGTCGGGAAGCTCGTGCTTTGGGAGGCCGTTGCGGTATCGGGGGCGATCGACTGGAGGGAGGGGGAGCCGCCATTGAAGGTCGCGTAAAAATAGAGGGTGTTGGCGTTGAAGGCCGCGCCCTGCGGGCAGATGGAGGTGGTGCAGGATGAAAAAGGGGCGATGCTGGGAGAGAGCGCCAATACGGTGCCAGACGACTCGGTAAAGGAGTCCTCTTCGGGGGCGACCGGCGTCACTGCGGTGGTCGTAGCTTGGCCGGAAAGCGTCAGGAAGAGGATGCAGTAGGAGGCCCCGGCCACCGAGCAGTCCAGGGCAGGCTGGACGGGATAGGCTGACGAGGTGGTGGTGCTCGCAGTATGGCAGGTTCCCCCCGTGACGGGAAGGCTGGCGATATTGGTACTTGTCCCTGGAACCCCTCCGTCCACCGCTACCACATAGTTGTTGTCGGAGGTGACCGCCACCCCGGTGGCTTGAGAGATACAGCTCACAGAAATCGTCCCCTTGGATCCCAGCCCCCCGCCGCTGATGTTCCAGGTCGTCAGGCTGGTGCCTCCGTTGGCCCCGATCAAGAGAGGGCTGCTTCCCGTGGTGGCGGCAATCTGATTGTAGCTTCCGGTGGCGAGCGGGGAGGAGGAGAGGGCCTGGAGGGTGCCGTCGCTCATGATGCTGAAGCCGTAGATCCCGCTTGTCGTCGCCAGGTAGAGGGTGCGTCANNGGTGGGTCCCCCGCCGCAGGAGGCCAGGAGGGCGCCAACCGAAAGGAGCAGAAGGCTCAGGAGAAGAACAATCGGTCGAGCCCGCCGGCCGTTCTTCTCTGGCGCCTCCGATCGGAGCGTTCCGGTCCTGTCGTGTCGGGGGATCAACGGAAAGGTTCTCCCTTTCGTGGGGGTGAATGGTCAGGGGGCAGAGATTCTCCTTGGGCATTCTATCGAAAACGGGGCAGGGGATCAAATCTTCCGGGGTGCGGGGGTGAGCGACAAATTTTAG
>DGKK01000027.1 GCA_002387725.1 Nitrospirae bacterium UBA4572
GCCTCCCTGACTCTTTTGTCGATAATTCGAGGACAATGTCAGGAGCTCTTTGGCTCGACCTGAAAGAGAGGGTCCCCCCTCACAATCAGACGATCGTGGCCCAAGGAGCAGGAGAGGTGCGCCAAGGGGAGACGAGGGGGAGGATCGAGATATCTTATCTTCAATGTTTTATTTTTACGAAAAGAGACCGGCACACTCCTTGTGAAGCGTCTTGGTGAGACAAAGAGGGTTGCCGATCCCCCCCTCAAACATGAGGAGGACGAATGACCTGAGTCGGGATCGAAGGAGGAAATCTTAAAAAAATCCCCTCGAAAAACCGACACAGGGGTGCAGCCTTCTTCCTATCTCGGAATTAGGGGATTCCATTTTGTTTGAGATCTTCGGGGGAAATGTTCTAAAATGTCCCTTTATATCGATGAGGTGAACATGTTCCATGGAACCTTGATTCCCCCTGCCGGGGAACGAGTTCCCCGGACCCGTAGGAAGGAAGATTCATGCTTGAATGGATCAGGCGAGAAGCCGTCGAACGCCCGAAGGTAATTGGGGTGCTCATACTTTTGACAGGAGGGATTTTTGTTCTGTCTATGGGGTGGTGGGGGTTCTCCCAGAGCGGATCTTCGGGGGGGGATGTCGTGGCAAAGGTCGATGGCGTGCCGATCAAGGCCAAGGACTATTCCCGGGATTATCTGATCATGAAGGACAACTACAAGCGCCTTCTTAGAGGAGACCTCGGCGCCAAGATCCTGAAGGACTTGAACTTTCCTGGGCTTGTTCTCAGGAATATGATTTATCGTCAGCTTTGGATCGACGAGGGAAAGTCTCTTGGAATAGCCGTTTCTGATAAGACTGTCGTCGATGAGATCGCTAAGATTCCTTTTTTTCAGGTGGGAAATCCTCCTGTTTTTTCAAAGGATGCCTATGTGACATTCCTAAAGGAGACCCATCAAAGTGCACAGAGCTTCGAACGCTCTGTCCGACTCGATGTGCTTGTCCAGCGCGCCCAACTTTTTGTCAGGGCCTCCCAGACAATCGGTGCACTTCCTTCCGCCCCGTCGTCAGGACAGCAAGCATCCGATTTGGCTTCCGAACGCTCCCGGATTCAGAACGAGACGGTTGAAGCCCTTCAGAACCAGCTTGAATCAAAGGCGCATATCGATATCGACCAGAAGGTCTTCAAGGCGCTTTCCCGCCAACTTCTCTGACCAAACCTCACCCACCAGGACGGAAGGATTCTCCCTTGACGCTTCCCCTTGCTCCTGAGCACCTGCGCCACGGTGCTCGCATGACAGATTTTCATGGGTATGAGCTTCCTCTTACTTTCACCTCCATTCTCGAAGAATCTCGAGCTGTTCGAGAGCTTGCCGGTCTTTTCGATATTTCTCATATGGGTCATTTTGTTGTAAGAGGGCCCGGGGCTCGCCATGCCATCAATGGGCTCATGACCTCTGATCTCGAAGCAGTTCCTTTTGGTAAGAGCCTTTATGGCATTCTTCCCGACAGCAATGGGGGCGCAGTAGATGACCTGATCGCTTGCGCCTTTGATCCCGAAACGGTTCACATCATTGTCAATGCAGGGACCCGTGAAGGGGATTATGCCTATATCCGTGAGCGGCTTTCGCCGGCCATCCACTTGGAGGACCAGTCTCCGGGACAGGTGGGGCTGGCCCTTCAGGGGCCCAAATCACCTGAAATTGTCTCCCTTTTGGGCCAGGGATTTGAATCAATGCTTCGACGGGAGGTTCGACAGGTCCCGGCAGAAGGAGGCCTCCTGTGGGTGAGTCGGACTGGTTACACAGGCGAAGACGGGTGGGAATTTTTTGGCCCCGCCGCATGTGTCCTGGATTTCTACCGAGTCTTCTCCACGAAGGGGATGGCCCATGGTCTAGCCATGGCGGGCTTAGGGGCCAGGGATCTCCTTCGGCTAGAGATGGGATACTCCCTTTATGGACAGGAGCTCACCCGAGAACGGACACCCTTTGACGCAGGTCTCGATTTTGCCGTCAATCTGCGCAAGGGGGACTTCCTCGGACGGGAGTCGATGATGGCCGCAAGAAATGACAAAAGTCGGGAACGCCTGTCCGGATTTGTTCTTTTAGACAGAGGGATTCCACGCAGTCATTGTTCTGTGCTTGACCCGGAGACCGGACAACGGGTGGGGGAGGTGACCTCTGGAGGCCATTCTCCCCGGGTAGGGGGAGGCTTTGGCCTTGCCTACCTGGCTGGTCCCTTCTGGGAAAAGTTTCAGCATGGCGCTGAAGCCTTGGTGGAAATCCATGGAAAACACCACCGGGCAAAAATGCATCCTCGCCCTTTCATAACGACTTCGCCACAATCCAAGACGTAGGGTGTTTGAGCGAAATCGAAAAAAATTGAACCTGATCCGGAAGGAGCAAAACCGTGAGTTCCGAGCGACGTTATACAGCGACACACGAGTGGATTTCCCCCGTGGGACCAGAAGGCCGCATGAGAGTGGGAATAACAGATTTTGCACAAAAAGAGATTACTGACGTCGTTTTCGTGGAACTCCCGAAGATTGGCAAAAAGGTGGAAACAGGCGGAGAGGTGGCGATCATCGAATCGGTCAAAGCCGCCTTTTCAATCTATGCGCCTTTAGGGGGAGAGGTTGTGTCAGTCAACGAGAAAATTGAGAATAACCCCGGTCTTGTAAATGACGATCCCTATGGTGAGGGCTGGCTTTTTGAGCTGAAGGTCTCTGATCCCGCCCAGCTTTCCACTCTCCCTGACGAGGCTGCCTACCAGAAGCTGATCGTCTCCGGAGGTGGACACTAGGCCATGGCCAGCTTTATCCCTCATACCCCTGAAGAGACGGGAGAAATGCTTACCCGTATTGGGCTGAAGTCAATCGAAGATCTTCTTCTCCAGTTTCCTGCCACAAATCCCCGTCCAGGAGCTCCAGATCTTTCTCTTTTGGGAGAGGGAATGGACGAGCGTGCCCTCCTCCGGTGGTTTGCCGGTCTCGCGGAAAAAAATAAGGATGCCTCACGTGCTGTGGTCTTTCGAGGAGCAGGATCTTACGATCACTTCATTCCCTCGGCCACAGGGGCTCTAGTTTCCCGGGGAGAATTCCTGACATCTTACACTCCGTATCAGCCTGAGGCCTCACAGGGGCTTCTCCAGGCCATCTTTGAATTTCAGACGGCCATTTCTAGACTCTATGGCATGGATCTCTCCAATGCTTCTCTCTATGACGGGGCGACTGCATTGGCAGAGGCCGTTCTTGTCGCCATCCGAGAAACCGGCCGCAGCCGCATTCTCCTCTCCGAAGGCCTCGACCCCATGATTCGAGAGGTAGTGCACACCTATCTCGAGGGGCTGTCCATCAAGATTGATCTTCTTCCTTTGGGGCAGGGAGGGCAATCGACACCAGAGTCTCTTAAGGAGCGAGTGGATGAGAGCCTTGCCTGTTTTGTGGGAGCCATTCCTACCTTTTTCGGCACAATCGATGACTTTAACGGAGTGGCGGACCTTCTCCATGGTGTAGGGGCCCTTTTTCTTCTGCATGCCAATCCGCATGCTCTTGCACTTCTCCGCACTCCGGGAGAATGGGGAGCAGACATCGCGACAGGGGAAGGTCAATCCTTGGGTCTGCCACTTTCTTCGGGAGGGCCCTATCTGGGGCTTATGACCGCCCGGAAGAAGTATGTCCGCAGAATTCCTGGTCGTCTGGCTGGCCTGACAAAGGATTCCGAGGGACGTCCCTGTTTTGTCTTGACCCTTCAGGCTCGGGAACAGCATATTCGCAGGGAAAAGGCAAACTCTAATATTTGCAGCAATGAAACCCTGCTGGGAATTGCGGCTCTCGTCAACATGGCCCTTCTGGGTCCTGGAGGTCTTGCAAGAGCTGCAGCCGGATCCTGGAAAAATGCGCACGAGCTGGAGAAACGCCTGACGGCTCTCCCTGGCGTTCGCAACCTTTTCCCGGATGCTCCGTTCTTTCATGAGTTTGTTCTTGAAATGACGCCTTCGGCTAAGAGGATGAGTCAATTTCTCCTCGAAAGAGGCATTTTGGGGGGGCTCCCTCTTGAGCCTATCCTTGGATCCTCCTGGTCGGGGCGCTCCCTTTGGTGTGCCACCGAGGTCCGAACAGAAGAAGAAATCAGTCAGGCAGTCGATCTCGTTCGGGAGTTTTTGAGACAACACTGATCCAAAACATTCTAGAGAAGGATTCGATGACGCAGGTGGAAGATATTCGTGATGGTGAGGAACGGGTTATAGAGCGCCCTCCGATGGAGCCAACCCTTTGGGAAAAGTCTCGCCGGGGAACAAAGGGTGTTTGCAGTCCCGGGACTGATCCGCAGGCTGTAGCGATAAAAATTCCCGCTCAGCTTCTTCGGAGCGAGCCTCCTTCCCTCCCGGAGCTTTCTGAGCTCGAAGTGGTGAGGCATTTTACTCGTCTCTCCCATCTTTCCCGCGGAGTGGATACCCATTTTTATCCCTTGGGTTCCTGTACGATGAAATACAACCCGAAGGTCATGGATCGGATTCCTGAAATCCCGGGGTTCAGAGACCTTCATCCCCGCATGGATTCCGAGGGAATGCAAGGGCTTTTGGAAGCCCTTTCGATCTGTGAAGAGAGCTTGGCCTCATTAATGGGAATGGATGCCGTAACCCTTGCTCCTGCCGCAGGAGCCCATGGTGAGCTTGCAGGCATTCTGATTGCTCGTCGATATTTCGAATCAAAGAAAGATCGGACCCGTACGGAGATCCTCATTCCGGACTCTGCGCATGGAACCAATCCCGCAAGTGCTGCAATGGGGGGGGTTTCTGTTCGGGTTGTGGCATCGGGGCCCGATGGAGGCGTTGATCTCGACTCGCTCAGGGACGCCCTCTCAGAACGGACAGCCATGGTTATGATGACCGTTCCCAACACCCTTGGGCTTTTCGAGAAAAATTTGAAAGAAATGATCGCCCTTGTTCGTTCGGCAGGGGCCCTCCTTTATATGGACGGTGCAAATTTCAATGCCTTTATGGGAGTCCTTCGGCCGGGAGATTTGGGCTTTGATATTGTTCATATCAATACCCACAAGACCCTTGCGACCCCTCACGGAGGGGGAGGTCCGGGATCGGGTCCTGTCGGGGTGACCCGGGAGCTGGCTCCGTTCCTTCCTTCACCACGGGTTATCAAGGAGGAGGGACGATATCGCCTGGCAAATCCGGAAGGGTCGATCGGCCCGCTCCGCTCCTTTATCGGTTCGACGCTAGTCCTCCTTCGGGCCTTGGGGTACATGAAAATGTTAGGCAAAAGTGGGCTTCGGGATGTCTCGTTGTATGCCCTTCTCAATGCCAACTATCTGCGCGTTCTGCTTGACGGGGTGCTTCCCCGGAAAGGCGAGGGCCTCTGTGCGCATGAGTTCGTACTGTCGGCGAAGGAGTTCTCGAACCACGGACTTCATGCCTCAGACGTTGCCAAGGAGATCCTTGATGCAGGGTATTATGCTCCGACTGTCTCTTTTCCCTTGATTGTTCCCGAGGCGCTGATGGTCGAGCCCACGGAAACCGAATCCAAAGAGACTCTGGACCGTTTTGCCCGGGATTTTCGGACGATTTGCGAGAAGGCCCGCCGATCCCCCGAGGCCTTAAAGGGAGCGCCCAGACGGACGCCGGTTTCCCGTCCCGACGAAGTCGGGGCGGCGCGGGATCCTATTTTGACCGACCCCCGTTCCCTTTAGAGTGTGGGATGTCTGCCGGTGTGGTAAACGGTGGATTCGATCGAAGGGTGGTCTTTCTTTCGGACCGGGAAGGATCGGCACGCGATCAAATGGCTCGTGATCGGGAGATTCTTTCGCGCCCCTCACTTTGGCGCCGTTCCCTTTTGCGTCTCTATCGCATTCGCTCGGGAGTGACGGTTGGTCGTTCTTGGGCAGGAACCCTTCCGCCGGAATGGCCTTGCTCCAACGAGGAGATTGTGGTTCGCCCTACCGGGGGAGGGGCCGTACTCCACGGAAAAGATCTCTGTCTTTCCCTTTTCGTCCCGTGGGGGCAAAGATTTCCTCGGGGACAGGATTGGCCCCACTTTTACGAGCGCCTCCATGGATGGTTGTCGATGGGGCTCGCCTCCTGGGGAATTCCATCAACGGAAGCAACCTCTTGCCTTTATCCTTTATCGTCCTCTGCCAATACCCCTCCCGGGGGGGCCTGTTTTTCTGAACCTGTTCGAGGAGACCGAATGTCAGATGGACAAAAAATTCTGGGGGGAGCCTTGGCCCTAGCCCGGGAAGGACTCCTCTATCAGGGCTCGATTTCCCTTCCGATCCCCAATCCACGCTTGTCAGAGCTCTTCGAAGGGTGGTATGGTCTTGTGGGGGAGGAGGCTCTCGCAGATCTTCTTTTGAGGGGGAGGGAAGGCTAAGGATGTCTCTTGCTTCGCATCTCAAGCGCATTGATCTTACGGGTGACTTCGACGTTCCGGACGCCCCCCTTGGCATGGATGTTCGGGATCCCGCCGGGCGCCTGGTGGTCAAGGCAGGGGAATCCCTGACTCGTTCCCTGCTTGAGCGCCTTCGGAAAATGGGGATTCTTGAGGTCTATGTCCAGTCAGCAGAAGCATCTTCCCCCGATTATTGGGTGAAATGGGGAGAGGAGTGGCTGGCCGAGGCCCGTTCACGTCTTGTCCACCTCACGCCAGAAAATGGGGTCATTTCCGAGGAGCTTGATCGCTTCGTCCGTGTTCTTTCGGAGGCGGTCGATTCTTACATCGGAGACAAAATCCATCCCAAGGCCGAGTGACATTTCAAGACCTTGCGGGGGAAGGACCCTCTGTTCAGATGAACTCATTGAAGGGTGTGTATGAGCTCTGATCCCTTTCCACCCATTCCAAGAACCTCCGCCTCCCGTCCCCCGACGGACAGGCTTTTTGAGCGTCTGTCTTCCATTGACCATCTTCCCACCCTTCCTGCGATAAGCCAGAAGGCCCTTTCTTACCTTGACGATCCCGATCTTTCGATGGTGCGCCTTGCAAAGATCATCGAAGAGGACCAGTCAATGGCCTCCAGAATTCTCAAGGTTGCCAATACCCCATTTTATTCGCGGTCGGGAAAGGTTGGCTCAATCAGGGAGGCGGTTCTGCTCCTCGGGATCAACGGGATTCGAGGACTGATCCTCTCGATGGCAGTCTTTGACCGGATCGAAAGCCGCCGGGGAACCCTGAAGCTCTGGAAACATTCCTTTGCGGTGTCGGTCCTCTCCCGGATGATCGGTGAATCCCTTCAGATGGGAACTCCGGAGGATCTCGGAACGGCAGGGCTTCTTCATGACTTTGGAAAGGTCATCTTCTATCTTGACTTTGAAGAGTGGATGTCGGATGTTTTTGACCGGGACCAAAATGTCCCCGACTGGCGCTTCGAAGAGGATTTCTTTGGGGCGAGCCACGCCTTTGTCGGCTTCAGGCTGTCCTACTTCTGGCGCTTCCCCTCCTCAATCCGTATTCCCATTGGTTGGCATAACAATCCGGCTCGGGCGCCGTCCTATCAGCTGGAGGCCGCTATCATCTCTCTGGCCGATGGCTTGGCGACAATGGCCGGGTTCGGTCTGGAAGAGGCCCCGACTCCGGATTTTACGATGATGGATGCCCTGCGGGTGCTCGAGCTTTCAGACGGACGGCTGGAGGAGATCTTTAAGACACTTCTTGAAGGGCTCCCCAAGCTCGAACTCCCGGATTTGTAGGATGGAGCTCCGGACCCCCTCGGAGACCTCTCCGGGGAGCGGAGCCCTGATGGAGGCACTTGCCCTGGCGATGGACCAGGAGTTCCCCGCCTGGGGAATCCTCTGCGATCCGGAGGCAGCCCCCGAATGGGCATATTTTCAGGAGTGGCTCAAGGACGGCTTCCATGGGAAGCTCGACTATATGGCCCGAAGCGCTCACCGGAGGCAGAAACTTTCCCTGGCTTATCCTGGCCTGAGGACTCTCGTCATAGCTCTTCTCTTCCATGGCTCTGGCCAATCGGAAAAGAGTCAGTCCCCCGACACAACCTCCCATGATCGTTTTGCCAAAATTGCCCGCTATGCGGTTGGTCCAGATTACCACCGTCTCTTCGAAGAGGCCTTTGGCCGAGTGATCACAGCAATTACCCCCTTCCTTCCCTCCGGGGAGACTCCCCTCATCAAGGTCGATCATGGGGCTCTTCTCGAAAAATCCCTGGCGCGGCGTGCCGGACTGGGGGCAATCGGAAAAAACACCTTGCTGATTCGCCCGGGACAGGGCTCTTATTTCACTCTCGGTTCACTTCTTCTCTCCACGCCTCTTCCTTCACGAATCGATGGCTACGGATCCACTGAGATCTGTGGGGGATGCCGTCGCTGCCTTGATGCCTGTCCCACCGGAGCCCTGGTCGAGCCCTTTCGTCTCGATGCCCGCCGCTGTCTCTCCTATCTGACGATTGAAAGGCCGTCGGATGACCCACTCGAGCTTCGGAAAAAATTCGGAGGAGAGTGGTTTTTCGGATGCGACATCTGTCAGGAGGTCTGCCCCTATAATGCCACGCCCTCTCATGCAGAAATTGAAGATGAAGGAAGGTTGCTGCCCGTGTCGGCTTCTTCCGGTGAGCTCAAGGGATTTCGAGGCAGGAACGGGGCCCTCTCCCGGGTCTCCCTCACGCGCCTTGAATATCGTCTTCGTGAGATCCGGGAGACGGAGAGCCCTGAGGACTAAGGGTAAGATTTGGTGAAACATCGTGAAGTCGGCTATGATCATAAGGGGAAGACTTTCGGTCTCAGTGCGGGCCTTTTTTTGCAAGAAGGCTGTCTGCCCTGACAGGGGCGCTCGGAATCTTTTTCGGGAAAGACGGGTTTTCATTGGTTTCAAGGAGGCACCATGGGGAAAACCGCCCCTCCCACAACTATACCGATTGAAGAGTTTTCCGGACGTTTTGTCGGACAATCGAAGAGGGTGCGTGAGCTTCTGACGCTGGTGGCAAGAGTGGCGAAGAGCGATTCGACGGTTCTGATCACCGGAGAAAGCGGAACGGGAAAGGAGCGGATTGCCCGGATCCTTCACGAGGCCAGCCCCAGGGCGCACGCTCCCTTTGTTCCGGTAAACTGCGGTGCGATCCCGGAGGGACTCATGGAAAGTGAGCTCTTCGGCCATGAAAAAGGAGCCTTCACGGGAGCGGTGACGGGACGTCCCGGGCGCTTCGAGCTGGCCAATGGCGGGACGATCTTCTTCGACGAAATTGGAGAGCTTCCCCTGCCTCTTCAGGTGAAGCTTCTGAGAGTCCTTCAGGAAAAGACCTATGAAAGGGTGGGGGGCGTTCGGGTTCAGACGGCCAATGTGCGTGTTTTGGCGGCTACCCATCGGAATCTCGAGGAAATGAGCCGGGAAGGGCGCTTTCGTGAGGATCTCTTTTATCGCCTTTCGGTCATTCCTGTCGAGATCCCCCCCCTCCGGGAGCGGAGAGAGGACATTCCGCTTCTGATGACATTCTTTCAGCGCCGATGGGAAGAGGAGGGACGCGGGGATCCCGTGGAATTGGGCATGGATGTCCAAAAGGCCTTGTGCGACTATCCCTGGCCAGGAAATGTCCGGGAGCTTGAAAACGTGATGGAGCGGCTCCACGTGCTCTATGGAGGAGAAACCGTAACCGTCGACCTTCTTCCGGAAAAGATCCGTCAACATCTTTCCTCTATTCCCGAGCCCCTGCCCTCCCCGATGGAGACCTCCTCCGATCCCTTGCCTCCTCAGTCAGACAGCTCTCCTGATGCCGAATTGCCGGTGTTGCTTGATGGCGCCTCTGCCAGCCTTCTTCCGGACCCTGCACGGCTGGCCGGATCCATCGACGCGGAGTCCGATTTCAGCCTGACCGCCTTTATGGGAGACATCGAACGGACTCTGGTCCAGAAGGCGCTTGAGAGGGCTGGGGGCAATCGCTCCAAGGCAGCGGAGCTTCTGGGAATCAACCGGACGACCCTGATCGAGAAGTTGAAACGCTTCGGGATCTCGTGAGATGCGCGCCAGCTCGGATCAAAAAGGTGAGGCTTCCCCGGACTCCAGGGAAGGAATCCGCAGACGGGTGGTCCGTTGGCTTTCCGGTGAGCCTGAGCGGGTCTTTGCCTTTGGAGCCCTCCTCGTCGGGATAATCTTCGTAGTCCTGGCTCTTCATTCCTATGATTCCACCCGTCTTGTGCGCAGGGCCCTCGTGCTTGCCGGGAACTTTGAACGTGAAGAGGCTCTCGTGTCGGGGTATCTCCTGTCCATCGACGATGCCGAAACAGGACAAAGGGGATATCTTCTGACCGGGAATCCGTCCTACCTTGCTCCGTACATCAAGGGGATCAGCCGGTCGATGGTCCTCGAGCGAGAGCTTCGCGACGCATTTTCCGGAGGATCCCAGGATTCGAAGAATCTCGACGTGCTTTTTGATCTCGCGGCGGCGAAGCGCTCCGAGCTTTCCCGGACGATCGCCCTCTACAGTCGGGGCGATCGCTCAGAAGCGATGCAGGTTCTTAAAAGTAACGAAGGGAAGAACCTGATGGACCGGATCCGGACGCAGGTCCGGCTACTCGAAGGTCGGAAAAAGGAAGAGCTTCTTGGCGTGCGTCAGGCCTTGGGCCGGCGGCTCGAGCATTCGGAGAGGGATCTTGTGGCGCCAGGTATGTCCCTGGGGCTATTCATTTGGCTCCTTTGGCGCCTTTTCGTCCTGTCCATGGAGAAAAAGAGACGGTCGAGGGAGATTCTGATACAGGAAACCCAGATGGATCGGCTGACCGGACTTCCCAACAGGAAGAAACTTTTCGAGTTTCTGGAGGTGGCCTGCCGTCGTGCCGAGAAGGAGGGACGAAATCTGGCGGTTCTTTTTGTCGACCTCGATGGCTTCAAGTCGGTCAATGACAGACACGGACATGCGGCGGGAGACCGGATTCTGGTGGAGGTGGCCCACCGGTTCGGTTCCATCATCCGGGGTGAGGATCTTTTGGCCCGACTCGGTGGCGACGAATTCGTGATCTGCCTCACTGGTACGGGGGAGTCTCGGGATTGGGTGGAATCGCTGGCCCAGCGCCTGATCGCCACCTTCGATAACCCCTTCTTTCCGCCCGTGGGCAAGGGCGTGCTTTCCTGCTCGGTGGGTGTGGCCCTTTTCCCGAAGGATGGCCGCTCGCCCGCTGAGCTTTTGACCTCGGCCGATATGGCGATGTATCAGAGCAAGAACGCCGGCAAGCATCGAGTGACCTTTTACAATCCGGGCGACCGGGGGGCCATGTCGGCCTTCCCCCGCTCCTCCTGAGCACCCGTCCGGAGAGAGTGGACACATGGAGATCGCGATCATCCTGTCCGTTTCGGTCGCCTTCGGTATGAATCTCCTTCAAGCGAACCAAACGGAGGAACGGAAGGGGGTGTCGTTCGTCATGCCAGGAAGAAAGACATTTCTCTCCCTTCTGCTCCTTACACCTCTGATCGGCCTGATCCTTCCCGGGAGAGCTCTTTCGGCGTCCCTTCCTCCCGGCGGGGGAAAGCTTCCTGCCACACTCCACGCCCGAAGCGACGAATTCCTTTTCAGGACAGCCCGGAGCTACTTTAAGGGGGGGCATGATCGTCTGGCCCTGCAGGCCGTGAACATGTTGCTGAAGGACCATCCTGGCTCGATTCTTCAGGGGCCCGCCCTCCTGCTTCGTGCGCGAATTGAGGCCAGACGCTCCATCAGGCGGGGAGATCGGGACTTTAAAAGGCCGCTGGCCCTCTTCCGTCAGGCCGAAAAGGCGCCTCCTCCCGGCTGGGACAAGGGGGAGGTGCTTTTTCGGATGGGGCAGTATCTTGTGCGCAAGCGCTTCGGTGTCGAAGGCCGGGGACTTCTCGAGAGGCTTCGGTCGGAAAATCCCCAGAGCCCCTGGAGCTATCGCGCTCTCCTATCCATTGCCGACTCCTATCGCGAAAAAGGGGATCTTCCTCGCGCGGAGAAGCGCCTTCTCATGGCCGATCCCGAAAGGTTCCCTGTCCCTGTCAGCAAGGACGATCGGTTGCGCTGGCTTTATCTTGCGGGACATCTGAAGCTCGATCGGGGGGATATCCTCGGAGCGGGAGAAGATTTCCTGGCGGCCCTCTCCCTTTCTCACGACTATCCCTATGCCCATCCGGAAGCCTTGTTCCTGCTCGGTCGCTATGCCTACCGGGCCCACCACGATCTTCGGGCCGTCACTCTCTTCCGGAGATTTATCCGCCTGTTCCCCAACGACTCCCGACTCTCGTTGGCCATGTACTATCGCGCTCGTCTTTCGGGGCGCCTGGGCCATCCCGATCGGGAGAAGGGCCGTCTGCGCGAGCTGACGATGGACGAGCCGGGAACACCCGGGAGCCATATGGCCAAGATTCGGATGGTGGCGATGACCTTTCCGGAGAAAAGTCCTCCCAAAGGCGCCTGGGACAGGACACTTCTTTCCCGATCGCTCTCCCTGCTCGAGAGAATTGCACAAGAAGAGACCCATGCCCGCATTGCCCAGAGGGCGTCCCTCCTTCGGATCAGTCTTCTTTCCCGGGCTGGCCACCCAAACCAGGCCCTTCGGGAGTTGATCCGCATCTCCGAGGGGGTCGATCCCAGGACGGATTTCGGACGGCGGCTCGAGGCGCTCAAGGGGCAGGTCACCCTGGCCCGGGCGCTGGCCTTGACCCATCCCTTGAGGCCCCATCGGCTCATCGAAGTCTACCGGGTCTCGAGGCGGGAAATCCCCCCCCCATCGGATCCCTCCTCGACCCCGCTCTATATAGCCTTGGCCCGGGCCTACCGGAAAACAGGGGAGGCAGAGAAAGCGAATCTCCTGATCGACAATGTCCTGGCCCAGGCCACGAATCCGACCCTACAAGATCAAGCGGCAAGAAGAAAGTTCTCCTGGCTTCTTGCCGACGGAAAGAGAGGGATGGCAATGAATTTTGCCTTGGTGCGGGCCGAGGATGCCGCCTCCTCTCCGACGCTTCGGGAGGGCTGGTTTGATTCGGCTCTCAAGGAGGCCGTGGCGGGCGGGGATGCGGAAGGGGAGAGGCGGGTGCTGGAGGCGTGGGAGGATTCCGGTGTGCCCGAGAAAGACCCTGATCGCCAGAGAGCCCGTCTTGGGCTTCTCGAGATCGATGCCGGCAAGGCCGATCGGGGGCGAAGGTTATTGCTGGAGGCGCTTCCGGGCCTTGAAGTCCGTCCCGATGCCAAGGCGGAACTTGCCGAGAGCCTCTACAGGCTGGGGGAGATGGCTCGGGAGGAGGGGGATCTGACGACTGCCCGAAAGGACTGGGGAAAGTTCCTTGAATGCTGTCGGGGCAACCCCCAGGGAGGATGGGTCATGTATCAGCTGGGCCAGGCGGCTCTTTCCGAGGGGCGACAGGACGAGGCCCTGGACTGGTTTAAAAAGACTGTCAAAGGTTATCCGGGGCAGGACGTGGCCAAGCTTGCCGGCATGAAAATCACCGAAATTACCTTGGAAAAACGTCATGATGAACCCTGATCCCGCAAGGCCGGAAAATGCCCAGTCTTTCCCTCTCGACGAGCGGGAAGAGGTTCTGCGCCAGGCATTTCTCTCGTTCCAGTCCGCCTCCGCATCCCTCGTCTCCTCCTATGCGGGCCTTGAACGTCGCATTGCCGAGCTTTCCGAGGACCTGACCCGGACCAATCGCGCTCTCGACCGCCAGGGAAGCTTTCTCGAGGCCATCCTTGAAAGCCTGTCCGCAGGGGTGGCGGTTCTCCTCCCCGGAGGCGTCCCCCTTTACCGCAATCCGGCCATGGATACCTTTGCCGACCCCCACTCGCCGGATTTTCTTGCCCTCCTTTCCGGAAAGGGCCTCTGGCCTCCGGCGGAGGAGAGTTCCCGTGAGGTCTCTGTCGCCCTCGACCATGGGGGGCGTTCGTGGGTCGCTGTCCGCCGTCCCGTCAAGGGGCCGGAAGGACAGGAGATCGGTTATGTCTTTGTCTTTTCCGATGCCACTCGCCTCAAGGAGATGGAGGAGGAGGTCTCCCGGGATCGCCGACTGAGGGCCATGGGAGAGATGATTGCCCAGATTGCCCACGAGCTTCGAAGCCCGCTGGGAAGTCTTGAACTCTTCCGCTCCCTTCTTGACCGGGAGGCTGATACGTCGAAGGCCCGCGAATATCTTGGCCATATGTCCACCTCCATTGCCTCCATGGACCGTCTGGTAGGCAACCTTCTCTACCATACACGAACTCCCTCCCTGGAAGAGGAGGTGGTCGACGCTCGGGATCTTGTAATCCGGCTCGCTCAGGATCTTTCACGAATGGCGGCCTCCGCATTTCGCGACCGTCCGCCTCCCGAGATCCACTGTCTTGTCCCGGAGGGATCCCTGACCTTCTTCGGAGACGGTGACCTCATCTACCACGCTCTCTTCAACCTCGCCACCAATGCCTTCGAGGCGGTGAGCGCCCTGCCGGAACCTCCGGGAGGGGAGCCGGCCGGCCTCCGTCAGGTCCGCATCGAGGGGCTCCGGGGACCTCGGGGAGAGATCCTCTTTCGTGTCTGTGACAATGGCACAGGTATTGCTAATGACATAGCCGAGCGTGTCTTTGATCCGTTCTTCACCACACGGGCCAAGGGGACGGGGCTCGGGTTGTCCATTGTGCACAACATCGCAGTCGCTCATGGAGGCGATATCAGGCATGGCAGGGAAGACGGCTGGACGGTCTTTGTCCTGACGCTTCCCGCGGCCCGGTCTTCCGGGAATCCGGAAGGGGGCTGAGGAGGTCAAGGTGGGAACACAGGAAGCCGGAAGCATTCTGGTGGTTGACGACGAGCCGGAGATGGCGATCGCGCTGGGAGAAACCCTTCGCCAGGACGGGTTTCGGGTCAGCCTTGCCCAAAACGGGAAAGAGGCGTTGGAGAAGCTCTCCCGGGAGGAATATGGCTGGGTGATCAGCGATGTGAGGATGCCCTCCGTCGACGGAATGGAGCTCCTCTCCCACCTTCGCTCCACCGCACCTCTGACGCGTGTCATTCTCATGACAGGGTATGGAACGGTTCCTCAGGCTGTGGCGGCGATGCAACAGGGGGCTGTCAATTTTCTGACAAAGCCCTTCAAGGCGGAGGATCTCCGCAAGATCCTGAAGCCGGTGCGTCCCGGAACCTCTCCGTCCTTGCTGGTAGGCCGCACAGGCCCCTGGGAGTCCGTCTCGCGCCCCATCCTGACCCGGGATCCGGGGATGATCCGGATTTTGGGGATGATCGATGCCGTGGCGGCGACTCCGGCAACGGTCCTGATCGAAGGAGAGAGCGGAACCGGCAAGGAACTCATTGCCCGCTATCTTCATGAACGATCGACCCGGGCGCATCGTCCCTTTGTGGCCGTCAATTGTGCCGCACTTCCCGACAACCTGCTGGAGTCGGAGCTCTTCGGGTATGAGAAAGGCGCCTTTTCAGGAGCGGCTGTCCGGAAGATCGGCAAGTTTGAATTGGCCCATACGGGGACGATCCTTCTCGACGAAATCGGAGAGATGGAGATGGCTCTTCAGGCCAAGCTCTTGCGGGTGATCCAGGAGCGGGAGATCGATCGGGTGGGGGGAACCCGACCGGTTCCGGTGGATATCCGGATCGTGGCGACGACCAACCGAAACCTGAAGGAAGAGGTTCGGGCGGGACGTTTCCGGGAGGATCTCTACTACCGGCTCCGGGTCTTTCCTGTTATGCTGCCGCCCCTCCGGGAGCGCGCGGAGGACATTCCGCTCCTGGCCGAGCGCTTTCGCCTGGCCTTCGAGCAGTCCCATATGGCCGTGGGCCCCTTCACCCAGGAGTCGCTGGGGCTTCTTCTTCGTCATCCCTGGCCGGGGAATGTTCGGGAGCTCGAAAATGTCGTGACCCGGGCGGCCTTCCTGGCGGCGGGACGCTCCATCCGCCCCGAGCATCTTGAAGACCTTCTCGATCCTGCGGAGATCTCCGAGGAGGCTCCGATCGCCCCGGTATCCTCCCCGGAGGAGGGAATTCGTCCGGGGAGGTCCGTCTGGGAGGTCGAACGGGAGCTCATTCTTCGGACGCTGGCCTCCTGTGGAGGGAACAAGGCCCACTCGGCGAGACTTCTTGGAATCAACGTCCGGACCCTTCGAAACAAGCTCTCCGAGTATGGCATCGTCTTCGGGGAAAACGGTGAGCCATAGGCGGAAAAAATTTCCCCGTTGTCCTCGTTCGCCGCATCCTTGAGGGAATGGGTAAATGTCGGTATCGCCTTTTTTCATCGTTTTTTGCAAGATATTTTCTCTAAAGGCATGAATATTGCTTGGGTAAGAGTGTGAGGCGTTTCATCAGGAAGATCCCCCTCCAGGGGAGAAGGAGCGAGACATGAGTCAGGTTCACCTGTTTGACCGGACAACAGACCTTCTCAAGGTGACAATGGATATACGGTCCCGTCGCCATCTGCTGCTTGTGGGCAACATTGCGAACCAGGATACCCCCGGTTACCAGGCCCGGGACATCTCTTTCAAGGATGAGCTGGCCCGGGCGCTGAAGGCCCCCTCCCGAGATCGGCTTGACCGGACGGAGGGAGTTCTGACTGTCAATACCGACGAGACTGTCGGGAACGATCTCAATACGGTCAACATTGAACTTGAAATGCAGAAACTCGCTTCCAATACCGGCAACTACAATGCCGTAGCCTCCATGGTCGGCTGGAAGTACCGGATGATGGGGGATTCCATTTCAGGTGAAGGGAGGTAACCATGGGATTCTCTGATGCCATGAGAATTTCTGCCTCTGGTCTCGAGGCGGAACGTGTTCGTCTCAATGTTCTCGCCGGAAATCTGGCCAATGCCGATGCCACCCGGGGCAATCCTAACGGAACCTACGAGCGCCGGGATGTCATCTTTGCCGCCGTGGCACCAGGCCGCTCCTTCTCGGACATCCTGAACTCTCCCCAAGAGAGCCCGGTGAAGGAGGTCCGCGTTCTGGGGATGGTTCGAGATCCCCGTCCGCTGGTCCGGGTTTATGATCCCAACAATCCGGATGCCGACCGTGACGGCTATGTGATGCATCCCAATGTCTCGAAGCTGGAGGAGATGACCAATCTCATTGATGCCTCCCGTGCCTACGAGGCGAATCTGACGGCCATGGATACGACCAAGAGAATGGCATCGAAGGACCTGACGATCCATGTCTAGCAATGTGATGGAGAAGCCCTCCGACGCACGAGCGGCGGGTGACGGGGCGACGAAGGAGGGGTTCCGTGGACATTGATCCGAACATCCTGCGAACGCAGGCGACGGAGGGCCTGTCCCCGAAGGAGGAAAGTCCGACGCCCTCCCATTCGGGAGAGGAGAACTTTGTCAATGTTCTCAAGGATTCGATCGCCCGGGTGAATTCGCTGCAGAACGAGGCGGACAAGACCATCCAGGACTTCTCCACGGGACAGAATGGAGTCACCCTCCACCAGACAATGATCGAGATGGCCCAGGCCGATATCTCCTTCCATCTGATGATGCAGGTGCGGGACCGGATTGTGAAGGCGTATCAGGAAATGGAAAACATGCCGCTTTAGGCATGGCGAGGAGGATCTCTAGATGGATGTGCTCAGGAAGGCGATGGAGACGATATCAATGTGGTTCGGCCGTCTGACGATGCTCCAGAAGGTCGTGGCCGGGATTTTGGGAGCCTTTCTTGTCGGTCTTCTTGTTTTTCTCGGGGTGGTCGGAAAGAGCGCAGACAAGTCGGTCCTCTATTCCCATCTGAGTCCGACGGACAGCTTCGAGATTTCCCAAAAGCTTGACCGCATGGGGATCTCCTACGACACCGATGCCAAGGGGACGGAGATTCGCGTTCCGAAAAAGCAGGTCTACATGCTCAGGATGCAGCTGGCCGACGATGGTCTTCCCCGCCATCACGGGGCCGGATTTGCCATCTTCAACCATCCCTCTTTGACGACCACCGACTTTGTCCAGCATGTGCAATATCTCCAGGCCCTGCAGTCGGAGCTCGACCGGACAATTGAAGAGATGAGCCCCATCGCCTTGGCTCGGGTGTCGATCGTCCTTCCCCGCCGCTCCGTCTTTCTTCGTCACCAGAAGGGGGCCCATGCCTCGGTTCTCGTTCGCCTCAAGCCCGGCCGCTCCCTCTCCCGGGCCCAGGTCAAGGGAGTGGTTCACCTTGTGGCCAACTCTGTCGAAGGATTGACGCCTGACCATGTCACCGTCGTCGACAACACCGGGACGATCCTCAACGAAAAGCACCCCGGGCTGATCCCGGGAGAGCTGACAAAGGCCCAGCTTGCCTATCAGGCCATGGTGGAGCATCGCCTCCGCAATCGGGTCCAGTCGATGCTCGATCAGGTTCTGGGTGAAGGGCAGGCGGTCGTTCGGGTCAATGCGACGCTCGACTTTCGTCGCGTGGAGGAGACTCGCGAGCTCTATGATCCCAAGGGTCGGGCCCTTTCCGAGCGGGAAAAGCTTCGGGAGAAGTCTTCCGGCACCCGCATCGTTCCCGTGGGAGTGCCGGGTGTCCTGAGCAATGTCCCCGGATCCAACGGAAAGGTCGCCTCCCCCCCCTTGGGCCCCAAGGATGGAACGCAGACGAAATATTCGAAGAAGAAGGATATCGAACACTACGACGTGAGCCATACCATGAGCCACATCGTTCTCCCCACCGGCACCGTCTCCCGCATCTCGGTCTCGGTCCTGGTGAACGGAAAGACCCGAACGGTGACGGGAAAGACAGGCGAGACCCAGATCTACGAGCCAAGAACTCCCGAAGAGCTGGCCTCCTTTACCCGGATTGTCCAGAACGCGATCGGCTTCGATGCGACCCGGGGAGACACGGTGGTGGTCGACTCGGTGCCCTTTGCGGCTGCAGCCCCCGAAGGGAAGACCCAGGAGGTTCGGATGGCCGAACGTCTGAAGCCCTTCATGCCGCTGCTTGAAATTTTCCTCGGAGGATTGCTCGTGCTGGTCTTCAGCCTCTTTATCCTGAAGCCCATTCTCCAGAGCATGATGACCAAGTCGCTCCCCATGCCCGTTTCGGGTCCTGCGGGTCTCCCCATCCCCGATCGGGAAGAGGAGCGGGAGACCGTCTCTTCGAGCAAGGAGGATATTGCCCGGATGACCCAGGAGGATCCCTCCCAGGCGGCCCAGGTCCTTCGACTCTGGCTCAAGGAAAAGTAGGAGGAGTCGCCGGTGGCCAAGCGGAAGCTCTCGGGGCTTGAGAAGGCGGCGATCTTTGTCGCGGCCGTGGGCCCCGATGTGGCGGCGGAAATCCTGAAGCAGCTCGACATCAAGGAGGTCGGAGTGATCTCGAGTCTGATCGCCCAGATGGGGGAGGTCAGCACCGAGGAGATCGACGAGGTGATGAACGAGTTCTCTGTCGTGTACAAGGCGACTCGGGGGCTACCGCGCATGGGAGAGAAATACATGCGGGAGATCCTCGAGAAATCGCTGGGCAAGGAGCAGGCCGACCAGATTTTTGAGAGCATGAATGACCAGGAGGGGACCAACCTCCAGTCGCTCAAGTGGATGGACCCCAAGTCCATCGCGAACCTGATCAGAAACGAGCATCCCCAGACGATTGCACTGATCCTGAACTATCTGAACCCGACCCAGACCGCGAACGTGCTGGCCTATCTTCCCGAGACGCTGAAGGCCGACGTGGTTCTCCGGATGGCGACCCTCGAGGATATCAGTCCCCAGGTCGTCCGCGATCTCGAAGAGGTCCTGGCGACCGAGATCCAGATGATGGGGGGGTCGCTCACGAGTCTCGGCGTCAGCCGGATCGAGAAGACGGCGAACCTTTTGAACGAGATGGACCGCTCCACCTCGGAGGGGATCCTCGACTTCATCAGCCAGAACGACCAGTCGGTGGCCGAGCAGATCCGCGCGCTGATGTTCGTTTTCGACGATCTGGTCATGGTCGACAATCGCGGGATCCAGGCCCTCCTGCAGAGCGTCTCCCGCGATGTCCTGACAAAGGCCATGCGGGGAGCCGGGGATGCGGTCAAGGAAAAGATCCTCTCCAACATGTCGACCCGGGCCCAGGCGGCCCTCAAGGACGACATCGAGTCCATGGGAGGAATTCCGCTCAAGGATGTGGAGACGGCCCAGGCCGAGATCATGAAGGTCGTGCGCCGGCTCGAGGCCGAAGGAAAACTCGTGATCCTGGGTCGTGGAGGGGAACAGATTGTCTAGCGCCGGCCGGAGCTTTTCCCAGTGGAATCCGGAGAGCTTTGTCCGAAAGGCCGAATCGACGGGATCCCCCTCCCGGGACGGGGGGAGGGACGCCCCTCCCTCGCGCGAGGGGGAGCGAACGGATCCCTCCTCCCCAAAAGGAAGGACTTCCGAGAAGCGTTCCCGGGGTGGGGATGAGTCCCCCTCCCGAGGGGGCGAGCCAGAGGAGCCGGAGCTCTTCGACCTTTCACAAAAGCTTGAAGAGGTGGAGTCCCGTGCCCGGGCCGAGGGGTATGAGGCCGGATATGCGGCCGGTCAGAAGCAGATTGCCGAAGAGATGGCCCCCTTCCGGCAGGCGTGGCTCGATTGGGCCGCGCAGGTCCCCGACTTTGAGGAGCGCCGACTGGAGACAATGGCGCCGAAGATGGTGGCCATTCTCGACAGGGCCTTTCGGAGGGTTCTGGGAGAGAGCCTCTCCTCCCCGGAAGGCGTCCGGGGTCTTCTGGGCCGTCTGGTGAGAGAGTATGCGGCCGGTCGAACCGCCGACCTCCTGGTCTCTCCCGAGGACTTTCAGCGGGTGACCCGCTTTGATCCGGAGTTTGTTCGCGAGATGCAGGAGCGGGGGGTCCGGGTGGCGGCCTCCCCCGACCTCTCCGGCCACAGGGTTGAGCTCAGATTCCAGGACCGGATCGTAACTTTCGATCCGGAGGAGGCTGCCGGAAGCTTCAAGGGAGCCCTGTCGGGGGCTCTTCCGGACGTGCGGCCCGTCGATGAAGAGGGTGGAGATGATCACGATCGGACGTGATGTGGCGACGGACCACCGCTGGCTCGACGGGGTCGGAGAGAAAATGGAAGCCCTTCTTTCGGACTTTTCTCCGGACCAGGAGGGGGGGCTCGTCGTGCAGGGGGTGGGTCTCATGATTGAGGCCAAGGGAATGAGCCTCGGGGTGGGGGAAATCTGCACACTCCTTTCAGATCCGCCTGTGGATGCGGAGGTCGTCGGCTTCCGGGAGGGGAGAACCCTTCTCATGCCTTTGGGCGATCTCGAAGGGGTTCGCCCGGGAACCCGCCTCGTGCGAAAGAGCCGGATCACCTCCGTTCGGATCTCACCCCACTGGCTGGGACGTGTTCTCGATCCCCTGGGTCGCCCCATGGATGGGCGACCCTTGCCGCCGGGAACGGTGGAGGTCCCGCTCCGGGGTCGTCCGCTCAACCCCCTTCTCCGGAGGCGCATCGAGCGGCCCCTGGACCTGTCGGTCAGGTCGATCAACGCTCTGGCCACCGTGGGGGAGGGGCAGAAGATCGGGATTTTCGCCGGTCCGGGGGTGGGAAAGAGTACCCTGATGGGAATGATGGCCCGGAACGCCTCGGTGGATGTGAATGTCATCGCCCTGATCGGGGAGCGGGGGCGGGAGGTCCGGGAATTTCTCGAGCGGGATTTGGGGCCGGAGGGTCTCTCCCGAACCGTTCTGGTTGTCGCGACCGGGGAGCTTCCCCCTCTTCTCAAGACCCGGGCGACCCATTTTGCCATGGCCATCGCCGAAATGTTCCGGGATCGCGGTCAGAACGTTCTGTTCATGATGGATTCTCTGACCCGCTATGCCGGAGCGCTTCGGGAGATCGGTCTTGCTACGGGAGAGCCCCCTTCGGCCCGCGGCTTTACGCCCTCGGTCTTTGCCCAGCTTCCCCGCCTTGTCGAACGGGCAGGATGTGCGGAAGGACCCGGGTCGATCACGGGGATCTATACCGTTCTTGTCGAAGGGGAGGACCTTCCCGACGATCCCCTGTCGGAGGCATTGACGGCGATTCTGGATGGCCATATCCATTTGTCCAGAACCCTGGCCCACGAAGGGGTTTTCCCGGCGGTCGAACCGATGGGGAGCNNCGGGAGCCTCTCCCGGGTCATGGCGGATATCGTCGACGAGGATCGGCAGGTGCTTGCCCGGGAGTGGCGTCGGCTCTATGGCCTCTACCGCCGCTCGGAAGATCTCATCCGTATCGGGGCCTATGTGGCCGGTGGGGATCCGGAGCTTGACCGGGCTGTGCGCCTCCATGAATCCATGACAGGATTTTTGCGTCAGGGTAGGGAGGAGCGGGTCGGACTTGAGGAGGCCTTTGAGGATCTGGCCCGCTCTCTCGATGAGCGGGAGGGAGGCTCCGATGGCTAGCTCCAGGAGCACAAGCCTCTATCGCATGCCGTCCGGTCGTCATGAGTCCGGGGGGCGAGGGGAGGGGTAGATGGCCGAGGAGCGCTTCCGTCTCTCTCCGGTCCTGACCCATCGGGAGAGCGAGGTTGAAAAGGCTGAAGGGGATTTGGCCCGCATCGCCCGGGAAAAGACGAAGGAGGAGGAGTTTGTTCAGACTCTCCGGAATCGCCGCCGGGAGGCGATCGAAGCCTTTGCCGAAGGACAGGGGAGCGATCCGGCCCTCCGGACCTGTTTTTATGAGTTTCTGTCGCACATGGGCAATCTGATTGCCGTGCAGGAGGAGCGGATCCGAGCGCTCTCCGAGAGCCATGAGCGCTGTCGTGTGATTTGGCAGAAGGCTGTCATGGAAAAGGAAAAGATCCTGATTCTGAAGGAGCGCTTCGATGGAGAGCTCCGGCGTCAGGAAGACCGACGGGAGAGGCAGCTCCTGGAAGGGTGGATCGCGCAGGTGAACAAGGGACGCTCCGGAGAGGAGGGGCCATGAGGTCGGGGATGAGCGTTCGCACTCTTCGGACCCTGTTGTTGAGCCTTCTCATTTGCCTTGCCCCAGGAGCTTTTCACGCGGCCGGAGGCGCGACATCTCCAGGAGGGGCCTCCTCCGGATCGGGCGGGTCTCCTTTAGGTATGGCAGGCGGCAAGGAAGAGGAGCGCCGCATCCTTCTCATGAAGCAGGATCTCGCCCGGCAAATTGAGGAAAATCGAAAGCTCCTCGACGCAATCGACAAGAAGCTGGCCCTTTATCAGTCGCTCAAGAAAAAGAACGTCAGGAATCTCGTGAAGCTCTATGAATCAATGGCCCCAAGGACGGCGGCTTCCCAGATCGATGTCATGCCGAAGAACCTTCGGCTGACGATCTTTTCCGGGATGAATCCACGGAAGGCATCGCGCATTATGCGGTACGTGGACCCCCGCGTGGCGGCAGAGATCTCGGCCCAAATGGCCGGGATGGCTCCGACAGCGGGAGGAGGACAATGAACCTCGCAAGAAAGGGGCGCCGTCATGGGGATTCCAACCGTCTCACATCCTGTGGGAGAGACACAGGCCAATCCGGACCATTCGCAGGAGATCCGTTCCGCCACTAAAAAGGCGCGAAAGACAACGAAAGACACCCCGACGCTTCACCCAGGCAAGCGGGGAGCTTCGGCGTCGGAAGAGCACTCCTCCCGCTCCTTTGCCAGCATCTACCGAAAGAGTCTTGCCCATACCCAGAAGGTCTCCGGGGAGGAGGCGACCCTTTCCTCTCCGGGAAAGCCCAAAGGCCACTCTTCCACTCCCGCCGCCTCTTCGGCAACCCGCCTTGAACGACCCCGCAAGAAAAAAGCCCGCTCGGGAGATGAAGGTTCCCCGGTCCTTCCCTTGGTAAATCCGGACGATTTCGCGGAAAAGCCCGCCCGCTCGGCGCATGGTTCGGTCAAAGCGAAGACGCGTGTCCTTTGGGGGCCCCAGGGTGAGAGGGCTCTGGCAAGTGTCATGAGCGCAAAGCCGGAACCAGGAGGGGCAATCCCGGCAAAGACCTTCTCTGCGGCCCCTTCCCCTATGGCCGTTCCCCCGGTCGCCCAGCTCCCGAAGAAAGAAGGAGAGGTTCCCCCTCCCTCGGGGAAGCCTCGGGAAGCTCCCCCCTCCGGGGAGTTCGCCAGTGCCTTGGGGGCCGCAGCCCTTGCCGGAGAGTCAAAGGGATTAAAGCCAACCGAACCATCAAGGCGGGAAGGTCAGTTTCCGGAGTCCCGAATCCGACCAGTCAAGGGGGAAATCTTCCGGAAGAGTGGCCCGGAGAGTGAATCTCTCACATCTGCTGAGGGCTCCTCTCCGACAGGGGGGGCGCCATCCGCCCTCCCCGCAGGATCCCCTTCTGAGGGGACAGGGAAGACGATATCGGGCGGGGAGTCAGGGTCAAAAAGCCCCCTTCCCGAAGGCGCCGAGATTGCCGCGGCTGCAGAGGCTTCAGGAGGGAGCTCCTCTGTCGCCTCCCCGTCGGAGGCGGGGGGAAGCTCACCATCCGCCGTTATATCGGAGATCCCCGGAAAGGTCTCCTCGTTGGCTGCCGGAGGGGGGGGCCAGGTCTCTCTCGAGGTCAGACCGCCCCATCTGGGCCCTGTCGGCGTTCGGGTCCATGTGGACTCTGCCACGCGGCAGGTTCGGGTGGAACTCTCCTCCCATGACCCCCGGATCCGCCATCTTCTGGCCGGCAAGGAGGGGGAGATCAAGGAGAGCCTCTCCCAGAGCGGCTATGTTTTGGACCGCTTTGTGGTGGGGTCTCAGGGGCAAACCGGGGGGGGGCTTTCTGATCTGATGGGGGGGCTGGCAGCTTCGGGGCAATCTGCCGGATCCGGAGGCGATGCCGGAACGGGTCGCCAGGATGGCCAAGGTTCCGGGAATGGTTCAGGCTCCGGGGGATCTTTGGGCTCCGACCCGGGAGGATTTTCCCGACAGGGAGCCTCCCAGTCCGGTCAGTCCGGTTCGTTTGGCCGGGACTCGGGAGGAGGAAGGGAAGAGGGCTCCGAGAGGGGTGTCGGGGCCTCGGTTCCTTTGGAGGAGATGGCTTTCCCCTCCCCGATACCCTCGGGAGCCTCCGCTCCCTCCGGGTACCATCGCATTGCATGAACGCCCATGATTTAAGGAGACGGCCATGATCGTCAAGAACCAGCAAAACGAGATCGCGACAATTCGGAAAGAGTCTGAAAAAAGGCTCTCTCCTTCGGCCCTTCCCCCTCCCCAGAAGAAAAAGCTGGGGATGGAGGACTATATGAACATCATGATCCGCCAGCTCCAGTATCAGGATCCGTTCCATCCCATGGACAACAGGAAGTTCGCCTCCCAGCTGGCGCAGTTTTCCCAGCTGGATCAGCTGGTCCACATGAACAAGAAAATGGAAGGAATGGCGAATCAGGGTCGGGAGACCGACGCTCTCCAGATGGTGGGCTTTCTCGGAAGGGAGGTCTTCCTGAAGGGAAACCGCTTCATCAAGGGGGAGCACCAGGAGGCGACCCTGGTCTTTCATCTCGACCGGCCGGCTCATAATGCCACCGTTTATGTCTACGGGGCGAAGCACCAGCTGGTGAGAAGCTTCAAGGTGGGACCCATGGATGCGGGTGACCAGCATGTGGCCTGGGATGGCCTGTCTAACAAGGGAAGCAAGGCTCCTGCAGGGGGGTACGAGTTTGAGGTGGTGGCAAGGGACGCCAAGAATCGGCCCGTTCCTGCATCGCCCCTTCGGACGGGAGTCGTCACCGGCGTGGTCTTCTCCGGGACGAAACCCCTCCTAGAAGTCAACGGAGAGAGGGTGGATCTGGGGCAGATCACCCATGTAGGTATGGCCAAGTCCACGGGCTTGCCGCCCCTCTCGCCGCGGCAGACCCCTCCGGGTCCCGCTCCCAAAATCCCGGGAATGACTCCCCGGGTCGCTCCGGGAGCCTATGCCAAGGCTCCGGGGAAGACCGGACCCACGATCAACCATACACTGTAGCCGGCCAGTCTAAAAATCGAAGGCCGCAAAGGCCACTTGGAGAGCACTCCACCACTTTCAAGGAGGAACCACCATGGGTATCCTGTCGTCCATGTATGTTGCCAACAGCGGTCTGTCGGCCATGGGAACGGACATGTCCGTTATCGGAAACAACATCAGTAACATGAACACCAACGGATTCAAGGCCGGACGTGCCGTCTTTGCCAATATCTACGGCCAGACCCTCGCCGGGAAGTCGAATGCGGTCGGCCCTTCGCAGCCAGGCTCCGGTGTCTATGTCGAATCGATCGAGCCCCTCTTTACCCAAGGATCGGTCCAGACGACGAGCAACGCTCTCGATCTGGCCATCCAGGGAAACGGCTTCTTCTCCTTCCGCAATCGTCAGGGCGCGATCCTCTACGGAAGAAACGGGGCGCTCTCCCTCGACAGAAATGGCCGCATCGTCGACCAGGGGGGCCATATCCTCCAAGGCTATATGGCGGATGCCCGGGGAAAGATCCTTCCCAAGGTGCGCGATCTGAGCGTGCCCCAGTCGACCATTCCGCCCAAGGCCTCCCAGAACGTCTACTCGAGGATCAACCTCGACGCGAACATGACCGAGAAGCTCAAGACCGGGAAAACATTCTCCAAGTCGAGCAACATCTTCGACTCATTGGGGATCGAGCATCTTCTTACCTACAAGTTCCACCCCACCAATCAGGTCGGGGTCTGGGCCGTGGAGGCAACTCTCGACGGAGCCACCCTGACCAAAGGGGGCGGATCTATCAGCTACACCCCGGCTTCGGGAGGGAAGCCCATGACCATCAAGGGCATGGTCGCCAGTGTGGCCTTCGATGGCAACGGCAATGTTGAGACGGTGAACTATGGAGGGTCGCCAGTCTCCCAGAGCAGCGATGGGGTGCAGAATGTCGTCTACACCATGGCCCTTGCCGACAAGGCGAAAACCCCCGTGAATCTTTCCCTCTTCATTCCGAAGGCGGGGCAAAAGGTGGCGGACAACAGCAAGGACGGCACCACCCAGCAGGTGCTCGACCTGACGCAATATGCCGAACCCTCCACGACCATCGAGGAGACCCAGGATGGGTACAAGGCGGGAGATCTGTCCAACATCGCGATCGATCGCGCGGGACGGATTGTCGGGTCCTTCTCCAACGGAACCGAACACAACCTCGGGGCCATTGCCGTGTCGACCTTCAACAACCCCAACGGCCTCGTCAGCGTGGGGGCCAACCTCTACAAGGAGAGCATCGGCTCGGGGATTGCCAATATCGGTCGGGCCGGCCAGGGAGGACGGGGTCAGGTTTTGGCCAATTCTCTCGAACAGTCCAATGTCGATCTCGGGCGTCAGATGATTGACATGATCTCGGCCGAACGGGGATACCAGGCCAATGCCTCGGTGATCTCCGCCGACAATCAGCTGATGAATACCTTGTTGACAAGGATTGGCTAAGTTATTTCATTTAAATAGAAAATAAGACAAGAAGGCCCTCCGGAGAACTCATCGGGGGGCCTTTTTTTGTTTTGGTATGTGAATTGCTTATGATAGGGCAGAAGCGACAACGCTCCGGAGTGTGAGGCCGGAGAGCATAAGAATGACCCCGTCCGGGAGTGAGCGATGGCCGAGGAAGAAGGCGAAGAACAGAAAGAAGAGAAAAAAGGGTCGAAGAAGATCATCATCATTGCGGCGGCTATCCTGCTTCTGCTGGCGGGAGGAGGGGGCTTCTTCTTCCTCCACCATAAAAAGGCGGGAGCCAGGAAGGAAGGAGAGCATCACCACCAAATGACGCCCAAGGAGATGGAGAAGATGATCAAGGAACATCCGATCGTCGACCTCAAGCCCTTCGTCGTCAATCTTTCCGGACCTCAGGGTGCGGCTCCCCAATACCTCAAGGTCAGAATTGCCTTGAAACTCGACAAGGCCCTGACGGCGAAGGAGATCGAATACCGTCTGCCCGAGATCCAGAGTGCGATCCTGATCCTTCTCGGCGCCCAGACAGCGGATGCCATTCAGACGACCGGAGGCAAGCTGGCCCTGAAGGATGCCATCCGCCACAGGGTGAATTCGAGGCTCGATTCGGGCAAGGTGACAGACGTGTACTTTACGGAGTTTGTTGTCCAGTAGTGATCGTGGCCGATCGTGATCTTGGGAGGATCGCCGCAAGGTACCGTCAAACATTTTTTACCACGCGAAGGCCCAAGGGGCCGGGAGGAAACATGGCAGATGAACCGCTCGATGAAGAGGCCCTGGCACGGGCCTGGGAAGAGGATCTGGCCAAAGGGGCGGCCGAGGAGGAGAAGGCTCCCGAGCCGGCTCTTCCCCGCACCCACGAGGCCCCCCTCTCCCTCGACTATCTCCTCGATGTCCCGCTGACGATTTCTGTTCGCGTGGGAGAGTCCCGCATGTTGATCAAGGATCTTCTCCAGCTGGGACAGGGGTCGGTGGTGGAGCTGGACAAGCTGGCCGGCGAACCCATGGAGGTCCTGATCAATGACCAGCTGGTGGCCAGGGGGGATGTCGTTCTGGTGAATGACAAATATGGCATCCGGCTCACCGATATCGTGAGTCCCATTGACCGGGTCAAGAAGCTCTAACAAGGCAATCCGGCTCACCGGCGGGTTGGGAGAGCCGGGAAATCACGCCGCCCCAGAGCGGGGCGAACATGGAGGAAGAGGCAATGATTACCCCGTCCCACGGACACGAGGTCAGCATGATGATGATCGGGGCCAAGCTCCTGGGGTCGCTCATGTTTGTCCTGGCACTTTTTCTGGTGGGAGTCTGGCTGGTCCGGCTCCTCCAGCGACAGAAAATTCTGTCGCCCAAAAGAAGCGAGAACGAGATCGAGATCCGTTCCACGCGCAGCCTGGGTCCGAAGTCCCAGATTGCCCTGGTAAGCGTCGCAGGAAACTCCTTTCTGGTAGGAGTGGCCCCTTCGGGGATCTCTCTTCTGGGAAGGGTCGAGGAGGGAGTCTCCGGGCGTTCCCAGACGGCGGCGCCTCTACCCCCCCGGGCCTCGCAGGTCTCCCCCTCCGCTCCTCCGGTTCCTCCGGCTTCCCGGACCTCCTCCTCCGACCCTGTGTCTTTTGATGCGGCCGTTCGGGAGGCCCTTGATCGCATCGGAGCCATTTCCCGCGAAAGAACGAGCCGTGAAAGGGCCCCTCGGTGGACCGTCTGAGACACAATCCTTCAGTTTATCGGAGGCTTCTCCCCTTGGGGTGGATGGGGCTGGGTCTCGGCCTCCTCCTCGTCTCCACCCTCCCGGCCCATGCCGATGGCGTGGCTCCCGTGGCCCCGGTGGCTCCTCTTCCCGACATCCACCTGTCGTTTGGCAACGGGAACCCCGAGCCCTCCCAGGTGGCAATGACCGTCGAGCTCTTCCTCCTTCTCACGGTCCTTTCCCTGGCCCCCGCCATCCTGGTGATGATGACCTCCTTCACCCGGATCGTGGTGGTTCTCTCCTTTCTGCGGCAAGCTCTGGGGACGGCGCAGGTTCCTCCCAACCAGGTGATGGTCGGGCTTTCTCTCTTCCTGACCTTTTTCATCATGGCCCCGGTCTGGCAGACGATGAACAGGACGGCCATCCAGCCCTATCTGGCCAAGGAAATCGCTCCCGATGTCGCGTTGACCCGGGGAATGGCCCCGGTCAGGGACTTCATGTTCCGTCAGGTCCGAAAAAAGGATCTGGCCATGTTCGAACGGATCGCGCACCTTCCCGAGACTCCGGCGAGCCGTGACGATATCCCGACCTATGTTTTGATTCCGGCCTTTGTGGTCAGCGAGCTCTCCACCGCCTTCGAGATGGGATTTCTGATCTATTTGCCCTTCCTCATTCTCGACGTGGTGGTCTCCTCCGTGCTGATGTCCATGGGCATGATGATGTTGCCTCCGACGGTGGTCTCGCTGCCGTTCAAGATCCTTCTCTTTGTCCTTGTGGACGGATGGAGCCTGATTGTGGGTTCCCTGGTCCAGAGCTTTCACTAGACCGAAAGGAGTCCTTCCGTGGAGATCCAGACAGCGGTTGACCTGACCCATGAGGCGATGCGGATCGCCCTGGTGATTACGCTTCCGATCCTGCTCGTGAGCCTTGTGGTCGGAGTGGTCGTGAGCCTTCTCCAGGCGGTCACCCAGATTAACGAGATGACCCTCTCCTTTCTGCCCAAGGTGGCGGCAGTGGGGGGGGTTCTCCTGGCGTTGATGCCCTGGATGGTCCGTTTGATGGTGGACTATACCCATGATGTCTTTGCCAGCCTTCCCGGCCTTGTGCGGTGAATAGCCCGTTCCTCTCCCTCTTTTCCCTGTCGCGTTGGGACCCGGAGCTCTTCGTCCTGATCCTCGCCCGAACAAGCGGGGTTCTCATTGCCATGCCCGCCTTCAACTCGCGGGCCGTGCCGACGAAGGTGAAGGCCCTTGTGGCCGTGGCCCTTTCGGCCCTGCTCTTTCCGGTGGTGGGGGGTCGGGTGAACTTCCATGAAACCGGCTATGATGCCCTCCTGTTCTCCATCCTGACCGAATTTGTCGTCGGAGTCTCGATGGGGTTTGCCGCATACCTCGTCTTTGCCGCCGTGGCTCTGGCCGGACAGCTCGCCGGCGTCCAGGCAGGATTCGGGATTGTCGATGTGATCAATCCTTTGGGGGTGGCCGAAGTTCCCCTGCTCGGAAACTTTCAGACGCAGATTGCCTTCCTCATTTTTCTGGCGACAAATGCCCAGTATGCCATGCTGTGGGCCCTGGCCCGCTCCTATGATGTGGTGGGGGTGGGAGGAGCAAGCTTTTCCGGGAGCTATTTTGCGGGGATCGCCCATCTCTTCGGCCGGATGATGTCGCTTGGTCTGGTTCTTGCTTCTCCCTTCATCGTGGGGGGGGTGATCCTGAACCTTGTCCTGGGATTCCTCTCCAAGATGATGCCCCAGATGAACCTCATCTCCCTGGGGTTGCCGGTCATGGTGCTGGGGGGGCTGGTTCTCACGATCCTGGGGCTTCCCTTCCTGGGAACGGTCCTGGGAGAGGCGATGGGGCGGATCTCCCCGACCCTCGATGATCTTTTGAGAGTGATGGCGGACCATGGCGGACAATGAGAACGACGGACAGCTAAGGCAGGAAGAGCCGACAAGTNNAAGCCGGCGGCTGGAGAAGGCGCGCGAGGAAGGACAGGTCGCCCGCAGCCGTGAGGTGGGATATTTCTTTTTTCTGGCCGCATCCCTCATTTTGATGGCCAGCTACGGGTCACGTCTTGTCGAAGGGCTTCGCGACGACATGTCCTATTACCTCCGCCATTCCGGGGAAATCTCCCTGACCCCCGACGGGATTACTCCCTTTGTGAAAGGGCTTGTCCTTCACGAGATGGGCCGTACCTTCCCCCTTCTGGGAGGATTTCTCGTCTTCGGGGTCGCGGCCTATATCGTCCAGGGGGGGATCCTTGTGAGCCCGAAGGCCGCCGCCATCAAGTGGAACCGGGTCTCTCCCTCCCAGGGGATCAAGCGTCTTTTTTCCTGGCGTGCACTGGAGGAGCTTCTCCGATATACGATCAAGGTCGTCGTCTCCCTTCTGATCCTTTTTTATGCGTTGAAGCAGGACTGGATGACTCTTCCGGCGCTCATGGAGACCGGGGCCCACCGGATGGTGGGGGCGCTCTATCACTTCACCTTCGTGGTGCTTGTCTCTTTTTTGCCTCTCTACGCTGCCCTGGCCATCGGAGACTACCTCTTCCAGCGATTCATGATGATGCGGGGTCTGCGCATGACCCGCACCGAAATCAAGGAAGAGACGAAGGAGACGGAAGGAGACCCTCATGTCCGGGCGCGGATTCGGTCGATTCAGAGAGCCATGGCCCGCCGTCGCATGATGTCGAAAATCAAGGACGCGACGGTGGTGATCACCAACCCCACCCACTTTGCGGTGGTCCTCAAATACCACCCCGAAAGCATGGCAGCGCCGGTTGTGGTGGCAAAGGGGGCCGATGAGGTTGCCTTCCGCATTCGGGAGATTGCCCGGGAGGTCGGGGTTCCGGTGGTCGAGGATCCCCCCACGGCCCGGGGGCTTTTCAGGGAATGTCCGCTCGACCGCGAGATACCCTTTACCTTTTACGAGGCCGTGGCACGGATCCTGTCCATCCTCTACCAGCGCTCCGGAGGACAAGTTCCCCTTCGGCCAGTCAGGGAGTCGTAGTCCATGAAGTCCTTCTTTGCCGGCCGGACGGCCGATATTCTGGTCTTTGTCGGGGTGGTGGGGCTCCTGTCCATCATGATTGTTCCCTTGCCCTCCTTTATGCTCGACCTCCTCCTGTCGACCAATATCGCCTTTTCGCTCGTTATTCTCCTGGTGGCGCTGACGACCCGCTCGATCCTGGAGTTCAACCTCTTCCCCACGATTCTCCTTCTGGCGACCCTTTTTCGCCTCTCCCTCAACGTCGCCAGCACGCGCCTGATCCTCCTTCATGGCCAGAATGGAACCGTGGCCGCGGGACATGTGATCGAGTCCTTCGGTCGATTTGTCATCGGAGGATCCTATGCGGTCGGACTGGTCATCTTCCTGATTTTCGTCGTGATCAACTTTGTGGTGGTGACCCGGGGTGCCGGCCGTATCGCCGAAGTTGCCGCCCGGTTCACCCTCGACGCCCTGCCGGGTAAGCAGATGGCCATCGATGCCGACCTCAATTCCGGCGCCATCAAGGAGGAGGAGGCCCGGAAGCGAAGGAAGGATCTCACCCGGGAATCGGAGTTTTATGGGGCCATGGACGGGGCCTCCAAATTCGTTCGGGGTGACGCCATCGCGGCGGTCCTTATCCTTTTCATCAATATCGTGGGTGGCCTCATCATCGGGACGGTCCTCATGGGAATGCCGGTGGGGGACGCCCTCCAGGTCTACACTCTCCTGACCATCGGCGAAGGGCTCGTGGCCCAGATTCCGGCCCTCATCGTCAGCGTTGCCGCCGGCATCGTCGTGACGCGCTCCTCCTCCCAGAACGAACTTGGAAAGGATATGCAGGAGCAGATCTTCTCCCGGAGCCGGGCCCTGGGCGGGGCCTCGGCGATCCTGCTCTTTCTTGCAGCTGTTCCGGGTCTGCCGCATCTGGCCTTTCTCATGATGGGAGGACTGATCGGGGGAGCCGCCATGTCGGTGAGCCGGAGCCGAAAGAAGACCGAGGATCTTCGGAAGGCGGAAGAGGCGAAAACCCCTCCTCCGGCGGAAAACATCGAACAGTTTCTCTCGCTCGATTTGCTTGAAATCAATGTGGGGTATGGCCTTGTCAGTCTGGTGGAGGGCGGGGAGGGAGGAGACCTGACCGAGCGGATCAAGGGGATCCGCCGCCAGCTTGCGGGAGAGTTGGGGATCATCATCCCTCCGATCCACATCCGCGACAACCTTCAGCTCAAGCCGGAAGAGTACATGATCCTTCTCAAGGGAAACCCCGTGGGGCGCTGGGAGCTCAAGCCCGGGTTCATGCTGGCCATGAATGCCGGAGGCGGGGGAGGTGAGGGGATTTCTGGCATCCCTGTCAAGGAACCGACATTCGGCCTTCCCGCCACATGGATCTCTCCGGAGAATCAGGAGACGGCTGAATCGGAGGGACTCACCGTTGTCGACCCGGTGACCGTGCTAGCCACGCATCTGACGGAGATTTTGCGCTCCCATGCGGACGAGCTGGTGGGGCGGCAGGAGACCCAGAGACTTCTCGATGCCCTGGCCAAGGACTACCCCAAGCTGGTGGAGGACCTCGTACCGGGACAGATCAACCTCGGAACCCTTGTCTCGGTCCTTCACGCCCTTCTCTCCGAAAGGGTTTCCATTCGGGACATGCGGACAATCCTTGAAAGCCTCTCCGACCAGATTGCCTCGGGGCGGGACCCCAAGGATGTCTCGCTCCTGGCCGAAGGGGTTCGCCAGTCCTTGGGGCGGACGATCGTGAACCCCTACCTTGCTGGCCGGAGCCGCCAGCTTCCCGTGATCAGTTTCGACGGGCGATGGGAGGAGCTCCTCCAGAAAACGCTCTCCTCCGGGGGGGGAGGGACCGGGCGTCCCCTGGCCCTTGATCCGGGGCTGGTCCAGAAATTGCTTACCAATCTGGGACGAGTCCTCGAGGCTCAGGGGAAAAAGGGAGTTCAGGCGGTTCTGTTGGTGGCCCCCCAGGCCCGCTTTGGGGTGCGACGGCTGGTGGAGAGATATTTCCCCTCCCTTCCGGTCCTTTCTCCCCAGGAGATTCCGGCGGATATTTCGATCCAGTCGTCGGATGTCGTACGATATCAGGAGGCATAGAGGATGTTGATCAAGACGTTCGAGGGGGTCGACATGAACGACGCCCTGAAGAAGGTCAAGAAAGAGTTGGGGGGAGACGCAGTGATTCTCTCCTCCCGAAAGGCATCTGACGTCTCGGGGGGAGGCAGGGATGGGGTCGTTGTGACGGCCGGTCTCCCGCAGATCGATCCTCCCTGGGCCCATCATCTTCCGGGGGGGCCGGACGAGTCGCCCGATGGCCTCCGCCTCTCCGAAATGGATGCCCTTCGGGAGATGATCGACCGGATGGAGCGCGAATGGGGTCCGGGGGCCTCCCAGACGCTTCGGGATTTGATTGCCCGCGTCGGTGCCGTCTCGGATGGGGGCGCCGCCCCCCTCTCTCCCCCCTTCAATCCGGAGGAGGAGGCCGAAAAAGTTCTTGTCGAGGGAGGGTTTTCGGAGCAGGATCGCCAAGAGATCCTCGAAGGATTTCGACTGCTCTCCTATCAGCCTGTCGAGTGGACTCCTTCCCAGGTCCGATCCCTCCTCCAATTTCTTGTCTCACAGAAAATTGATGTGACCGGATCACTCTTTGCCGCAGAAGGCCGTCCCGGCCGTCCCAAGGTGGTGCTCTTTGTCGGCCCCACGGGCGTTGGTAAAACCACGACGGTGGCGAAGATCGGAGCCGGACTGGTTGCCCGCCACAAGAAGCGCGTCGGTCTCCTGAACCTCGATACCTACCGAATCGGGGCCGTGGAGCAGCTCAGGATTTACGGAGACCTCATGGGAGTGCCGGTTGAAGTGGCCAATACGGCCTCCCGGCTCTCCGGAGCGATCGGGCGTCTTTCGGAAAACGATGTGATTCTGGTGGACTCGGCGGGGCGATCTGATGGGGGAGGCGAGGAGCTACTCCCCTTCCTGTCGGTCCTTTCTTCCGGCCAGGAGTACGATCTTTCTGTCGTTCTGGTGGTCTCGGCGGGACAGAAGGCACGTGATCTCGAACGAACCGCCACCGCCTACCAGAAGATCAGGCCGGAGGCTCTCGTCGTGACAAAGATTGATGAAACAGGCGCTCTGGGGTCTTTGTACGGACTTCTGGCCCATGGCCGACTTCCCGTCTCCTACGTGACGACGGGCCAGAAGGTTCCGGAGGACATCGAGGTGGCCCATGGAGGTCGCCTTGCGGAATGGATGATCGAGGGATGGAGTCGTGATGGATCAGGCGTCCGGGCTTAGGGCGGGAGACGGCGGGTCTCCGGGGGGAAGACGGCTCCATCTTCCGCGGGTCATCTCCATTACCAGCGGCAAGGGGGGAGTTGGCAAGACCAATGTGTCGGCGAACATGGCCTATCTCATGGCGACCCGATTTGGTCTTCGTGTCATGGTGCTCGATGCCGATCTGGGGCTCGGGAACATGGATGTTCTCTTCAACATCCGCCCGGCGCATACCCTCCAGGACGTTCTGGAAGGGAAGATGCATCTTCCCGAGATCTTGGTGAAGGGGCCCGGAGGAATCCTGATCCTTCCCGCCGCTTCGGGTGTGGAAGAGATGACGAATCTCTCTCCCGAACAGAACATGCTTCTTCTCGAGGAGTTCGAGAATCTCTCCCTGGATCTGGACATTCTCCTCATCGACACCGGGGCCGGAATCTCGGAGAATGTCCTGACCTTCAATTTGGCCTGCCGTGAGACGGTGGTCGTCGTGACACCCGAGCCCACAAGCCGCACCGACGCCTTCGCCCTGATGAAGGTCCTCTTCCGAAGACAGCCTGATAAGCCTTTTCTCTTCTTGGCCAACATGGTTCGGGATCGCCAGGAGGGGGTGGCCCTCTTTGATCTGGTGTCGAAGGTCGCGGATAGCTACCTCCCCGGTCTTTCGCTTTCCTTTGCCGGCCACCTTCCCGCCGATCCTTCCCTGACCCAGGCGGTCCGCTCCCAGCGGGCTGTGTCGGAGATGCTTCCCGGGTCGCCCTTTTCCAAGTCCATGGAGCAGGTGGTTCGGACGCTTCTCTCCCGACCTCCCCGTTCAGGGGGAGAGGGCGGGGTGGGTCTCTGGATGAAGCGTCTGATTGCTTCGGGAGATCATCCTGGCTCAGGAGCCCCGTAACGAAAGCCATTTCGGCCGGAAAGGACGATGGGCTTATTGTGAAGTCTTGATCGAATGGATAGAATGATTGGAAGTGGCAAAATTTATCCGGACGTCCGGGAAGCGAAGGTCAGCCATCGGGAGAAACAGGATGTGAGGGCCCGGAAGAGTCGGAGTGCGGAGAGATGACGTTGGAACTTGACGACCAGATGATCAAGGAGTTTGCCGGCACGATCAAGTACCATGCCATGCGCTACGCGCACCGGCTTCCTCCCGAGTTGGGGGTCGAGGACCTCATTAGCGTCGGTCTCCATAGCCTGGTTGAAAGCGCCCGCAGGTTTGACCCTTCCCGGGGGCTCAAGTTCAAGACCATGGCAGAGCATCGGATCCGCGGTGCCATGCTTGACGAAATCAGGTCCATGGATTGGGTTCCGAGATCGGTTCGGGAAAAGCAGGCCGACGTTCAAATGGCCCGGGAGTCTCTGGAGCGGGAGCTGGGGCGTCATCCCGAGGATGCCGAGCTGGCCGCTCGACTCGGCCTCTCCCTGGAGGACCTCGAGACTCTCCTTTGGGAGATCGATCCCCATCCGGTCCTCTCCCTCGATGAGGTCTTCGGGCCGGACGAATCGGAGGGAGAATCCTTGGGAGATCACCTGCCGGGGCCGAAGGGGGAGGACCCCCTTTCACGCCTTCTTCAGGGGGAAGCCCTCGATGCCCTGGCCGGAGCGCTCGATGCGTTGCCGGAAAAGCAGCGCCTCGTCCTGACGCTTTATTATTATGAAGAGCTCACGATGAAAGAAGTTGCCCAGGTTCTTGACGTGAGCGAGTCGCGGGTCTCCCAGATCCACTCCCAGGCCCTTCGGGGGATCCGTGCTCTCCTTGAGGAGCGCCGACAGACCTCTTCTCGTCAGACAAAGAAACAACGCTCAGGAAAATGACACATCTGTCCGATAAGTTCTCAAAGGGAGGCCTTCCGGCTCCCCCAATGCCTTCGGGGAAGGAGTTTCAATGATCGATTTTGGGATGAGGGTTCTGGTGGTTGACGATTTTTCGACGATGCGCCGGATCGTGAAAAATACGTTGCGCCAGATCGGCTTCACGAACATCGAGGAGGCGGAGGATGGTCAGAAGGCCTATGACAGGCTCTCTAGCGAGAAGTTCGACTTTGTCGTGAGCGACTGGAACATGCCGAACATGACCGGAATCGATCTCCTTAGGAAGGTTAGGGCCACTCCACAGATCAAGGACATCCCCTTTCTCATGGTCACGGCCGAAGCCAAGCAGGAAAACATCGTGGAGGCCATCAAGGCGGGGGTGTCGAACTATATCGTCAAGCCCTTTACTGTCGCGACGCTTGACGAAAAGATCAAGAAAATCTTCAAGGAAAAATAGCCCTGTCATCTCAGGGGCGTTCACGAAAAAAAGGGTTCCCACGCTCGGGAGGAGACTGTCATGGGAGATGGCTTCGATAACGACGAGATGAAGGAGATCGTTCAGGATTTCCTTCAGGAAGCCACTGAGATGCTTGAAGGGCTGGACAATTTTTTTGTCCAGCTCGAGAACAATCCGGAAGACAAGACACTTCTCAATGAAATCTTTCGGACGGCTCACAGCATCAAAGGTTCCGCCGGCTTCATCGGACTGACCCGGATTGTCGAGGTTGCCCATCATGCCGAGAACGTGCTGAACCAGCTCAGAAGCGGAAACATGCGGGCTGAGCCGGCCGTCATCGACATCATTCTCGAGGCGATGGACGCCCTCAAGGTTCTGGTGAACGAGGTCAAGACCGGAGAGCAGGCAGACGTCGATATTGAGGGGATCAACATGAAGCTCGACCTTCTCCTTCAGTGGGGGGAGGATACGGGCTCCGGCGAAGGGGCAAAGGAAGAGCCGGCGGGTGACGAGATGGCGGCTGCCGTTCGGGAGGAGCAAGCGA
>DGKK01000012.1:0-606 GCA_002387725.1 Nitrospirae bacterium UBA4572
CCAAGAATTTTCTGAAATTTGCCTTCGGACTTTCGAATTCCCTTCCCACCTGGTCGATGCTGCTCGATCAGATTCTCGCCATGGCCTGTTCCATGGCGGGGCAGGCTCTCTACGACGCCCTCATGTGCCTNNTTCGGGTTCTGCGGCGGATACGTCATCAATGCGGGGGCGGAGGGGGGACTGAGTGTCAATCCCCAGACGGGGCAGTTGGAGGTGAGCGCGACGGGAACCAGCGGCAATTCGTCCGTCGGTGGAGCGGTGAGTGGAAATGCCACCCCCAATATCGGAACCGGAGCAAGCCCCACTCTACAGAATTCGACCTATAATGCGGGAGCGACCTACGCGCCGGGCCAGGGGACGACGGGATCCTACGCCGGCGGGACCGATGCCCAAGGAGGACAGATTACCCCCTCGGACGGCGTGGCGGGAACGCTCCAGAAACTCTTTCAATAAGAGGTGAGAATGTTGAAAAGAAAAGGGGCGTTCCTCGCTCTTCTTTTTCTGACCGTCTTCGGCCTTTTGACCGGACGACCCCAGACGGCCTCGGCCGTAGCCGGCTCCTCCTACTTCCAGTGTCTCGGCGTCGTCACTGCGGAAATGTCCGGG
>DGKK01000012.1:615-4800 GCA_002387725.1 Nitrospirae bacterium UBA4572
GCGCCCAGGGGTCCAATGTCGTGACGGGACTGGCCTCCATCTCCGCACTTCTCTCCTCCGACCTTCACAATCAGGCCCGCCAGGAAGACGCGTCGCTCACCCACAAATTTCTCCTCGAGGAGCGGCTCCGGACGGAGAGAGATTTCGGGTCGGGAGCGGCGGTTTCGAACGTCTGCTCCCGCGGGCTCGAAAGCCAGGCCGTCGGGGGAGTGATCTCCGGAGCGGCCCAGACGAGCCAAACGTCCGACTCGGTGGCCAATGCCTGGATGCAGCAGAAGATTCCAAAAACATCCGCCCTCGCCAAGATTGCGAGCCAACCCACCGAGAATTTCGACGCGACCAATCTGTTTGGAACCAACGATCTCGCCGGAGGCTCGACGCTCTCGACCCAGCAGACCGCCACAGCCCAGAACTTCGTTTTAAACGTGACAAACCCTGTCCCTTACGTCGCCTCGTCTCAAGCTGCCACCAACACGTCGGAAGGACAGCGCCAGGCCGTCGCGAACCTCAGAAATCATGCGATCCTGTCCCTGGCGCGCCATGCGCTGAACGAGCAGATGGCCCTCCGGACGGCCCAGGGAAATTCCTCTCTCGTCGCCTGGCAAAATTCCCTGGCCAAGTCGGCGGGTCTTCCTCCTCTTCCGGCCGGAACGACGGGGGTGAGCCTGATGAGCGCTTTGGGAACGGATGTGGCCAGCCGGTGGTCGAATCCGGCCTGGCTTCAGGATCTTCACACGATGTCCTCGACGGGGGTTCTCCGGGAGACCGCCCTGGAGGAGGCCCTGGCGCTCGAGATCGACTGGCAGTCCCTTCTTTCCGAACAGAGATCGGAAGCGCTCCTGGCCGCCATCGCGGCCAAACAGGTCGGGATTCGACGAGCCCCATGACGCGACAGATCGTCCCCCTTTTGTCCCATCTCAGGAGAGGCGGAAGTGGCCCGGTCGTTTCCCTGTTTCTTCTCGCCGTTTTTTTTCTTGGGATCTCGCCCCAAAAGGCCGGGGCGGTGGCCGGCTCCTCCTTCTTTGCGTGCGTGGCCAACACCGAGATGACGAACGCCCCGGCGACCGCAGCGACCCTGGCGGCGGCCGTCCCCGTCGAATCGGCGATCGAGGCGGCCGGGGCGAGCGCCCTGGCGGCCGATTTGTCCTCGGCGGTGGCGGCGACGGTCGTCTGCGGGGGAGCGACCCCCTGCGGGACGGCGGCTTCTCTCACGGCCTCGGCCGCGGCCTTTCCCGGACTCTATGCGTCGGCGGAGGCGTCCCTCGCTCCGATCGCGCAGGGGGCGGGAGGCGTGTCCACTGCGGCGTTCGGCGGCATGGGAATCGTCGAACCCTTCTCCGGTCCGGGGTATTGGATTCCCGTTGTGGGAGGGGTGGTCCTCAATCTTGAGCCGTATGCCGTGGCTCTCCAAAGCGAAGTCTGCGCGGCGAATTCGAACATCGTGTCGGCTCTTGCGAGTCTGGCGGCCTCCCTCTCGGCCGATCTCCACAATACGACCCGGGTTCGGAACGGGGCTCTTGTCCACATGATGCTTCTCAAGGAGCGCCTGCGAGCGGAGAGGGATTTTCAGGCGGAACCATCGATCTGTTCGCGCTCCACCGAGGTCGCGAACAACGGTCCGACCCTTCTGTCGGCCGTTCAGACCTCGTCGACGATCAATGCGTCGCTTTCGGCCATCGATACTGGCCTCTCCTCCTCCACGATTCAAAAGAGCATGGCGTCCTGGCCGGTGCCCGATGCGGGGACGCTCTTCGGAGGAAATACGTCGCTCTCCTCCTCTCAGGTGTCCGATGCGATCCGGACGATTTGGCTCCTCACGCATCCCGACACCCATACCACGACGTCCGGATCCCTCTCCTCCCCCTCCGCCCCCCTCGATCGCCAAGTTCTCTCCGCCCGAGCCAGCCTCGTCCGGCATGTTCTCACCTCACTCCTCTCTCAGCGGATCCCGTCGACGGGAGGGGAAAGTCTGATGAGCCGTCTCGACAGGCAGGTCCACGAGCGATGGGGAACATCTCAGTGGCTGATCGATCTTCACACGCTTCATCCGACGACCCTCCAGCGGGAAATCGCGATGGAGCGGAGCCTTCGTTCCGAGATCCGCTATCTCCGTCTGGTCTCGAAGCAGCATCGGGAGTCCTTGCTGGCGATGATTGCGAGCCAGACAACAAAATGATTTGATTTTCCCGGAAAAATCTCTTTTCTCCTCCCTCGAACTTATTAACGGGGGAGCAGAAAGGAGAGGTCGAAAATATTTTAAGAGGTTTAAGAAATCGGAATGCGGAACGCGAACGCTAGAAAGAGGGTTTGTCGCCATCGGTCATGGATGTGTGAGACCAAGGAAGGGATGTCGCGGAGAGGTATATGTGATCTCGACATCGGAGTTTCTTCGGGGCCCGTGGAGAAGATTGCGGCAGAGTCATGGAGGTGTGCCGAATGGACGGGATCTCCTTCGGACAGAGAAGGGCAAGCGATGATCGGATCCTCTCCGACCAATGCCTCTCTTCCGATTTTTGAGAATTTCGGGAGTTGGGTTTATGAGCTATGTGTAAAATCCCAGAATATGGATTTCACCCCACATCTTTTCATGGGGGGGATTCAGGTCGGAACCCAAGAAGAGAGACGGACCACCGTTTTTCGATCGCGATAAGGCCCCTTCGAGGGGCCAGCGATCGTAAAGCCCCCACCTCTGGTGGGGGATACTTACTGCAGCGGAGTCGACTGGTTTCGGTCGGGATTTGTTCTCTTTGCAACGATTTGCGGGCATTGGTGAGAAAGACAGTTCACGTCTGAAACATTTGCGTTTCAGAGGTGAAACCTCCCGGTTTCTTTTTCCATTTTTGGAGGGGAAAGAAAGAGTTCCCAAACATAATCAAAAATGGCCCATTTTTTGCTAAGAATCAATTTGATGAATTCTTCGGAGAACGGCATAAGAGATTCAAGATCCGCTGTGAAGATGAGAATTCATCATGGGGAGGAATTTTTCAACTCGAAAAGGAGGCTCACATGGGACTTGGCCCATCGTACAATCCGATTTCGATTTTTCTCGTCAACATCCTCTTTTTTGTCGGTACCGCGGCCCTTGCCTACTGGTTCGGATCGAAAGACGCGCACTCCTCGAAAGGAAAAGGAAGTTTCTGAAGTCTTCAGGAAGGGAAGGACTTTTGAGCCCTTCCCTTTCGACAGCAGTTTGACGGACGATTGAAAAGTTTTTCCCCCCTCTTCGTTTATGGCCCAACCCCCTCTTCTCCCTTCGACGACATTCGGAAACCCGTTGTCCCTTCAGACCGATCCCGTTCTTTTTCCTAAAAAAGGCTCAAGACCCTGCGCCTCCCTTCCGATAATACCGGGGGATCCCTCTTGAATGCCCCCATTGGGATGTACGATCGAAAAGAAGAGACGTTCTCCGGGAACCTTTATCGAGGCTGTTCTCCTGCGTCTCCTGCATTGTCCGGTTTTCCTGCGATCCCTCTCAGGATTTCCTTTTGAAAGAAGTTTTCGTTCCTTATGCCACCTCTTTCCCCGGATCATTTTGGAAAGGTTCTCCTTTCGCGCTTTCTTGAGCTTCCCCTCCGGCGTTTCGACTCTTTTGTCAAAAAACTTGATGCCGACTCGCACTTCCTCCAGCGCTCCGGTGTCCTCTCCTTGGGATTTCTCAGGGGGGCCCGCCTCTCTTCGGGTGCCTCGTCTGGAGCACAGACTTTTGGAGAGATCGTCATGGAGGAGGGTCATCCCGAAATTTTCTGGCACAGTCCGAGCTTCGCCCGCGAATATCGGATGGACGATGCGGTGATCGACCACATGCGTGACCATGAGGAGATCGGGGAAGATCTCGGACGGATCGTCCGCCGTCTCCGCCTGGTCAACAGCCGAAACCGTCTCACGGACCATATCGTCCGATTCATCCTCCATGTTCAGGCCGGTTACCTTGAAACCGGGGACCTTCTGCAGCTTCGCCCCCTTTCCTATGTTCGCCTCTCCGAAAAGCTCCCCTTTACCCCCTGGTTTCCCAACGGAATCGATTCCACACGCATTTCACGCATTCTTCGACGTTTTCCTCTTGTCTTTTCAGACGGAACCATTCGTGAGCTTTCCGAATTGTGCCCAAAAATCAGGGCAACGTGTTGCCATTTCGTGAATGACGTGATAAAAAGTGAAAAAATCCTGATTCAGGAAGGCTCCATT
>DGKK01000012.1:4852-14880 GCA_002387725.1 Nitrospirae bacterium UBA4572
ATTCAAGGACCTCTTTCGGACAGCGAGATCGCCCGGCGGGTCGAAGACGTCTTTGGCACCATCATCTCCCGCCGAACGGTCGCCCACATTCGGAGGACCTTGGGAATCCCCGAGAGAATCGCAAGGGCGACAGCGCGGACCTATCGGGACGCGACGGCGGAATTTTCCCCGCCGATCCCCCTGACGTCCCGGTCGGTGAGAGAGTCGACTCCTGTCTGCTCCGGAGTCTACGAAATCAGCTCCTTTGTTCCTGGGGAACCCGAGAAGGTCCTTTATATCGGGTCGTCCCGGAACCTCAGGAAAAGATTGTCCCATCATTTGTATTCATCCGGCGGCAACCCGCTTCTCCGGGAAAGGATGTCCGGAGGAGCCCGGTTTCGTTACCGCATTGTCAAGGAGGACTGGCGCACTTTTGAGCGAACCATCTACCGATCTTTCCTGAACACTTTCGGCATGGCACCGGAATGCAATCGAGCGAGCCCCTAGACCAGCGAAGGGATCGGGCGGCACCCTAACTTGCCAATTTGTGGAGGAGCCTTGGAACGGTTTTTGCGCAAGCAAGCAAGCAAGCAATTTCGAGGCTTCCGGAGCAGAAGAGGGAGAGCCTCCGTCGTGGGACGGAACACTCCCATCTCAACAAATTCCTCTCCTGCCGGCTGCCCCTTCGTCTTTCATCGGATGAAAACCGCCGGCAACCCTTTCCGGTGTCACCTCGCACCCCGCCCCGACACAAGAAGAGCCCTGCATTCCCTCTCCATCCTCGACGGAGGATCCCCGTGGTCCTCTGGACCGCCGCCGAACGATTTCATTGCTTCCGGATGAGCCCACGTTCCCAAAAGATCGAACACAAGGCGGCAGTCTTCCCTTTCCCCAAAAATGATTGTCGCGCTTCGGGCCCGAAATCCTTCATGACCGGGAGACTCCCATGAGAAAGCTCATCACGAAAACCGTGTTCGTCGTCGTTCTGATGCTGACGCTCAATATTGGAACCGGACTCTGGCTTCAGCACCAGGTCAGTCTTTCCCTCGAAAAAGAATCGGCCCTTCAGAGAGTGGCTGTCGATCTGGCCCTCATGATGGCCTCGGAAGCGCGGATGGAGCGCTCCATGACCGAGCTCGGGGAGAGCCCGGAAGCCAACCTCAACGCCCCCATGGCCCAGGTGATCCAGATGAAGGCCCTGTCCCATGTGCAGATGGTCCGTCTCAGGATCGATGCCCAAAAAGCCTGGGGGGATCTGTCCTCCCTCAAAAATCTGGTCAGGGACCGGAATGAAGCCCATTCGACAAGCCTCCAGATCATCAATCTCGTGAAAAACCACCACGAAAATCTGGCCCCGATGCTCTGGACAAAGATCGCGCGTCCGGCCTTTTCCCATTATGTGACCGAAACCCGGCTCCTGTTTGCCGATATTTCTCGCCAGGTCCAGAAGATCAATGCCAGCGTGGTCCACCGCCGGACCCTCCAGACCTGGGTGCAGATCGTCACCCTCTTTGCCTGGGCGATCGTGCTGTTTTGGGATTTCAAGGCGCTGTCGAAAATGGCCAACAGGCTCGAACGGGCGGCAGAGATCGTCCGTCAGGCCTCCTCGCGCGACCTGACCCGCCTGTCCCAAGTCGACGGAGCGGACGAGGCCGGGGAGGTGGGGCGAGGCATCGACCATCTGATCCTGGAACTCTCCGACGTCACGCGCGACCTGAACGACAACGCCCACTCCATCGCCCGGGAGACCGACCATCTCTCCAAGGTCCTGTCGACGGTCTCCAGCGGTTTTGTCGAGGCGCTCCGGACCCTCGAGAACGTTCGGGAAAAGGCCAAGGAACTGGCGGAGCAATCAAGGGGGGAGTCCGAACTGGCCCTCGACATGGGACGCACGTCGAAGCAGGCGGTCTTGGAGGCCGATCATGGAGCACAGACGGTCCGAAGCGTGCTTGACTCTGTGCGAACGTCCGCCCAGGAGATCACAGGTCTCGCCAACCGCATCGCCGGATTGGAGGAGGCGAGTCAAAAGGTGGGAACCATCGCCGGATCGATTGCCGCGATCGCCACCCAGACGAACCTTCTGGCGTTAAACGCCGCCATTGAGGCTGCCCGGGCCGGGGAACAGGGACGGGGATTCGCCGTGGTGGCCGAGGAAGTCCGGAAACTCGCCCAGACGACCTCCCAGGCCACCGAAGAAATCGGAACCGCCATCGCCGCCATCCAGACGTCCATCGCCGAGACGGTCACCGACATCCGTCATGAAGCCTCTGCCCTTTCAGAGTGCGGCGCCCAGGCGGTGCAGGCGGAAAAGGCCATCGATACCTTGGCCGCCATGGTCCGGGCCACCGGGCAGAACGTCGAAGTGATCGTCGGCGAAACCGAGGTCCAGAAGACCTCCTCCGACCGGATCCTGGAGGCGGTCAATGCGCTCTCGCAGGTCATGGACGCCCGGGGACGGGACGTCGCCTCGGCCGTTCCGGCCGTCGACCGACTCCGGGGAATCGTGGACACCCTATCGGCCCTGACGTCCTCCTTCAAAACCGTTTCTCATGAACACACCCTCTCCAAGGAGCCCGCATGACGTCTCTCAAGACCTTCCTCAAGGAGATGTCTGTCAGCTTCAGGGAACGATCCCGCCCCCAGGAGGTCCACGGGGCCATCACCACCCTCATCCGGCTGGGGGTGGTCATGGGGGGGCTTTCCGCCGTCCTTCTCGCAGGAAACGGAGTCTATTTTCTGAAGACGCAACGGGAACTTCGAGCCTTGCAGGCCCAGGCCTCGGATGTTCGCCATCTTCGATCCGACCTTCATTCGCTATCGGCCTCACTCTTCACCATGGTCCAGATGAGACCGCCCCTCACGCTGGTAAACCGCGCCCTGTTCCGGGGATACCAGATCCAGGGGGTTTCGATGCTCACGGATATGCTCCGACGAAATCCCGACCTTCTTTCCGGGAACCTCACGGACATCCGGGCCCTGACCGGATTGTTTGTCTATTCCTCCCTGCAGAATATCGAGCGGGAGGGATTCGATACCCCCCATCTGAACCGGCCCCTGGTTCCCCCGGCCCTGGCCACCCAGATGTACGGGCTGATCCAGGGGCTCGACCGCCGGATCGATCATCAGGAGAGGGCGATCGAATCCCGGCGCGTCCTGATTCGTCACCGTGAAATGACCGGAGGGATCGCGTCCCTGCTCCTCCTGGTCTTTTTCCTTGTCGCCTTCCTCCTGATCGAAAGCCGCTCCTTCTCGTTTCTCAAGACACTCGAGTTCGAGGTGGACCTGACCAAAAGGCTTCTCATCACATCGGACGTCATCCGGGAGTGGAAAGAGTTCGCCAAGGACCTCCTCTTCCGGATCAACAAAAGCTTTCCCGTGAAGTTCCTCTTCACCTTGTTCGTGACTCCGGACGATACCTACGAGGTCTACATATTCTGGAACGGCGTTCCGGAAGACAGCGTGCGCCGTTTTTTCGAGGAGGCAATCGAAGCCCGGATCCGGCAGGCGAACACGCATCTGTCTGCCGAGAAAGATCTTGCGTTTCTTCATGAAATGACCCATGAAACGGCCCCCTTGGGGGAGGAGGTCACCCGGAACATCCTCATGGAGACCGAAACCCTGCTCCTGGATCGTCCCCAGATCGGCGGAATCGTCGGTGTGGGACTCGCCGGAAAGGATCTCGACCCCATCAAAAAGACCGTGGTCCGCGGGTTCCTTGTCTCCATTCTCAACGTGCTGGGGTCCGTCAAGGCCCTTTCTCTCTACAACAAGGAGATCGAATATTACGCCGTCCGGGATCCCCTGACCCGACTTTTCAACCAGCGTGTCTTCTGGGAACTTCTCGAATACGAGGTGGGGCGCGCAAAGCGCCACCGCACTCGCTTCGTCCTGTGCGTGATCGACCTCGACGACTTCAAGGGCGTCAACGACGCCTATGGCCATTCGACGGGGGATGCTTTTCTGAAGGCAATGGCCGACCTCCTGATTAACGAGATCCGCTTGGGAGACATCCTGGCCCGCTACGGAGGCGATGAGTTCACCCTCATCCTTCCGAAAACGGATCTCCCCGGGGCCCTCTCGTTCATTGGACGCCTGAAGGAGAAGATCACCGAGTTCCGGATGGATCCGGGAGAAGGGCATCCTCCGGTCGAGGCGTCGGTCTCGATCGGGCTGGCGGCCTTTCCCGACCATGCCGACACGCATCAGGACCTCTTCACGGTCGCCGACCAGATGATGTACCGGGCCAAACAGGCCGGAAAGAACACCGTCCGGGCGCCGATGATCGAAGAGGCCCTCCATCTTCATGCGACGGCCAAACGCGACGCCCATCTTCTGCAACTCATCCGGGAAAAACAGGTGATGCCCTATTTCCAGCCCTTCATCGATCTGGCCTCCGGCGAGATTGTCGGCCACGAGGTGTTGGCGCGCCTTCGGGACACAGACGGACAGATTGTGCCTGCGGGGGAATTCATCGCTCTGGCGGAACGGGCCGGCCTGGTTGCCACCCTCGACTTCGACATTCTGGAGCGGGCCCTGTCGCTGGCCGAAGAACGAGATATCCGTGGGCGTCTTTTCTTCAACCTGACCCCCAACGCCATGGCCATTCCGGACTTCGTTCCCCGGATCGTGGAGAGCGTTCAGAAGCACAGAATTCCAACGTCCCAACTGGCCTTCGAGATCACAGAGCGGGAGGCGATCAAAAACATCCGGATCGTAGAAACCATGATCCGGGAGCTCAAGGAACTGGGCTTTCTGTTTTCGATCGATGACTTCGGAGCGGGCTTCTCCTCCCATCATTACCTGCGGGCCTTTCCCGTCGACTACCTGAAAATCGATGCGCCCTTCATCCAGGGAGCCGGCCGGAGCCATGCCGTCGATCTGGCCATCGTCCACAGCATCGTCAGGCTGGCCACCTCGCTCGGCGTCCAGACGGTGGGGGAAGGAATCGAGACCGAAGCGGATCTCGAAGCGGCCAAGAGCTGCGGGGTCACTCTGGGACAGGGATTTTTCTTGGGAATGCCGGCACCGGCCCCGCAAGCGGCGGTTTGAGGCCNNTCGAGCCGATCGGAAGGGCTCTTTTCACAGAAGGCCGGATGACTTCGGGAGTCGTCGCCTGCCACATGTGGCAGGCCATTGTCTGACCATGGAAAAAAGGAGTTCATTGTGAGGATTCAGTATGCCTCCGATCTCCATCTCGATTATGGACCCTGCCCCCTGACGCTTGAGCACATTCAAGGAGACGTTCTTGTTCTGGCGGGAAATCTTCACGAAAGAATTCCCCTTCTTGGAGAAAACCTGGCGCACTTGGCTTGGGCCGGCATTCCCGTCCTGTTCGTTCCCGGGGATCGGGAGGCCATGAGCCTCCCGTGGGAGAATTCCGCAAAATCCTTGAGATCCATGATCCCGGAGGGTCCTGTGATCCTCGACCGGGAGGAGATCATCCTTTTCGGCGTCCGTTTCCTGGGATGCACCCTCTGGAGTGACTTCTCCTGGAACGTGTCCCCCAAAAAAGGCCCGGAGGGAGCCTTTCTTCCGGAACTGCGCGATGCCATGCGGGAAGAGCGCGCCTGGTCCTCGATCGCCTCGCCTTCCCCTTCCATGACCCCACGGTTGTCGTCACCCACTTTGCCCCCTCCCCCCTTTCCCTTCCCGGGGATATGGTCGACTCGGAAGAGAGCTCTCTCTCTTTCACAACTCTCGAATCGATGATCCTCCGATACCAGCCGGCGTTGTGGATCCATGGCCATGCGCCCCTGTCGGTGAATTACCGGATCTGTGCAACGCGGATCGTGTCGAACCCGTACGGAAGTTTGGAAAAAGACGTGACACTGACAAGAAATCCTTTTTTCCTCCCTGAAAAGACGCTCATTCTCTGAGGGAGTGAAAGGAGCTGCGGAAAACACTTCCGTTTCAACTCCAACACTTTTTTCTGTTTTCGTGGAGAGACGATGCTTCTCAGCCGACGTCCCTTTCGGGATGCCCTGTTCGAATCGACCCTTTTTCCCAAAGAGGAGACGAAAGCCTTCCTCCGCCATGCCGGACCGAATAGCGCTTTTTTCCACCCGACCATGGGCCTGATGTTCTTTTCTCCGGTCCTTCGGCGGATCTGGCCAGAAGCCTCCTTTGGTAGCTCCGTCGAATCTTTCAGGACCCTGCTGGAAGAAGATGTCGCCCCCGCCGAAAAATCGCATTTGGCCGGTTTCTGGAATAAATTTTCGGAAGGAGTTTCGAAAATCGGAGACCGCTTCGCTTTGAAACTCGATCGCATTCAGGGGGCCAAGACGCTGGGAGTGGTGTTTTTTTCCATTCCCTCGGGCCATCTCCTGGTTCTCGTCCCTGGCGAGGGGCCGAAAATGGTGTCGAAGGATTTGGACGACATTATCCGTCTCAACCCTTGGGATCTGACCCACAAACTCACGGAGTGGGTCAAGGATTCCGAAATCGAATCTCTTGTGGGCCATTTTCTCAAAAGCCTCCCGGAAGAGTTTCAACAGTCGGTCGCCTTTGTCCGAAAGGGGCCGGGAGGTCGTTCTGAAATCGTCTACCGATTTCAGCGCGACAGATGGATCCGGGAAATTCTTCCGGACCAGGGGACTGTTCAGATCGCTGAAGCCTTTTCTGAAGTCCGCCACTACGGAAAACTCGTCAATGGAAATATTTCGATTCATTTCACCGTTTTCGTGGGCGGGATCTTTCCCCTGGGAAGCGCCTCGTTTCCCGCAAAAATGCTGGAAACTGCCGGACTGGATCTCTTCAACCGCTTCCTTCACAAGACCTCGACCTCTCTCGTCGTGGAGGGCCAAAGGATGATGTCGGCTGACCTTCACTTTTGTCGACGATGGTCGGAACAGGGCTTCGACATGGATTCGATGGAGGAGATTGCCGGTTTGATCGCGCCGGAGCGCTGGAAAGAGCTGGTGATCCTTCCCTTCTGGATCGGAGATGCAGACCAATGGAGCCATATCTCCCTCCTCGATTCGGTCCGTTACACCACCGATATTCTTTTCGCCGACCAAAAAAAAGGATTGGGGGCCATTCTTCTTCGAAATACGGATCTCGAAAAAGCAAGAAACGTCGTCAGAAAGAAATTCCTCCAACGGTTTCCGGTCCCTTTCGGAGATCCTGTGACAGTGGAGGAGTTTTTATTGAACCGATGACCTCGTTGCCCCAAAAGGGGCCTGCCATCCCTAGAGCAAACCCCCTTGACGTCTCCTCTCAGGCGGCGAGGAAACGGCTTTTTATCCTTGTACTGGAAAACCCATGCTGACAGGAATTAGCACGATCTCCTGTTTGAGGAGCGTCCATCGAGGCGCTTCAAAACGAGGGTCCTTATGGCAGCGAGGGTTTTGGGAAACCTTTGGGGGGATCTTCGCCCTTCCCCGGCCGAGGGCGTGGCGGGACCGTCCATGATAGAAGCGGCGGATATTTCCATGGCGATCCAAACTACCCAGAACCGTTTTTGCGGAATCCGTCACGCAAGAAGGCTCGCCCTCATGAAGGAGAAAGTTTATGGCATCCGAAATCGTCTATGAGTCCCCGAACCACAAATTTGTCTGGCTCGGACGCGATGAGACGGGACTTGAGGAAGGGGTTCAGACGAACCAATACCTGATCATCAACAACGGGAGGGGAACCCTTCTCGATCCCGGAGGGTTCGGAGTCTTTTCCCGAGTCGTCGTCAATATGAGCGAATTCGTGGATCCGGAAAGGGTCGACCACATCTTTCTCTGTCACCAGGATCCCGATGTGGGAGGAGGCTTGGCCTCCTGGATGGACATGACACCGGCGCGGATCCATGTCTCGGCTCTCTGGATCCGCTTCCTCATTCACTATGGCGTTGCGGCCCTGGACCGGATCGAGGGGATCCCGGACAACGGGGGATCCCTGACCCTGTCCTCCGGGAACCGTCTCGAATTCATTCCGGCCCATTTTCTTCACTCACCCGGGAACTTCCACGTCTTCGACCATGCGTCGGGAATTCTTTTCACCGGGGATTTGGGGGCGGCCATCTATCCGAAGGGGGAGACCCCTCTCTATGTGGAGGACTTCGAGGACCATGTCCGGCATATGGAGGGCTTCCACGTGCGCTACGTGGCCACATCCCGGGCGATCGAATATTGGCTGTCGAAGATCCGGCCCCTGCCCGTCCGGATGATCTGCCCTCAGCATGGCTCCATTTTTCGCGAAAAGGAGACAAAAAAGTTTCTGGACTGGATCGCGAAGGCGCGGGTCGGATTCGATGCGAACATCTTCACATGAGGCAGACCTCCGGAATCAGAGGACCGGCAGAATGGCCGAAAGGGGAAAAAATGGAGAACGGGATGTGTGAAAAGGAGAGGCTAGCGCTGGGGGAGCTTCAGTCCGACCTGGTCTTTGTAAGAAACTACATCGTCCAGCTCGAGGAGGTCAACCGGATGCACGACCGCGATATCGGCTCGATGACCGACATCCTCCGGACGCAGATGGAACGGGTCGATGTGGCAACCATGATCCGGAAAGGGCAGGAATCGATTGCGAATTTCGACCGGTTTCAGTCGGTCCTTGAGCGCATTTCTTCGATTGGCCTTGAGATCCAGGAAATCTCGAGCCAGGTGAACCTTCTCTCCATCAACGCGGCCATCGAAGCCGCTCATGCAAAGGAAGCCGGCCGCGGTTTTGCCGTGGTGGCGGAGGAGATCAAAAAACTTTCCGACCGGACCCGCAAATCCGTCGAGGAGATCTCGAAGACGGTCTCGTCGATCGCCTCCGAACTCGGGGCGATGCGGGAAAACATCGAGGATGTCCAGAGGCGGATTGGAGAGATGCAGGACTTTTCCAAAAAGATCGAGCAGAGTGTGGTCCACATGAAAGATGTCGCCTCCGGGAACCTCCTGAAAAAATTCATCGGCACCGTCATCCGTCGATTGGATGGCATGCGGGGTCGTATAAAGGGATCGTTCGAAACATGAGGGGAGGAGCCCTCACCATTCGGGGGAACACGGAATGGCCTTCAGCCCTGAGGTTCCGACACGGGATTGGATCCCGGTCCGCTGGTTCAACCGGCGATGGAGAGCTCCGGGAAGATCGTTGGGCCGATCCACTTTGCTGTCCTCCGTCAGGGGGCAGAAGACCCCACCCGAAGATTTCCCCCTGACGTGACGTGAGGCGTTGCTTTTTCCCCACGGCGAATCTGAGGGATGATCTAAGTAAATAAACATAATTACTTGTATTGTTTTTAAAGATTTGACTTTGAGGCTAAAGAGGAACGATGAAACGGATGACCCTCCGCATCGATGAGGAAATTAAGTATCCCCCACCAGANNAATTTATCAGTCCATCTGGGAACGGGCCGTGAGGGAACACCGGTCGGTCCACGCCGAAATTCTTGCAGCGCTCGACGAGTATTTTCGGGGAGGCGACGGGAGCTCAGAGATTCAAGTTGGACAAAGAAGGTTCCGGACAGGCACACCCAACCCCCCCGAAGATGGATTCCCTACTGCCAGGTGACAGGAGCATCAACCGGTTCATCAACGAAAACCTGCCGCTTGAAACATGAATGTCCTTATGGCCAGTCCGCCTCACTCCTTCGTCGTTCTTTCTCGAGGGAGCCATTGTGAGGCGCAATCGAAACGCTCTTTCCATCCCCATCAAGGAGGTTTCTCATTTCCATGGAAAAGAGGGCGACGACCGAATCCACCGCTCTTCCGTCCGACATTCTTCCCCAGGTCTTCTTCTGGAACGAGAATTTCGAAACGGGCTTCGAGGAGATCGACCACCAGCACCGGGGGCTCGTCGAGCTTGTCAACCGGCTTCCCGCCCTCTCGCGTGGAGTTCCGGGGGCCCCGGCCCTTGCCGAGGTGCTGTCCGAACTGAGAGCCTATGCCGCCCTCCACTTCTCTACGGAAGAGGCTCTCTGGGAGAGTCTTCCCTATGAAGATCCTCTCATACACTATCTCCAGCTCCACGAGAAGGAGCACCGGGACTTTACCCGGAAAGTGGCCGAGATGGGGCAGTCGACGGCGCCGGAGACGGTGGGGGAGATCGTTCATTTTCTGACTCACTGGCTCGCC
>DGKK01000014.1 GCA_002387725.1 Nitrospirae bacterium UBA4572
TCAGTCAATCGCGGTTCTTAGGGATGATTTTTTTGTTGACACCTGAGGGTCGGAACCTTTATAGTCAACCGCTGTGCCGAGGTAGCTCAGTCGGTAGAGCAGAGGCCTGAAAAGCCTCGTGTCGGCGGTTCGATTCCGCCCCTCGGCACCACTCCTCCTTATATCCTTTCCCTGATTGGCCTTCTGCTCAAAACACCTGGAAAATTTTGTCTCAGTCTCAGAAAAAGGTAAACCCGATGACGACCGGAACATAGGTCATCGTCCCCAGGGAGCCCTGGGATGTGGTCACAACGGGACCCATGATCTGGGCATACCGGATCTCTCCGTAGACGGGACCGAGGTTGATTCCCAGCGCGGCATCCCATGTCATGCTGTTGCCCCCTGTTCCCGCCGCCTGGGTATTGTTGTAGCCGGCATCAAGGGCTCCGTAAAGATAAAAGAGACTGGTGAATCTCAAAAAATCATACTCAAGGCCCAGCGTCACCGGGAAGGCGGTCATGAGAGGGGTTCCGGTAAAATGGAGGTAGTTTGCCTGCCCCCGGAGAGCCACGGAATCGGTCAGGTGAAGGGTTCCGAGAAATCCGGCGCCAAATCCTCCGCCGCTGTATCCTCCAACGTCTCCGGAGAGAGAAGACTGGCCCGACAGGGCCCCGATGCCCATTCCCTGGACCGACAGGCTCAGAGGAAGCACCGCTGACTGTGCCACCCCCCTGAGGAGAAAAAGGGAAAGGGTGGCCATAAGAATGACAGGAAGAATGTGGCGAAAGGGAAGATGGGAGAGCGCGTCAGCTTTTCTCATGGGGTATCCTTCTGCAATAAGGAAGAGGCAGGCGACCCGGATCCGGTCCTTGTCGTTTAGAAGGACATTATATGGCAAATGCGGCAGTTGGCCAAGGATTTGCCTGGATCCTTTCCCCGAATCATGAGAAAGTAGGCGGTGAACGAAAGACGTTGCGTGCATGCCCTTATCTTTAACTTTTGTCGTTTCCCCTCAAGACCCGGAGGGCCCTCCATGAAGACCACCAACCCACCGCGATCCTCTCTTTGGGAGCGGCTCTTTGCCGCGGTCTACGACCCCCTCCTTCGGTCGGTGGAGAGTCGACGGCTCTCCCCCCTCCGAAAGAGACTCCTTCGGGACGTTCACGGAACCATCCTCGACCTGGGCTCGGGAACGGGAGCCAACCTGCCCTTTCTCTCCCTCCCCGGTACACGGAGGGTCTTTTTAGAGATCTCCTGGCCCATGATTCAAAAGGGGCTGGCCAAGGGGATGGGCCAGGCGGGAGCGGTTGTCAGAGGCTCCGGAACGGCCCTCCCTTTTGCCGATCAGAGCTTCGACAGTTGCATCTCCGCTCTTGTCCTGTGCTCGGTCTCCGACCCCGACGCCGCCCTTCTGGAGATCCGGCGGGTTCTCCGGCCAGGGGGAACCTTTTTCATGATGGAGCACGTTCTCTCCGATCATCCCCCGGTGGCGACCCTCCAGAAGATGGCCACTCCGGTCTGGAAACGCGTGGCCGGAGGATGCCATCTGGATCGGGAAACCGACAAGATTGCCTCCCGGATCTTCGAAAAAAAGGAGGAATGGACCGAAACCTTTTCCGGGATTCCCTTTCGCCTGGGGCGATATCTCAATCGGTCGACCGGGTCCCCGGATCCGCCCTCCCTTTCCGCCTCCTGACCCTCCCTTCCCGCTCGAGGATCACCCGCGTCTCCTCGAGAACCCTCGCATAGAGTCCCACCGCCCGATCGTATTCGGGAAACCGGTGGGGAAGGCGAAGCGCCAGCCATCGGTAGAGGGTGATCCGCGCCAGCGCCTCCTCCCCTTCCTGCCGCCCCTGGATGGAGCGGATCTCGGGGGCCAGAACGACAGGGTCCCGCCCCGTGTTGCCCCCCGCCACCGTTCCGACCCAGCGCCAGAACTCGTATTCGGTGGTGCGGTTTTCCGGAGCGAAGAGGAGAAGCCATCGCTCGGAGAGGGGAAGAAGCGGGGCGAGACGTTCGATCCGGGCCGCCTTCTGGCGAATCTCGGGTCCGATCCCGGAACGGAGATGGGCGTCGGAGAGGATGGAGGCATGCAGGCGGGAGAGGAGGACCTCGAGGTTGGCGCTGCCCGTGACCTCCGAGGCCGACAGGACGATCGGATAGTCCGGGACAAAGGGAAAGGGTCCGTTCACGGGAATGGAGGGGTGGGAGAACTGGCGGGCGACGATCTGATGGGTTCGCCGGTCCATTCCCGCGATGATCCCCTGTTCGTGAAGGCCGAATCGTCCGGCGCGACCGCCGATCTGACGAACCTCCTCCGGTTCGAGGATGCGGTCCATGCGGCCGTCGAACTTCGCGGCCGTGGAGAAGATGACGTATTCGGCCGGAACATTGAGCCCCATGCCCACGGCATCGGTGGCCACCATGACCAGGGCCTCCCCCGCCCGGAAACGCCGGGACTCCGAGCGCCGAAGCTCGGGCGGCATGGCCCCGTAGATGGTGGCCACCGGGCGGCCCCGGTCCCGAAGGATGCGGGCCAGAGAAAGGACATCGAGGCGGGTGAAGGCCACAACGATGCTTCCGTCGGGAACCCGGTCGAGGGGAATCGGGGCGGAGGAGACGGACAGCGGCGTCTTGCGACGGGTGTACCGAACGTCGAGTTCGACGCCGGCATAGTCGGCCAGGCGCCGAAGGGCTCCCTCCACATGGGGCGTTCCGCAGACCATGATCTCCTCCGAGGGAGATCCCAAAAGGCCCCGGACCCAGGCAGGTCCCCGTTCCCGGTCCGCCATCATCTGTACCTCGTCGATGACGACGCAGGGCGCCTCCTCCGTCGTCGACCCCATCTCCACCGTGGCCGACAGATGGCGGGACTCCTCCCGGAGGATTCGCTCCTCCCCCGTGTGGAGGGTGGTGGGGATGCCCCGGGCCTCGAAACGTTCGTGGATCTCCTGGGCCAAAAGACGGAGGGGGGCAAGGTAGCGGCCTCCCCGGGCCTCGAGATGGGCAAGGGCCTCGTGGGTCTTCCCGGAGTTCGTGGGGCCGAGCCAGGCGGTCCAGCGGCGCTGGACCCGCCGGGCTTCCGGCCAGAGATCCTTGGCGAGGGGGGGAAGGATGCGCCGGACGGCGACGATCTCCCGCTCGCGCTTTTCGAGGTTTTCCGGAGACCGTCGAGGGCGTCTTTTGTGCTTCGACATGGCTGGCCTCAAGGACTCCCCCCTCTCTTCCCCAAAAGACTGCGGCTCAGAAGAGAGGTTTTCCCGGGAGTCCGACTAGAGGTACCCTCCCTCCCCCGTCTTTTTCTCGCCCCGGATCCCTCCCCCCTTCTGGGCATCGATCTGGCGAAGGGTATGGCCGAGCCATTCATGGAAGGAGCGCACGCTCTGCAGATTGGCCACCATACCGCACTGGACGGTCCGGACGACCTTCTGCTCGGCGAACTCGACGGGCTTTCCGCCGGGGTTTGACTCCGAGATCTCCCGGATCTCGTATTCCGGCGGCGCCATCCGCTCCAAAAAGAATTCCAGGAGGAGGTCCCCCGAAGGCAGGAGGCCTCCGTAAATCCCGGAGACCGGCTTGTGGGAGAAGTCTTCGGGGTAGTGCCATTCGAACCTGAGACGCTTTGACATGGGGGATCCTTTCGTGGGTTGCGGGTTAAGGGGGACCCTGGGGAAGGGCCCGGGCAAGAAGGATCGCCAGATGGGCGACCTCGACCCCTTCTCCGAGTCCATCCCGAAGTTTGATCTGACAGGCGGGGCACCCTGTGGTCACGGTGGTGGCCCCGCTTTCTTCCACGGCGCGGCGCTTGCGTTCGAAAATCTTCCCGGAGAGTTCCGGGTTCTTGACGAGATAGGAGCCCGCCCCTCCGGCGCAACGGTCCGAATCGGCCATGGGCCGGAAGCGATCTCCGAAAAGGCCCGCGATCAGGCGGTGGGGAGCCTCGGTGACTCCGGCCGCCCGGAGATGGCAGGATTCATGATAGGTCAGAGAGCCCGGGAGAGGATGGTTTCCGAGATTCCGTTCGATCTCCCGACGGACGGGGTCCATCTCGTCTGAGAGCATGTACTCCGAAAGATGGACCACCCGTTTGGACAACGCTTCGGCCTCCCGGCGCCGGGGAGAGCCTATGTCAAAATGTTCCGGCAGATCCCGAAGGGCCAATGTGCAGGAGGCGCATCCGGTGACCACGACGGGATAGGGCGAGAGGCTTTCGAGGTTTCTTCTGGCCGCCTCGCGCACCAGTGCGGCATGGCCATAGGTCTCGATGGGGGTTCCCGAACAGGTCTGGGGGGGAAGAACCAGGCGCCGGGACGACCGGGAGAGCAGCCGGATCATGGAATCCCCGATCCCGTCGTCGAAGAACTGGGCGGCGCATCCATGAAAGTAGGCCAGATCGCCCCTTCTTCCTCCCTCCGTTGTCAGGGATCGGTGGCGGTCCCGAAGGGTCCTCGGGGCCAGACGGGGAAGGCGGAGGGAGGAGGGAATACGGGCGGTGGGGGCGATTTTTTTCATGAGCGGCCGGCTTGCGCTCTCGAGGATCTTTCTTACCGCGGGGCGGTCCCAGAGGTTCTGGCTTTTTCCGAGCCAGGGGACGATCCTGTCGAGAGAGCCGGCGAGCAGGGCCCGGAAGAGACTTTCCGAGAGGGGGTCCCCTCCCCTTTTTGCCCGGGCATCGAGGATGGCCCGGGAGACATCGACCCCGGCGGGACAGGTGGCCCGGCAGGACTTGCAGTTGAGGCATCCGTCGAGGATCGTGTCGGAGACGGCGGCGAGGGCCGGATCGGCCAGGATCTGGTACCACCCGCGGGCTCCCTGGGACTCCGTTCTGAGAACATCAAAGGAGGGACAGACCGTATTGCATTTTCCGCAGGTGGCGCAGGGGCGGGCGACCCGATCAAGATCGAGGTTTTCCAAAAAGGAGACCTCCGAAATCTTGACGCCGGGGGCCAGAAGCCCCCGGGGGTCAAAAAGACGCTTGACCTCCCGAAAGATCTCGTAGATCTCCTCGCCGTAAACCTGAGGGAGAAATTCGGCCCTCACCCGTCCCTCCCCGTGTTCGCCGCAGGGAACCCCTCCGAAGCGCTCGATGGCGGTATGATGGATCGTTCGGCTGATGGAAAGAAGCCGCTCCATCGTTCCCGTCTCCCGGACGTCCAGGAGCGGGTTGATGTGGGCATTGCCGTTTCCGATGTGGCCATAGACCGCCACGGCGACCCCTTCCTCCCGGAAGTAGTCCCGGAGGAAGGCCAGGAGTTCGGGGAGACGATCGACGGGAACGGCCACGTCGTCGGCAAAGTTGATGGGCCGATGAACGCCGTCGTAGCGGTAGAGGGTGGGAAAGAGCGCATGGCGGGCTCGCCAGAGGGCCTTCTGGTGGTCCGGGTCGGTCGCGACCTGGGGAGGCACCGGAGCAGGAAACTCCTTCAGGAGGGCCAGCGTCCGGAGGATGAGCTCCTCCTGGGGCTCGGAGTCGAACTCGATCAGAAGTAGGGAGTCGGCCTCCCGGGGAATGCCGAAGCGGTCCCGGCCGATCAGGTCGAGGGTGGCCCGATCCATCATCTCAAGGGCCGACGGCCCCAGGGAAAGGATCCGACCGACGGCAGAGCCCAGGTCGGAGAGGGTCAGGAAGTAGGACAGGAGGGTGACCCGCCGGCGGGGGAGAGGAAGGACCCTGAGCTTGGCGGACAGGGTGAATCCCAGGGTTCCCTCGGAGCCCACCAGGAGCCTGACGGGATCGAAGACCCCTCCTTGCCCCTTCTGTCCCTGCTCGTATTCTCTCGCCATGTCGAAGAGGTTGTAGCCCGACGAGTTCTTCGTGACCCTGGGAAGGCGGGAAAGAAGGAGGGGCGCCCAATGGGGAAGGCGCCGGACGACCTCCTTCATCGCCGGGTGAAAAAGTTGGAAGGGGACCTCGTCCCACGTTGTGTAGGGAACGGGTCGGACCCCGGCCCGTCGCCCCTCCCAGTCCATGAAGGTGATTTCCCGGACGTTTTCCTTGGTGGCCCCGTACTTGAGCGCATGGGCCCCGGCGGCGTTCGTTCCGATCATTCCCCCGATCTGGCAGGCCTGGGCCGAGGAGGGATCGGGAGGGAAAAAATATCCGCGGCGGGCGAGAACGTCGGTGAGCTCTTTGAGGATAACCCCCGGACCCGCCTCGACCCATCCCTGGTCGAGCCCCTCAAGGCCGATCCGGTTCATGCGGGTGAAGGCCACGGAAATCCCGGGGCCGATGGCGGCTCCCGTCAGGTTTGTTCCCGCCGACCGGGCGGTCAGGGGGATCCCGTGCCTTGCCGAAAAGGAGAGCAGCCGCTCGAGATCGTCGGAGCTTTCGGGCAGGACAACGGCCCCCGGATCGACCCGGTGGATTCCCGCATCGTAGGAGTAGGCCTTTCTCTCCACGTCCGCGGAGAGGACCTTGTCGCTCCCCAGAAGATGGCGAAGATCGGAGATCAGGCTCGACGAAAGCAGGGAAGGGGTCACGGATCGAAGACCCTTCGCGCCCCTTCTCCCAGGGGGGTCCGGTCGACCTTGGCCGGATCCGATCCGCCCTTGTAGATGAAGGCGCCTCGGTTCTTTTCGTATCCCCATCCGTCGGCTCCGGCGACCACCTGCCGCATGGCAAAGACCTGACCCGAGAGGTTGTCGATCATGTGGACGGCCATGGCCTCGGGGGTCGCCGGAAGGACCGGAGAGCCGTATTCGAGCTCCCCGTGGTGGGCCAGGATGAAGTGGTGGAGAAGACGAAGGAGTCTCTCGGGAAACTCCGGGCACCGTTTGGCCACCTGGGTGCACTTTTCGACCCCCAGGGCCATGTGACCCACCAGACGCCCTTCATCGGTGTAGGAAAAGCCCGCGGTGGAGGAGATCTCCCAGCACTTTCCGATGTCGTGAAGGAAAAGGCCCAGAAGGAGCAGGTCCCGGTTGAGGGAGAGGATCGGGGCAATGGCGTCTCCCATGGCCAGGCATTCGAGGGTGTGCTCCAGCAGCCCTCCCACCAGGGCATGGTGATTTCTCTTGGCAGCCGGGGCCCGGGGAAAGAGCTCCTTCACCTCAGGATCGGAGACGATCGCCTGGCCGAAGTCGCGCAGGTGGGGATCGCTCAGGGAGTCCATGTACTCCCGGATCCTTTCCATGCCCTTGCCGGATTCGACCTTGCTGCGGGGGATGAAGGATTCGATCTCCTCGCGGGTGGCCTTGAGAGGATCGATCCGGGACAGCTTGAGCTGGGTCTCGTTGTTGTAGTTGATGAGCTGGCCCTCGGCCATGACGAGCTCCCCTGTCCGGATTCCCCCTTCCACATGGGCGACATTTTCCCAGAGGCGGGCCTGGAGATCCACCGGCGGATCGTCCTTTCCCTCTCCCCGGAAAGTCAGGGTCAAAAAGAGGGACGGTCCGTTTTTTCCCTCGTTCACGGTCTTCGTCTTGACGAGAGCCACGCCTTTTTTCGATGCCATGGATGACGATCCTCACAGGGTTAGCAAAATGCCGAATCGGATTCTTTGTCAGCCCCATTATATCCGAAGGGGCGCTTTGGAATCGACCGAAACCGTCCCCGCACCCGTTTGTTTCAGGCGAGATGCTCATCCCGCGCCATAAGCAGGCGTTCAACATCCTTTTTCATGACATAGGTGGCGAGGGATTCGGAAATCTCCTCGGAAAGGTCCAGAAACCGGAGCCCCAGAGAGAGAACCGGAAGCCCCGACTCAAACCCGGCCTGCTCCAGATGGACAACCTTGGCCGTCATGGCCGGAAGAGAAAGTGTCCCGAGGTCGATTCCGGGAAGCAGGACGATCTGGTCCTCCCGGAAGGCTCGTTGTGGGAGCCCATTTTCATCGCGGGCTCCCACGAGAAGGCGCATGCCCATGGCTCCAAGATCCGCCAGGCGGGCAAGCTCCTGATGGCCGCTTCTGGTTGAGATCCTGATCGGGGGGAGGTCGATGGGGAGGGGAACCCTCAAGGTTTCCCGTCTCTGGCAATGGTAGGTCTCGTAGGGAAATTCGAGAAGGATCGCCCGTCCGGAGGAAATCTCGGAAATCCCGCGAATTCGGGCCCGGAACCCTGTCTCGATCCCGGAGCTTCTGCCATGGAGAAAAAGGGAATGTCCCGGCACCAGGTGGGCGTTTCCCTCTTCCGGATTCAGAGGGTCGAGCAAAAGGGAATTGTCGTTCCTGTCGGCTCCGAGAACCATTGAAGAGTAGACAAGATGGATGTGGGTCTCGAAGAAAACGAGAAGCGGGGACTTTTCCCGGACCATCGACTGAAGAAGTCTTTCGGTAAAAATCAGGGAGTGCTGCCGATGGCGGCCGCTCAGAAAAAAAGAGGGTATGCTCCCCTGTTTTGGCATGGATGACCCTTCTCTCCTCTCTGTCGCCTTCTTTCAAGAAGTTGATTTGATGATTATATCCTCCCATGGAGCCTTTCGGAATCGTCGGTCGAATGATAAGGGGGGCTCCATCCCGAAAGAGCATGGAGGACATTCGGGAAGGGCGCAAGGCGAGCCACGGCACCTCTTCGGCTTCTGTTGTGGTTGCGATCCCAAAAACTCATCGGCTATAATTTCAAGACGGTTTCGCCATAACCGCAATCGCCTTCGCGATGTCGACGAAGACCTTATGATTTTAGACGACCTCACGTGACCGGGCCCTTTCGCTTCCTTGTCACATCCATATTTCGGATCTCTTTCCGATCCTTGAACAGGACCAGAAGAAAAAGATGACTGTCATCCCCTTCGTTGCCCCTTTCCCCTCCCCTCGCCTCGACCACGGCTCCACGATCAGAGAGGGGAGCGACCGATGACCCCGGATACGGATGCCGCGGAGCTTTCCGTCGAGAAAATAGCCCCAATGACCTCCGTCTCTTCCCCCAAAGACATTCCGAGCCTCTCGGGATCCTTTGCCGATCAGGAGAGGGACAGCTGCGCCGTGATCGCGGTTCTCTCCAGGGATGGACGCCCCTCCCATCGCCTCGTTCACGAGGCTCTCGAGGCCCTTCAAAAGATGGAGCATCGGGCCGGGCAGATCCGGAACGAGGGAGACGGAACCGGAATCCAGATGGATATCCCCAAACCCCTTTGGCGCCGGTGGCTCGTCAAGGAAGGAGTGGATCCGGGGGTCGTCGACAGCCCCCGATTTGTCGCCGCCCATCTTTACCTGAGAGGCGATCACCCTGACAGCGAGGCCTCGACCCTGCGCCGACTTCTGGCCGACGAGGGCTTCGAGGTCCTTATGGTGCGTCGCGGCCAGACCCTTCCCCGCCGGGTCACACCCTTCTCGGACAACCATCCCCACTTTTGGCAGGTCGCCCTTCTTTGCCCGGAAGGATCGGACCCTCTGCATGCCACATTCTGGGCCCGCACCCGTCTTGAGAAGGACGGGATCCTTCATGTTGCCTCCCTCTCCCCGGCCGTTGTGGTTTACAAGGTCAAGGGGACAAGCTTCATCCTCTCGGACTACTTTCTGGATTTCCAGGATCCCCAGTGTCGGGCCTCGCTCGTTCTCGGACACAGCCGCTATTCGACTAACACCCTCTCGGTGACCGAACGCGTCCAGCCCTTTTCCGTTCTTGGCCACAACGGGGAGATCAACACGATCGACAAGCTCCGGCGGGAGTCCGCCATGCTGGGGATTCCTCCGGTCGCCAGCGGGAGCGACTCCCAGGACCTCGACAGGACGCTCGAGGGGCTCATGGTGCAGTTCGGCTTTTCCCTGATCGAAGCCATGGAGATTCTCTTTCCGCCGGTGACGCACATCATCTCCTCCCTCGACCCGGAACGCCGGGCCATGTACTTCCTCTATCGGCGATTTTTGGGCCCCCTGGCCCAAGGGCCTGCGGCCATCATCGCCCGCTACGGGAACGAGGCGGTCTTTTCGGTGGATGCCCTGGGGCTTCGGCCTCTCTGGCGCTTCGAAACAAGCCATACCCTCTTTTTTTCCTCAGAGCGGGGAATCGTTCGGGCCAATGATCTGGTCAGCGAGCCCCGGCCCTTCGCTCCGGGAGAAAAGATGGCGATCATCCTCTCCTCCGACGGACCGAAGACCCTCGAGTATCCCGAGATCCAGAAGACCCTTTTTGACCGCTTCAATGCCAGGGTGGCGCCTTTCATCAACCGAACCCAGCATCAAACCAACGAGACGGAGGTCCCCGTCCCGGAGCTCCTCTCCCTTCCCGATACCCTCTTCCGGGAGGAACGGCGTCCCCAGACCCTCTGGAATCCTTTCGGATTTTCTGTCGAGGACATCGAACTTCTCTCGGGAATGGCCTCTCTCGGCATCGACCCGGTGGGATCCCTGGGCTTCGACGGTCCCCTGGCCCCCCTGTCGAATGAGCGACAGAACATTCCCGACTTCTTCAAGGAGAGCGTGGCGGTCGTCACCAATCCCGCCATCGACCGGGAGCGGGAGTCCGAGCATTTCTCTCCCAGGATCGTCCTGGGCCCCCGTCCTTATTTTTCCGAGACGGTGCGCGTTCCCAAGGGTCTCGACATCTCCCTTCCCATCCTGCTGGGAGGCCACCTTTTCGGCTCTCCCATCCCCCTCGACCAATACAGGGCACTGGCCAAAAACCACGGGACCTATCTTCTGGAAGACCTTCCCCGCTATTTCCCCCGGGAGGCGATTCGGGTCCTGGATTCGACGATGGAGGACCACGAGGCCCTTCCCGATGCCCTGGCCCGACTTGCGGAGGAGGCCGTTTCGGCTGCCCTGTCGGGAACGGAAATTCTGATCATCGACGACAGCCGCTCCCTCCTTCCCGGAAGACTCTGGATCGAGCCGGCGCTGACCGTCGCCGCCATCGACAGGGNNCGTCCCGTTCCGGCCGGCTCGCCCAATTTGCGACGGCTGCTCTCTCTCGTCGTCCACAGCGGGGCCCTTCGCAATCTTCACGACCTCATCTTCTACTTCTCCATGGGGGCGGATGCCATGTGCCCCTTCCTGATGCTCGAGTCGGTTCTCGTTCCCGAAAAGGGAGCGTTGGCCTACTCCGTCGAGGAGGGAACGGCCCGCATTGACAGGACCGTCACCTCCATCCACAAGGGCATCGAAAAGATCATCTCCACGATGGGAATCCATGAGATGCGGGGGTACGGCCGTCTCATGAGCTCAATCGGGCTCTCGGTGGACCTGGCCCAGCTCTTCACCACGCCCAATTTCTTCACCAGCGAAAAGTCGGGCCTTTCCTGGTCGCGGCTTCAGGGGGAGGCCCGGGCCCGGGCCCCCTTCTTCCAGTCTCCGAAAACGGACAAGCCCTCCCGCGTCTTTCATCTCTACCCAAAGGTCTGGAAGCTGGCGCTCGATGTGGCCAACTCCAACGAGCCCTACGAGAAATATCAGGAAAAGCTCTCGGGGATCGAGACCGAAAACCCCATTTCGATTCGCCATCTGCTCGATCTCGTTCCTCACGGCTCCCCCCTGTCGCCGGAGCGGGTCGATGTCTCGATCCTCGAACAGAACTACCCCTTCGTCATCAGCTCCATGAGCTTCGGCTCCCAGGGAGAGGTGGCCTACCGGGCCTATGCCGAAGCCTGCGAGCAGCTGGGGATCATTTCATTAAACGGAGAGGGCGGCGAAATCGGGGACATGATCGGCAAATATCCCAAGAGCCGTGGCCAGCAGATCGCCTCGGGCCGTTTCGGGGTCAATATCCGCCTCCTCAATTCCTCCGGGCTCCTTGAGATCAAGATCGGACAGGGCGCAAAGCCAGGAGAGGGCGGCCATCTGCCCGGACGCAAGGTCTCCCAGAAAATTGCCCGAGCCCGTCGCGCCAATCCGGGCGTCGACCTCATCTCTCCCTCGAACAATCACGACCTCTATTCGATCGAGGATCTCGCCCAGCTTGTGGCGGAACTCAAAAGCGCCAACCCGCGCGCCCGAATCATCGTGAAGATCCCGGTCATCCCGGGGGTCGGCACGATCGGCATTGGAATCGCCAAGGCCGGGGCCGACATCATCACCGTCAGCGGCTACGACGGGGGAACGGGGGCGGCACGGCTTCATGCCCTCAAGCATGTCGGCCTTCCCGTGGAGATCGGAGTCTCCGAGGTCCATCGCGCGCTCCTTTCGGCCGGGCTCCGGGACCAGGTGGAGGTCTGGGGGGACGGAGGACTCAAGTCCTCCGTGGACGTGGTCAAGCTCATGTGCCTCGGCGCCAACCGGGTGGGATTTGCGACCCTTCCGATGGTGGCGATCGGATGCACCATCTGCCGGGAATGCCAGACTGATACCTGCCATGTGGGGATCGCCACCCAGATCGAGAACGAAGAGGAGGCCAGAAAACATGGCCTCAAGAGATTCGTTCCCCGGGATTATGAATTTGCGGTGCGCCAGCTCGTTCACTTCTTCCGGGCCATGGGCGAGGATTTCCGGAAAATTCTGGCGGGGCTGGGGGTCTCCAACGCCCAGTCCATCGTGGGCAATACCGGATATCTGGCCCAGATGCGCCATGCCGACAGGCTCGACCTGACCTCCCTTCTCAATCCCCTGCCCTACGGGCTCGACATCGAGGGAGTGTGCGGGATCGGAGGATCTCCCGATGTGACGATGACGGAAAAGATCACCGAGGAGGTGGTCAGGGAGCTGAAGAAGCATCCCACGACCGTCTCCCTCTCGGTCAACTCCGTCAACTCCCAGGACCGGAACATCGGGACCCATCTCTCGGGCGTACTCACCCGGGAGTTTCCGGCGCATCCTCCCATCGACATCCGTCTCGGAAGCGGCTCCATTGCCGGAAACGGGATGGGGGCCTTCCTTCGGGAAAACATGACCCTCCATGTGACGGGAGGAGCTCAGGACGGGGTGGGGAAGAGTGCCATCGGCGGCCGGATCGTCGTGATGAAGGCCCGAAACGGGAACGGCGTCCCTGTGGATGGTTCCGTGGGGAAATCCCTGGGGTACGGAGCACAGGGAGGCCTATTTCTGATTCAGGGAAACTGCGACTCGAGAGCCTGCATCCGCCTCTCGGGAGCCGATGTCGTCATCGGGGGACGCATCACGGGTCCTGTCGACGACGGTGTGGGGCACCTGGGGCTTCGGGCCAACATGAAGGGATTCGCCTTCGAATACATGACCAACGGCCGGGCGGTCGTCCTGGGCGATCCGGGTCCCTGGATCTGTGCCGGGATGACCGGAGGGTCGGTCTACCTGATGCCCCAGCCCGAGTTCGGCTTCGACCGGGACGCCATACGCCGACGCATTGCCAAGGGGGCCAAGGTTGTCCTTGCCTCCCTTCAGGCGGCCGACACGGAGGCGGTTGGCCGCCACCTCGGAGAATATGAAAACGAGCTTCGCCGCTCGGGACAGTCGGAGGAGGCGGAATGGGTCCAAGGGATCCGAACCTCCGATCTGGCCAAACGCTTTGTCCGGATCGTACCGGAATCCCAGCAAATGGAGCAGGAGATCTCGACCGAATGATTCTTCCCGTCCCGTCCTTTGGAGAAAGCCGGTGAGCGGATCCCAACCCGCCGCGCCTGCGGCCTTGGTCTCCAGCATGACCGGCTTTGCAGATGCGACTCTGCCATCGGGCTACCGGATCCAGATCCGCTCCTGGAATCACCGCTCCCTCGAAACCGTCTTCCGGGTTCCCTCCGAATGGGAGGCGATCGAACCCTCCATGAGGAAGCTTCTGACACAGAAGCTCTCCCGGGGGCGGGTCGACGTCACGGTCTCCCGCAGTGACGGCTCCGGCCGACGCCTGAATTCCTTTCTTGAAAAGGGAGTCCGGGCCTACGGCAATCTGACACTCCTCTCCCAGCATCTGGGTCTCAAGGAGGATGTTCGCCTTGAGCATATCCTTTCGGTCCTCTCCACCGATGGATTCCAGGAGGCGCCGACCCTGGACGAAGCCGCCTCCCTCGAGCACTTTTCCCGAACCCTCGACGCGCTGATCCTTTCCCGCCAGCGGGAGGGGGAATCCCTGCGTGGCGTCCTTCTCGATCTTCTCTCCCGGATGCGGGGGCTTTCGGACCAGATGGACAGCCGCAGAAAGTCCGCGAAGAAGGAAATCCGACGCCAGTTTCTCGATCGGATGAAGTCCTATCTCAAGGAGATCGAGGCGGACCCTGGCAAGCGGTTTGAGGAAGAGGCCCTCCTTTATCTGGCGAAGAAGGACAACGAGGAGGAGTGGAAGCGCTTCCATATTCATCTGGCCCAGACGGAGCGGGAGATGGAAAAGGGAGGCCTTTTGGGCCGCTCCCTGGACTTCCTCGCTCAGGAGATGAACCGGGAGCTCACCACCTTCATCTCCAAGGAACCCTGGCCCGACCTCTTCCAGCCGGCCATGGAAATCCGGAACATCCTTTCGAGCTTCCGGGAGCAGGTCCAGAACCTCGAATGACACCGACCCACCCTTCGACAAGGATCCTTCTGTGAAAGAGAGCAATCCGGAGCCCCGTTCCCGACTCGCCCCTCTGATTCCCGATGAGGGCTGGTACCGGCTCCCGCCCGATCTGGGACAGCCTCTTCTTTACATCGTGTCGGCTCCGTCGGGTGCCGGAAAGACCAGTCTCTGCCGCCGGGTCTCCTCGCTCGTGAGCTGGATCACCTACTCCATTTCCTACACGACCCGGGAGCCCCGTCCCGGCGAGGTGGACGGCGTCGACTATTTCTTTGTCTCCCCCCAGGTCTTCCAGGAGATGCAGGACCGGGGGGACTTTCTCGAGACCGCGGAGGTCTATGGCAATCGTTACGGCACAGCCCGCTCCCAAATCGAGGCCTCGTTCGCCAAGGGCAAGGACGTCCTTGTGGACATCGACATTCAGGGGGCCCGGACGATGAGAGCCAGCAACATTCCGAGCATTTCCGTCTACATCCTTCCCCCGTCCTATGACATTCTCCGGCAACGACTCTCCTCCCGCGCCCAGGACTCGGAGGCAACGATCAGGAAGCGCCTCGAACGCGCAAAAAATGAAATTGTCAGCTATAATGAGTACGATTATCTTCTGATCAACCGGGAGTTCGACCGGACCGCGCAGGATCTCCTCGCCATCATTCGGGCGGAGCACTACAGGAAGGCGGGCCTTCTGGGCTTTATGGAAGAGGTCTTTCTCAAGGAGTTTTCCGGAAATCCCCAGCCGCACGCCTGACCGGCGCCAAAAAGGGAACATCAGAGCCACATCCCACTTAAGGTGGCAGAGTCAAGACTGCCCAAACGCAAGAGGAGCCCCATGAACGATATCGTCTCACAACCGATCGACTATGCCGACGACGTCATCGACAGCCGGTACCGCCTTGTCATTGCGGCCGCCAAGCGTACCCGCCAGATCATGGAAGGGCATGCCCCCGTGGGCGACTGGCCCTACCACAAGGAGACCACCATCGGTCTTGCCGAAATCCTTTCGAAATCCGTTCCGATCATAACCGGCCCGGCCGCGGTCGTTGCCGAGCAGAAGCACAAGGAAGCCCTTCGTGCTGCTCGCCGTCAGCATGAAGAGGCGCTGGCCCCTTCCCGGGGATATGCCCGGGAATCGACCGAAGCGATCCAGGCCGATCTCTCCGTCTACCAGGAAGACCCCGAGCACTCCGCCCCGGAAGAGAGCGACGATCTCGACGGGGATCTCTGATCCCTTGAAAGGCTCCTCTCCCTCCCTCCTTCTCGGCGTGACGGGGAGCATTGCCGCCTACAAATCCCTCGACCTGATCCGTCGGCTCCGAGAGGAAGGGATGACGGTTCGCGTGGTGGCCACGGCCAACGCCCGCCATTTCTTCCCCTTCCTTTCCGCCGAGGTCTTTTCGGATCACAAGGTCGAGACCGATCTCTTTTCCGAAGGCGAGGGCACAGGGCGCATCCGCCATCTCGCCCTTCTCGACTCCGCCGACATTCTCCTGATCGCTCCCGCCTCGGCCAACTTTATCGCTCGCCTCTCTCTGGGGCTCGCCGACGATCTCCTGTCGACCCTTGCCCTTTCGGCACGCATTCCGATCCTTGTCGCTCCGGCCATGGAGGAGGCCATGTACCTTCATCCGGCAACCGAAGAACATCGGGGCCGTCTTGTCCGCCGGGGCGTGGTCGAAATCGCCCCCGAGGAGGGCGCCCTCGCCTCCGGACGCTCCGGACAGGGCCGGATGGCCTCGCTCGACCGGATTCTCGAGGCCGTCCGTCGCCACCTGCCTTCAGGACAGACTCGCTCTCAGGGCCCCCTCTCGGGACGTCATGTTCTGGTCAGCTCCGGACCCACCTACGAGCCGCTCGACCCGGTCCGATTCATCGGAAACCGATCCTCCGGACTTATGGGCCTGGCGCTTGTCCGGGCGGCCCGGGAGCTCGGGGCGCGGGTCACGCTGGTGACGGGCCCCACCGCCCTCTCCTCTCCGCCGGACGTCGAGGTCCACGCCGTCGAAACGGCCCTGGAGATGAAAGAGAGGCTGGAGAACCTTTTTCCTGCCTGCGACATCCTTGTGATGGCCGCCGCGGTCTCCGACTATCGCCCGACATCGGCGATGACGGAAAAGCGGAAAAAGAACGGGCGGGGCTGGAGCCTTGACCTTCAGGAAAACCCCGACATACTGAAGGGACTGGCGGCAAGGAGGCGTCCGGGCCAGTGCCTGGTCGGATTTGCCGCGGAATCCTCCCTCGACCGGGAGAAGCTTCTGGAAAAATGTCGGGCCAAGGGGGTCGACCTCCTGGTGGCCAACGACATCTCAAACCCGCTCACCGGTTTCGGCTCCTCCGAAAACGAAGCGCTCCTCCTGAGGCCCGATGGAGGTTGCCTTCCCGTCTCAAGGCGCTCAAAGGACGCTCTGGCCCGCATGATCTTCGAGAACCTCCCCTTCCGCCCCTCCCCCCCGAACAACGCTGTCACAGAGGAGGCGTAGTGCCGTTTCCGGCAGGACACATGGCAAGTGCGTCTAAAACCTCATAAAGACAGGCGTTTGAGGGATTTTCTTGCAATTATCTCCTATCATTGCTAGGATACACGCCGATCGACTCGCGGCGGAACTCAATCGGCACCACCTTCGGGCGGACACTTTATCCTTCACGGCGGGAAACTTATGAATCCTGAAGAACTGAAGGTTCTGGAAGAGCGGATCAAGGCCAACCCCAAAAGCCGCTCCTTCCTTCAGCTAGCCGAGGCCTACATTGAGGCCGGCCGGAAAAAAGAGGCCCTCGAGCTTCTGAAGAACGGGGAGGAATACTATCCCTACTATCTGGCCGCCCGCATTGCCTACGGGAAGCTTTTGCGCGAAGAGGGGGAGACCGATCGCGCCATCGAGCAGTTCGAGTTCGTCAACCGGACGATCCCCGACAACCTGATCGCCCTCAAGAACCTTGCTCCGCTGTATTTTGAAAAGTCGAGACTTCCGGAAGCCAAGGCCATGGCCACCTCCGCACTGGCCCTTTCTCCCGGAGATCCCGAAATGACGGAGATCATCCAGAAGGTCGATGCGGCCTCGGCAGCTTCGTCCCCGCCACCCCCTCCACCAGCACCGCCTCAACCCGAACCGAAAGCCCCCGAGGAGGTGGCGGAGCCCCTCTCCCAGGAGCCGGAGCCCGCAACAGAAGCTCCCGCAGCCCCCGCCCCCGAGGAGACGATCGTCGAGATGCCCCACGAGCTATTCGAAAAGGTCGCGGCGGAGGCGGTCCCCGAAGAGCCCAAACAGGCAGCCCCGGCTCCCCCCAAGGAATCGGCCCTGCCCCAGACGGAAACGATGGGAGACCTTCTCGTCAATCAGGGACACATCGAAGAGGCGATGGCCGTCTACGAGGCGGTCCTGGCCAAGGATCCCGGCAACAAGACTGTCCCGGAAAAGCTCCATTCCGTCCGGACCATGTTGCGGCTAATCCCTCCGGCCGAGCCGACGCCCCCCCTCTCGGAGCCTCCCGTTCCCGAACCAACCCCCGAGCCCGCGGAGGAGATCCCGGCAGAGCCACAGGAGGAACAGGAGCCGGAACCTTCCCCTGCTCCCGAGCCTGAGCCAGAGCCGGAGCCCCTCCCTGAGCCCCTCAAGGAGGAAGCCCCTCCCACGATGGCCGAACCGGAACCGGAGGAACAGGAGCCGGAGCCCGAAGTCCCCTATCCTCCTGCGCCCGCTCCGGAACCTGTCGCTCCCTCCGCGCCTCCGTCCCTTCCCGAGGGGGTCGCAGGAAAGATCGTGGATGCGGTTCAGAAGCGGATGGGCCGGGCCTTTACCGGCTATGTCCGGGCCTCCCTCGATGGCCTGTCTGTGGAGACATCCGATTCCGGACAGTGGGGAGACATCCTGGCGGCCGAAGGGGTCGAGATCGTGCGCGCGGTCTCCGACATGACCCGGATGCTCGGATGGGGAGATCTTCAGGGAACGGTCGTCTGGATGGACCGGGCGACGCTTTACGGACTGCCCATCGGCACGAACGAAGCCCTCTTTCTGGCGCTGAAGCCGGGCGCCAACATCGGTCTTTGTCGTCTCCTCGTGGCCCGGACGATCGAAGAGGCCCTGAAGGATCAGGAATGACATGTATAAGATCCTGATTCTTCAGGGCCCGAACCTGAACCGCTTGGGAAAGAGGGAGCCGGGACATTACGGGACACGGACCCTGGCCGAGATCCATGAGGAGATCGAGGCTCTTGGCAAGAGCGAGGGCTTTCTTCCGGTCTTTTTCCAATCGAACCACGAAGGGGCCATCGTCGACCGGATCCATGCCGCAGGAGAGGACGGAACCCATGGGGCGGTGGCCAATCTTGGCGCCTACACCCACACCAGCATCGCCATTCGCGATGCCTTTCTCTCCGTGGAGATCCCCGTCGTCGAGGTCCACCTCTCCAATGTTTTTCGCCGGGAATCTTTCCGGGCGACGAGCCTTGTCTCCGACATTGCCGTTGGCACCATCGGGGGTCTCGGCCCTGTCGTCTACCGACTCGGCCTCCTGGGGCTTCTTGACCATCTTCAAAGAAAAGCCCCCGGAGTGCCGCGCACATAAACGTCACCTCCGGCACGTCCGGAGACATCAAGGAGCATGAATGGCCGTTATCGTCACCAGTGACTTTCGTGGTGGAGCAAGACTTGAAGTGGATGGAGAGCCCTATTTCATCGTCGAATTTCAGCATGTCAAGCCCGGAAAGGGCGGAGCCTTCGTCCGGACGAAGCTCAAGAACATGAAGACGGGTCTTGTCATCGAGAGAACCTTCCGCTCCGGGGAAAAGTTCGATGTTCCCGACGTGGAGGAGAAGACGATGCAGTTCCTTTATGCCCAGGGCGAGGACTACTACTTCATGGACAACGAGTCCTACGAACAGATCACCCTGACGAAGAAGGATCTCGGAGACCGCATTCTCTTCCTGAAGGAGCAGATGCCGGTCAATATCCTCTTTTACAAGGAGAAGCCCATCACCATCGACCTTCCGACCTTCGTGGACCTGACCATCGTCGAGACCGATCCGGCCCGGAAGGGGGATACCGCGTCCGGAGGCTCGAAGCCGGCCAAGGTCGAGACCGGTGCCACGGTCAAGGTTCCCTTCCATCTACAGGAAGGCGACGTGATCAAGGTCGACACCCGCACATCGGAATACATCGAACGGGTCCGTTCCGGAAGCTGACCCCCCAACGAACGAACCCGGAGGACATCTTTTCATGACAAACGAGGATATCAAGGAGATCCTGGGGCTTGTCAGGGAGCACAACCTCATCTCCTTCGAATTCGAGCGGGACGGGGCCCGGATCAAGATCGCCCGGTCCCCCCTCTCGCCGGGAACCCTCAGGATCTCCCACGAGGGGGAGGAGATGCTTCCCTCTCCGTCGGGTCCGGCCGCTCCGCCTTCCGCCTTGCCGGCGGCACGCTCGGAGAAGGTCCGCGTCATCACCTCGCCCATCGTCGGAACCTTCTATCGCTCCTCCTCTCCGGACGCATCACCTTATGTCGAGGTGGGTAGCCCCGTGGCCAAGGGACAGATCCTCTGCATCATCGAGGCCATGAAGCTCATGAATGAAATCGAGTCGGAAGTGGAAGGGACCGTCCGGGCCTTCCTTGTGGAAAATGGCCAGCCTGTGGAATACGGCGCTCCGCTCATCGAGATCGACCTGAAGGCCGAAGAGGCATCCTGATGGCCTCTTCTTCGAAGCGATCATTCAAAAAGGTCCTGGTGGCCAACCGCGGAGAGATCGCCGTCCGGGTCATTCGCGCCTGTCGGGACCTGGGGCTTTCCACGGTGGCGATCTATTCGACCGCCGACAGGAATGCCCTCCACGTTCAGATGGCCGACGAAGCCGTCTGCGTCGGGCCTCCCGAGGGACACGCCAGCTACCGGAACATCCCCAACATCATCAGCGCGGCCGAGATCTCCCAGGCGGAGGCCATCCATCCGGGGTACGGCTTTCTCTCGGAGAATGCCCACTTCGCCGAGATCTGCCACGCCGCAGGGATCACCTTTATTGGGCCCTCCCCGGAGACGATCTCCCTCATGGGAGACAAGGCCCGGGCCAAGGCCCTCATGCGGGAGGCCGGCGTTCCGGTCGTTCCCGGAAGCATCGGAACGATCGCCACCGAGTCCGAGGGGCTCGATGTCGCCTCCGAAATCGGCTACCCCCTCATCATCAAGGCCTCGGGAGGCGGCGGGGGACGGGGAATGCGCATTGTCACCAGCCCCGAGGAGTTTTCCAACGCCTTCCAGACCGCCCAGACGGAAGCGCTCCAGGCCTTCGGCAACAAGGAGGTCTACATCGAGCGCTTTTTCGTCAACCCTCGCCATGTGGAGATCCAGGTGCTGGGGGATTCCGACGGGACGATTTACACCCTGGGCGAGCGGGACTGCTCGATCCAGCGCCGCCACCAGAAGCTTCTCGAGGAGGCCCCCTCCCCCTTCATCACGGCTGCCCTGCGGTCGGCCATGAGCCAGGCGGCCATCGCCGCCTCGAAGGCCGCGGACTACGTCAATGCCGGAACGGTGGAATTTCTCGTCGATCCGGAGGAGCGATTCTTCTTCATCGAGATGAACACCCGCATCCAGGTGGAGCACCCGGTCAGCGAGTCGATCTTTCGCTACGACCTCGTCAAGGCCCAGCTTCTGGTGGCACTGGGAGAGCCCATCGCCTCCCCTCCGGCCAAGCCGGAGGGCCATGCCATCGAATGCCGGATCAATGCCGAAGACCCCTGGACCTTTGTTCCGTCTCCGGGAACGATCACCCGGCTCCTTCTTCCGGGAGGCCCGGGAATCCGCGTCGATACCGCCGCCTACCAGGGAGCGGTCATCCCTCCCCACTACGACAGCCTTGTGGCCAAGGTCATCGCCACCGGCAAGAATCGCGACGAGGCGATCGCCCGGATGATCCGGGCCCTGCGGGAGATGACAGTGGAAGGGATCAAGACGACGATCCCCTTCCACCTCGAGGTCCTTGCCGATCCCACCTTCCGGTCCGGCCGCTATTCGACCTCCTTCGTCGAGCACTTCATGGAGCGCCGGGAGGCTCTCCCGAAAAATCCGTCGAAGGATCCGGAAGCGGAGGACTGATCCTCCCATGAACCCTCCCTTCCCCCGCCTCCTTTATTTGGCCGGAACCCAGGACTTCGACTCCGTCGACTCCTTCGAGCGCCATCTCCGCACCCTTCTCGATGCCGGGCTTCCCTGGTTCCAGCTTCGGGACAAACGGCTCGACGACCGTTCTCTCTCTCTTCTGGCCGACCGGGTTCGCCTCTGGACACGGGAGAGCGGGGCCCTCTTCACCCTCAACGACCGCCCGGACATCGCCCTCCTGTGCGAGGCGGACGGGGTCCATCTGGGGCAGGAGGATCTTTCGGCTCTGGACGAAGTGCATTCTTCGGACGAGAGAAAGAGGAGGGCAATACATCTGGGGATCTCGACCCACAATAAAAACGAGGTCCTTCGGGCCCTGACCCACCGCCCCGACTACCTGGGGGTGGGACCGATCTTTGCGTCAACGACAAAGGAGACGGGAGTCGCTCCCCGGGGAGTGTCAGCCCTCTTTGAGACAAGGGAGCTGACGGCCCTTCCCCTGGTCGCCATCGGAGGGATCACCCGGGAAAACGGGGCGGCTCTCCTGGCGGCGGGAGCAGGGACATTGGCGGTCAGCTCCCTGCTTGCGCGAGCCGACTCTCCGGGGGGGGTGCTCAAGGCCCTTCTGGCAATGCCGGCGAAGCCATCGTCCGGATAAAGCTCTGAAGCGAGGCGATGGAGCTGCGCTCCGGGCCGGATTTTGCAGAAATCCACACGTAACCTGAGGTCAAGGATCTCCCTTTTTCGGTGCAATCCAGGGCGATGTCAGGAGGCGGCCTCAACCAAGGAGTATCCTTGCTCACCATCATCGTCCCCACCTTCAACGAGGGCAACAACCCGGTGGTCCTGTCTCAGGCCGTGTGTGAGGCGATGAAGACGGTCAGCCGCCACGACTTCGAGATTCTTTTTGTCGATGACAGCACCGACGAGACGCCGCAGGTCCTCGAACGTCTCTCCCGGGCCAACCCCAGGATCCGAGTCATCCACCGGGAGAAGGAGCGGGGGCTGGGATCGGCCCTTGTCAGGGGATTTCACGAGGCCAGAGGAGAGTGGCTCGCCGTCATGGACGGCGATCTTCAGCATCCTCCGGCACTTCTTCCCCGGATGCTGGCCCAGGCTGACGAAGGGATGGATCTCATTGTCCCCTCCCGATTCATTCCGGGAGGCAGTGACGGCGGGCTCTTTCTCCATCGGAAGCTCGTTTCCCTGGTCGCACGGGGACTGGCCTGGCTCCTCCTCCCCCGGACCCGTCCCTTCTCGGATCCCACCGGAGGCTTCTTTATGCTGAGGAGAGAGGTTCTTTCGGGATGGAGCTTCGACGGAGGCTCCTGGAAGATCCTCATCGAGATCATGGTCCGGGGGAACTTTTCCCGAGTGGCGGAAATTCCGTACCATTTTCGTGCCCGGGATCTGGGAACCTCGAAGATGACTGCCGCAGCCCAGATCGACTATATCCGCCATCTTCTTCGTCTGAGAAAAATCGGAGACCCGGACGATCGTCCTTCCGTCTCGGTCAAACGAATGACTCCCTGACCCTTGGCCTTGCCTGAGGGCCAAAAGAACCGACAACGAAGGCAAAAACCCGATCGATACCCTGGGAGATCAACATTTTCTCCCCTAACAGCAGGAGATTTCCCTTGGCAACCCACCCCACACCATCCCGTTCCCGATGGCCCCTTGTGGCCGTCCTTCTCATCGTCGGCACCTTTGTGGCCTATGTGACCCATGTCAAAAAAGGGAGCGAGTCCCCCTCCGTCCCGGCGCCCTCTCCGGCAGTGACTCCCTCGTCGGCTCCGGCACCCGCCGCCGGGTCCGCTCCCTCCCCTGCCGTCTCCGGCCCCGGAACCTTCTACCCTTCCCAGGGACATGCCCACTGGGAGGAGCCGAAGCTGAAAACCTTCGTCTACAACAGCAATCCTCCCACCTCGGGCCCCCACGAGGAGGTCTTTGCCGACGGCTACATCAACCAGAAGCCCCTCTCCCGAGCCATCCAGGCGCACCTTCTCGAGCATGGCAGCGTCCTGATCCAGTACAACTGCACCTGCCCCTCTCTGGTCAAAAAGCTCACCGACATCTCCCGCTCCTTCGACACCTACAACCCCCAGATGGCGATGGAGATGGGCAAGGCGGTCATCATTGCCCCCAATCCCTCCATTCCCAAAAACAAGATCGCCCTGACCGCCTGGACCCGTCTTCTGATGCTCGACCACTACGACGAGACGGCCATCAATGGCTTCATCACCGCATGGCTGGGCAACGACAAGAACAGCCGTCAGTAACTTCCTGCAAGGATTTGGAGAAGGCGGTGGACCAGAAAGACGCTCTGATGTAAGATTGTTTTAGTCGAAACAAACGGATTCCGTCTCCTCCATTCACGCTGACCGGATATTCCCGAAGGGGTTCCTCTCGCCATGTGGCTCGTCAGAATCGCCATGAAGCGGCCGTTCACGATCTTCGTGCTCTCGGCCGTCATCCTCATCGCGGGCATTCTCTCCTTTTTCAGGATGAGGCTCGACATCTTCCCGACGATCGACATTCCCGTGGTCAACGTCGTCTGGAACTACCCGGGTCTCTCCGCCCTCGACATGGAGGAGCGGATCGTTCTCATCGCCGAACGGGCCTACTCCACCACCGTCAACGGCATCAGCCGGATCGAGTCGGAGTCGATCAACGGCACCGGCCTCATCAAGGTTTACTTCCACCAGGGCCAGAGCATCGCAGGAGCCATTGCCCAGATCAACGCCGTCTCCGAAACGCTCCTTCGCATCGCCCCTCCCGGAACCGTTCCGCCGAACATCATCCAGTACAACGCCAGCAACGTTCCCATCGCCGAGCTCGAGATCGGAAGCAAGACCGTCTCGGAGCAGAAGCTCTACGACTACGGCCTCAACTTCATCCGGGTGCGCCTGTTCACCATTCCCGGACTCTCCACGCCCGCCCCCTTCGGCGGCAAGATGCGCCAGGTCATGGTGGACATCAACCCCGACAGGCTCTACGGGTACGGCCTCTCCCCCAACGATGTCGTCCAGACCCTCACCGCGTCGAACATCATCGTTCCGGCAGGAACGGCCAAGATCGGCGACCAGGAAGTGGACATCATGATCAACGGGAGCCCCGCGACCCTGAAAGGTCTGGGGAAGCTCCCCGTTCGATCCGTCCAGGGACGGATCGTCCGTCTGCGGGATGTCGCCACCGTCCACGACGGCTACGCCGTGCAGGAGAACATCGTCCGGGTCAACGGCCACCGCTCGACCTATCTGGCCATCTACAAGCATGCCGACGCCTCGACCCTTTCGGTGATCCAGCGGGTGAGGAAGATCCTTCCCATGATCCAGAGGTTCTCTCCCCCGGGGATCAACCTCAAGCTCGTCTTCGACCAGTCGGTCTTCGTGAAGAATGCCCTGCTCGATGTCCTCAAGGAGGCCGGGATCGGAACGGTGCTGGTCTCCCTGATGATCTATCTCTTCCTCCGGGATCTCCGCTCCTCCTTCATCGTCTTCCTCTCGATCCCGCTGTCGATCCTCTCCGCCCTCTTCTTTCTGAACCTCACCGGCCAGTCCCTCAACATCATGACCCTGGGGGGGCTGGCGCTGGCCATCGGCATGCTGGTCGACGACGCCACCGTGGCCATCGAGAACATCGAAAGAAACCGCTCCCTGACCTCGGAGCCCCTGCGGGCCGTCTGGGACGGGGCCAACCAGGTGGCGGTGCCGGCCTTCGTGGGAACAATGTCCATCATCATCGTCTTCTTCCCCGTGATCCTGCTCAAGGGGGTCTCGCAGTTCCTCTATACCCCCCTAGCCTATGCCGTCGTCTTCGCCATGCTGGCCTCCTATGTCCTCTCCCGGACGATGGTCGTGACCCTCTCCATGATGCTCCACCGGGAGAGGGCCTCCCGCCACGAGGAGACCTCCCTCTTTCTTCGAGGGTTCGAGGCGCTCAGGGGACGCTACGAGAAGGTTCTTCGTTCGGCGGTGACCCACCCGGGACGGACGATGGGGCTCTCGGGCCTCGTCATCGGCCTGTTCCTCCTGCTTCTTCCCTTTGTGGGGCTCGACTTCTTTCCGAAGACCGACGCCGGACTGCTGGCCCTTCACATGAGGGCCCCGGTGGGCAGCCGCATCGAGGTGACGGACGAGTACGCCAAGGAGGTGGAGCGAACCCTCCGCTCCATCATTCCCCCCGACGAAATCGACTCGATCGACGTCAACCTGGGCCTTCCCGTCTACTACAATCTGGCCTTCTACCAGACCGACAGCATCGGCCCCGGCGACGGAGACTTTCTCATCTCCCTCAAAAAGCGCCATCACTCCGTCTTCATGTACGAAAAGCGGATCCGGGAGACCCTGGCCCAGAAGTTCCCCGAACTCTCCTTCTGGTTCAAGCCCGCCGACATCATCAGCCAGGTGTTGGACTTCGGCCTTTCGGCTCCCATCGACATCCAGGTGGAGGGTCGCGATCTGGAGGCCTCCGACCGCACGGCGCGCCATATCCGGCAGATCGTCAGGAACATCCCCGGAGCGGTCGACGTGGCGATCCCCCAGGTCCTCCACTATCCCGCCCTCTTCGTCAGGACGGACCGGGACAACGCGCTCCAGGTCGGCATGACCCAAAACGATGTGGCGACCAACCTCCTCGTCTCCCTGGCCTCGAGCTCCCTGATCGCCCCCAACTATTGGGTCAATCCGAAGAACACCGTGAACTACATCGTGGCGGTCCAGACCCCCACCGAACAGATCGCCTCCCCGGGCGAGCTCACCCATCTGCCGCTGCGGCCGGGCCAGGGATCCCTCACCAACATCTCGGCCGCCCTGGCCCTTCCCGAGCCGGCCCCCACGGTCCAGTACCTCTCCAACATTGCGGATCTTCGGATGGGAACCATCCCCGGATCGATCTCGCACTATACCGTTCAGCGGGTGGAGGATGTCCTCGTCAACGTCCAGGGCCGCTCCCTGGGGTCGGTCTACCGGGACATCAGAAAGGCCCTGGCGGANNGGGCTACACGCCCCCCCCCGGAACGATCCTGCGCTTTCGGGGACAGAGTGCCGAGATGATCGACTCCTTTGGGCACTTCGGGCTGGGGCTGATCCTGGCCGCCCTTCTCGTCTATCTCCTTCTCGTCATGAACTTCCAGTCCTTCCTCGATCCGTTCATCATCCTCATGAGCGTGCCGGCCGGACTCTCCGGTGTCGCCCTGGCCCTTTTTGCCACGCATACGACCCTGAACGTCGAGTCGGCCATGGGGGCCATCATGGTGGTGGGGGTGGCCACGGCGAACAGCATCCTGGTCGTGACCTTCGCCAACGACCTTCGGGGAGAGGGTCTATCGGCAACGGAGGCGGCCATCCGCGGGGGAGCCACCCGGCTCCGGCCCGTTCTCATGACGGCCTCCGCCATGATCCTGGGCATGATGCCGATGGCTCTGGGGATGGGAAGCGGGGGAGAACAGAACGCACCGCTGGGGCGGGCGGTGATCGGAGGGCTCATGGTGGGAACGGTCTCGACGCTCTTTCTGGTGCCGACCCTCTACGGCATCATGAGGCGGACGATTCCCAACCGCTTCCGGTACGACGAGATCTTCCGGAAGGCGCTGGGCCACGACTGACCGAAAAAGTCTCTCAGGCGTCGTTGACCGTCCGGATGGCGGGGTTGTCCCGGAGCTTTTTCATGTTGGCTCCGAGGCGGGCCAGAAAGGCGTCGAGACCTTTGGCTTCGGGGGCTCCCCATCGGGTCCGGGCCACGATGATCCTGCGAAACCACGGGCGCTCCAGCGTCCCGGAGCCTCCCCCTCCTCCTGACGGTCCCATTCCCTCCGCCAGGGCCGACACGATCTCCCAGGCCCTCTTCTCTTCCTTTCCCGACAGGATCGCATGAAAGGTCCCGGGAGGCTCACCGAAGAGGAGCGCTCCGGGACCAATCAGCCGGGTCGCCTCCCGGACGACGAAGGAGCGAAGGGCCAAGCTCTCGTCTCCCGTTCGCTCGATGATCCCCTCTCCTTCGGGAGCGTCGAAGGCGAAGGAGAGAATGCTGACGGGAGCGGACGGCCGGTGGGCAATCTCGAAGAGCCGCTCCTTGAAATTCTCCAAGGTCAGAAGGCCCGAGGGATCCGGGGTTCCCGAGACGATGGCGGGAGAGGTGAGGGCGTCCACCACCACAAGGGCGACGGGATCTCCGTCGTCACCCACAGGAACCACAAGGCGGGTGCGGATCTCCCCCTCCCCCAGCGCTACCTCCTCGACGCGTGCCAAAGGAACGACCGTCTCCTCCTCGTCGCCGAAGCTCCTCAAAAACCCTCCCTCGTCCTGGGAGATCTCGTCGGCAAGTTTCCACTCCTGCTTTTCTTCGTCCCGAAGATAGAGCTGGGCCCGGATCCTGACGAAAGTCTTTCCCTGGCCGATGCGGCTCTTCATCGCCTCGAGGAGCTCCGACCGCACCGTCGCCGATTCCCTCCACCGGGCGCCCATCCGCCGGAATGACTCCAACAGCGGAGCCTCCTCTCCTTTTTGCCCCTTCCGGCCCAAAAGCCGGAGCCCGAAGAAGAGAAGGACCCCTCCCCCCAGAAGAAAGAGGACAACAAGAAGGAGGATCGGGCGGGAAACGAGGGGAGAAGGGGGCGCAGGGGACGCAATCTCCGGGGAGGATCGCGGGAGGGAGGCGGCCACGGGAATCCTCGACAGGATCCGCCGGGCGGAGGCAATGGCCTCCCGGGGCGTGGGGGCCTCCCCCGCCGGAAGGGAGCGGGATCGGACAATCTCTCCCTTGAGAGCGGCAATCCGGTCCTCGATGAGGGACTGCTCTCCCGAGGGGGCGGCTCCCCGGGTACACTGCGACCAGAGCTTCTCCCGACGGTCGAGCTGATCCACCAGGTAGAGCATCCGGTCATAGTTGAACGAGGGGGAGCCCTGCATGCGGTCGAAAAAACGATTGAGGCGGCCGATGGCATGGCTCAGGGATCGCGAGGCCGCAGAAGGGGCGAGTCCCGGCGGACAGGCGGCCATCGCCGGGTGAAGGGTGAAAAAAAGAAGGAAAAGGAAGAAAAGGAGGGGGAAAATCCGGGAAAAGGTCAAAGCCACTCGGTATGATGCCGCCATCAGCGTCTCCCGACGGAAAAAAGGGAGAAGACCGCTCTCTCCGAGAGAGAGAAGGAAAGAGGGCCCGGGTCCTTTGGGAGCCGGAGCGCCGCATCCCATCTCTCCTGAGGGGAAAGAGCGCTTTGTCCTCAGGATCTCACGGCCAGTCCCTCCGAAAAAAGACGAAGCTCGTCGGCCGTTCCCCGGTCGAGGAGGGAGACCCATTCCGTTCCGGTTCTGTCGACAAAGTCCCGGAAGCTCTCGTTATCTTTGCAGTTTTCCCGGTAGAAGGCAAGAAGGCGCGTGACGAAGGGGGCCACCTGGTCCTTCAAAAGACGCACCCCCGTCCGCCGGCTGATGGCGATCCCCTCCGGACCGCTCCCTCCGACCAGAAGATCGAAGCCGTCCTCGGCACCGTTGTCTCCGTTCTTGCCCTGGACCCCCGAGAGGCCGATGTCCGCAAGGCGCATCTGACCGCAGTCGTTGGGGCATCCGGAGAGATGGAGGTACGGGGGGCTCTCGAGGGTCGGGAAGGCGTTCTCGAGGGTATGGGCGAGCCGCTCTCCCAGCTCCTTTGTTTCGGCCAGGGCCAGCCGGCAGAAGGTCTTCCCGGTGCAGGAGACGACGCGGGAGGAAAAGCCGGATCCCAGGGTGAGTCCGCTTCCGGAGAGGGATTTCTCGAAGGCGTCGAGAGAGGAGAGGGCGAGCCCCGGAAGGATGATGTTCTGCTGGGAGGTGAGCCGGATCTCCCCCCGCCCGAACTCTTCCGCGAGGTTTGCGACGTGCCCGATCAGGCGGGGCGAGAGGGTTCCGCCGGGAACGGCGAGTCCCGCATAAAATCGTCCGTCGGTCTGGGGATGGACGCCCAGATGGTCCCGCTCCTCCCGGCGGGCCATGGGAAACGGGGGAATCTCTTCCAGAAGGGGAAGGGGCTCCCCCAGAATCTCTTCAAGGCGGGTGGCGAAGGAGTCGATCGTCCATCCGTGTTCGAGAAAAAGGAACTTGAGCCGGGCCCGCTCCCGTTTTTCCCGTAGCTCGGATCTCTCCCGGAAGAGGGTCGCGATCCCCAGGAGGACCGGAACGACCCGCTCGGGTGCAATGAATCGCGGGAGGGGGATCGAAAAATGGGGACGCGTGGCGAGCCCCCCGCCGATCCGGAAGAGATAGCCCTCGCCCCACACCGGATGGGCATGGGGGAGGATCCCCACGTCGTTGATCTCGGGGTAGGTGCAGNNCCGCAGCTCCCCGCGGAGAAGGTGATCTTGAACTTGCGGGGAAGGTTGTAGAAGAGGGGGTTCCCGTTCAGCGCCCGGTCGACCTCGGCCAGAAGCTCCCGGTCGAGAGCCCGCTCCGAGGCGAGAAGGTCCGAGACCGGGCAGGCCGTGATGTTCCGCGTGTCGTCGCCGCAGGCTCCCCGGGTGGAGAGCCCCACGGCCGACAGGGCCCGAAAGAGGGGGCGAAGGGAGGGGGCCTCCACATGGTGGAACTGGATATTCTGGCGAACGGTGATGTCGGCCGTTCCCCGGGCATACCTCTCGGATATCTCCCCCAGGGCCCGGAGCTGTGCGACGCTCAGGCGTCCTCCGGGGATGCGGACGCGGACCATGAAGCGATCGGTGCCCCGGCCCCGGACACCCTCCCCGTCCCCCTGGGGATAGACTCCCCACCACCGGGTCCGGACGTCGATCTCCTCCCGGGAGAGCCCTCCGGCTCCCATGTCCGCCCCCGAGAGGATCACCTCGAGAAGCTCCCAGGGATTCCCGGCCCCCTTGATCCGCTCGTGGCGTGCCGCCTTGGATTCCCCTTCCCCCTGTGCCATGGCCCCTCCTTAAATGATTATTAAATTAATAACTTTATAACATAAAACAGGAAAGCCTGTCAAGCCGGGAGAATCGGCCTCCTTCCCGGAAAAAAAAGGCTTCTCTTTCTTGACTTTTTTTTTAGTTTTGGAGATATTGGGAGGATAAATAATGGGACCGGAGGTTCATCAACATCATAAGATCAAGGAATTCGGGTGTCTGATCGTTTTATGACCAAAGACCGGACGGACTGCAGACCCCGGAGCGTGGATATCCTGCCGAAATTGCCGAAAGACTCGACTCGGGGTGGGGGGTCGATCCCTTTTTTTCTTTCCCTGGGTTTTCTGATGCTCTTGCTTGCCTCCTGCGGCAATCCCCCCTCGAACTCGAACAACATCAACTTCCCCTACGGGATCGCGGTGTGCTCCTCCGCGACCTGTAACATTTCTCCCCAACCCCCTGCCGGTCTGACGGCGACCGCCCAGTTTGCTGCGGTAACAAGCTACGGGACCCATCAGGTCCTGATCTTTACCGGATATACGGCCTCTGCTTCAAATGCCTGGCTCATCTCGAACAACACCCTTTCTCCCAATACCTCCCTGTACAACTCTCTTCAGGGTCCGGACGGGGTCCTGATTTCCTCGCAGGCGTTCAAGACGTCAAATGGATACGTGTGCCCCGCCCCCGTCCTTTACGGCGCCGACGGCATCGGCAACATCATCGGCATCTGGTGCGGATTCGACCCCAACAATCAAGCGAATCTCGGCCCCACCATCACGATCAGCTCCGGCTCCCTTCAGTCGCCGGAAGGAATGGCCCTGGACTGGGTCAACAGCTCCGGCACGTCTCTTTCGGCCCCCATCCTTTTCGTGGCCAACCCCGGCTCATCGAACATCCTGGCCTTCGACCTCTCCCAGATCACGGGGCCGGGAACGGCCAACCTCGCCCCCTCGGGAGGACTGCTTCCCGGAACGAACGGAGGGCTCCCCTTCGGCCAGCCCTCCAACAATACCGAGCTCAACGGACCGGCCTTCGTGGCCTTCTCGAACTCGAAGAACACCCTCTTTGTCTCCGATACGGGCAACAGCCAGGTCAACCTCTACGGCAACGGCTACTGCATCGGCGTCAACCAGGAGTCCACCCGGCCCACCGACTGCTCAAGCAATCAAAACGTCCCCCCCTCGGTCTGGTTCAGCGGGTCGAACACCTACCTCTCCGCTCCCGTGGGGATCGCCTACTACCAGGGGGGGCTTTATGTTGTCGACTCTACTGCCGGATCGGTGCTGATCTGGGACAATGTCATGAACATCACAAGCCCCGGAGGCAACATCGCCCCCACCCGCCGGATCAACGGATCGAACACGAACCAGGACTATCCCTACGCCCTGGCCATCGACGGGAATACCAATATTCCTCCGGGCAATACCTTTTTCGTCTCCCAGCTGGGGAGCGGAAAGATTCTGGGGTACAATAACGCGACGACGATTTCGGGAAACATCCCTCCGACCTACACGATCGGGGTGACCAACCCCACGCTCTCCTCCGGCAACACCAGCGGCGGGGGCACCACGGGCTACCCGGGATTCCCATAGGATGAGAACCGAACCCTTGGAAGAAATGCTTCCTCTTTCACATATGACCACAGACAGGAATGGGGCGAGATGACGGTGACAGGACGCGACAGACACAGACCCAACGGCCAACCCACGATCCGAAAGGGCGTACGGGGAGGGGCCGTGCTGCTTCTGGCAGCCGCGCTCTTCCTGGGAGGCTGCTCCGGCAACACCAACAGCTCCGGCCCGGCGGCCCCCCTTCCCACGGGACAGACGGGGTCGATCGAGGCGACCAGCAATACGGGAAATTGCTATGTGTCGGATAAGAACCCTTGCAGTTCCTCCACTACAGGCACCAACCCCATCACGGCTCTGACGACGCTTTCCTCCTCCGGAAACAACTATCTCTATCTGGGGGACAGTGCTGGAAATATCGATGAGGCGACAGTGACATCGACAACGCCTCCTACGCCAGGATCCTGTGTGACGACGGGCTCGGGAAACAAAATCCTTGCCCTCGCCGCCAATTCAGTGGTAATGGGCTCTAAAGTTGAAAAGGTCCTGCTCTATGCCACCTCGGGGGGGATATCATCTATTACGCCTACGTCTTGTTCATCTTCAACTTTAGAGCCCATTACCACATCAATCACCAACGCCTCCGGTCTGACCTACAATGCCAATGCCGGGGAGTTTGTCGGGGTCACCTCGAACGCCTATTACTTTACCTGTTCAGGCAATCCATCCATCACATGCCAAACGCCCCAGCGCCTCCCCAGCCTCCAGGACGCAAGCCCCAGNNCGACCCCAAACGGCGCCTCGTCTATGTTCTTGCGATCGGCGCCTCCACCAACCGCATCTATTTCTACTACGTGAGCGGGACCACCCTCACCTATCTCGGCAACTACTCGGGGCTCGAGCTCAACTATCCGTCGGGGGTCGCCCTCTTCCGGGGAGCCAACCCCACGCAGAACTTTTGCACCACGGGCCCCTGCACCTTCATGGACGTGACCAACACGGGCAACTCCACCATCACCCAGTATGTCCTGACCTACTCGGGAAGCGGGGCCCAGACTTCCGTCTCGGTCAACCAGTTCAACAACGCCTATTTCGACTGCGACCTGATCGACTCCGCCGCCATCGCGGCCTTCCCCAACTACACAACAACGAACCCTCTTCCCACACCCGAAGTCTTCGTGGGCGAGCAGGGACTTTCAACCGGACCTTGTATGGGGATCTCATCCGGAACATCCTACGGGAACAACGTCACCGCCTACACGGTGGTGGGCGAATAGGAGAGCGTCAGGTCTCTTTCCTCCCAAGGAGGCGTCCTCCATGGTCCGACGACCCCCCGACGAGGTCGAGCGGCTTCTGGACAGATTCGAGGAGGAGCTTCTCCTCGCCAAAAAGCGCGCCCCGAACACCGTCACGGCCTACCTCACCGACCTCCGGACATTTTCCCGACACCTGACCCGTGAGGGAGTCTCTCTTCTCGACTTCGACGGAGAGGCCCTCACCCGCTATCTTGAGAGACGCGGGGACCTTTCCGTACGTTCCCGAGCCCGATTCCTCTCCTCGGTCCGGGCCTGGACGCGCTTTCTCGAACTCTCCGGCGTCCGCAAGGACCCCAGGGAAACGCCTCCCGCTCCCCGCCTCCCCCGCTCCCTCCCCAAGATCCTCTCCCAGGACGAGGTCGAGCGCCTCATCGAGGCTCCGGATCCCCATCGGCCCGAAGGGGTGCGGGACCGGGCGATCCTCTCCTTCTTCTATGCCTCGGGACTCCGGGTTTCGGAGCTTGCGACCATCACGGCCGATCGCGTGGATCTGGCCACCGGGGCGCTTCGGGTCATGGGAAAGGGCGCCAAGGAGAGGATCGCCTTCCTCGACGAGCGAACCCGTCATCTTCTCTCCGACTACCTCACCACGGTCCGTCCGGCCTTCGCCCGGGAGCACCCGGAGCTCTTTCTGGCACGGGACGGGGCCCCCTTGACCCGCCAGGCGCTCTGGACCCTCATCAAAAAGCACGGCCGGGCGGCGGGCATCACCTCGCCCCTCTCCCCCCACGTCCTGCGGCATTCCTTCGCCACCCATCTTCTGGAAAAGGGACTCGACATCCGGTCGATCCAGCTTCTTTTGGGACACGAGGATATCCGGACCACCGAGATCTATACCCACGTCTCGCTCGCCCATCTGGAAAACACCCTCAAGCTCCATCATCCCCGGGGACAATCACAAGCCTCGGGGCTTGAGAATGAAAAAAGAAGGGAAGGAAAAAGGAAAAATCCCGCCGACCCGGCGGAGGAGCTTTAGGAAGAGTGTGACCGGACTGGGTTGCCCTTGGGAAGAATTTCGTAGGGGGTGAGCATGAGGGAGGGCGCTCAGGGCGAGGCCAGGGAATCGGACGATTCTTTTTTCTCGAGAATCATCAGAACGAGAGAGTCGAGGAGGGAGAATCCCCGGTCGTTCAGAACGAGTCGTTGGGAATTCGTACGATTCTGATCCAGAACATCCATTCGTACGAATTCGGAATGGAGAAATTCGTACGAATCGTCCCCCACCTTCTCCTTGAGCCAACCCGCTGAAATTCCCTCGGAAAGACGAAGATTTCCGTAGAGATATTCGATATCGTACGCATTCTCCGAAAGGCTCTCTGTGAGCCCGTACGAATCAAGCCCCCCCTCAATCATTCGTACGTATTCAGATACAGACCGTACGTTTTCCCTCCTCTTCCGCCCCCGCCTCTGATGGGCTCCCGCCCCGATCCCCAGATAGTCGCCCCCCTGCCAGACGTGACGATTGTGTCGACAGACGCTCTCCGGATCCCGGGAGAAATTGGAGACTTCGTAGCGGTTCCATCCCTGGGCGGAGAGGGCGCGGCAGATCTCGACCCAGCGTGCCGCCGCCTCCTCTTCGAGGCTCTCGGAGGTCTGCCCCTGGCTCTTGCGGAGGGCGAGGACCGTCCGGGACTCGACGACCAGAGGGTAGACCGAGAGGTGGTCGAGCCCTTCGGAGAGGAGCTCCCGGGCGGTGGCAAGGAGCCGGTCTTCTGATCCCGTCTCTTCTCCCACGATGAAATCCATGGAGATCGCGGCCTCGGGAATCTCCCGGCGAAGCCGTCTGAGAAGCGCCAGCGGCTCGAGATAGGCGCTCCGTCGCCCCAGACGATCGAGCTCCTCGCGGGAGCCTCCTTCGATCCCCAGGGAGAGCCGGATCCCGGGAATCCGCCGAAGGATCTCCAGGGTTTCAACGTCGAGATCCTCCGGCCGGCTCTCGACGGTCACCTCCGGCACCTCTCCCTTCGGGAAAAATGGGGCCAGGATTTTAAGAAGGCGAAGGAGCGCCTCCCGGGGGAGCGAAAGGGGAGACCCGCCCCCGATGTAGAGGGAAACGGGAGATGTGTCCGCCAGGAGTCCCGCCACCTTTTGCGCCTCAAGGGCCAGGGCCGCGAGGTATCGGGACACCATGGCCGTTGAGACCGAAACGGGAACGGCACAGTAATCGCAACGATCCGGGCAAAAGGGAACCTGAACATAGACGCCCGCCCCCTGGGGAAGATCCTCCTCCATCTCTCTCGACTCCCTGCTTTTCTTTCGAACATCCGTACGGATCAAATAATGAAAATCGTACAGCATCCCCTGTGCCACTCCCTCTACTTTACCTGACATGAGGGAGATCCTCCACCCTGCTCTCAAGTCCGAGAAAAATCTCAACTTATGAAGCGTTTTTTCCTCAATAAAACGATGAGGTTTTATCTTTCTTTAAAAATATAAATCATTGTTTAAGCGTTAAAAATAAAAAAAATGTAAAATCAGGATGAAAGTTTAGTTAATGATCTTTAAAATCAGGTAATTTATTGTCATATATTTTCTCGAGAAAGATGAGATTTTCTCTTCGTATGGTAGAATGGCATCGTGTGAACGAACGGAACGTCTCGAAGAAATCTTCAATACGAAAAATATCGTACGGATTCTCGAAACCGGGAAAGGGAGGAAGGGGTTGTGGACTATCGTGAAAAGACCCGGGAATTCATCGCCGACTCGACCGCCGAGATAAGGCGCCTCGAAAAGGAGATCGACAGGATCCGGGAGATTGTGGTCCGACTCGAGAGGTACCTCGACGAGGCCGGGCCATCCGGGGCAATCCCTCCTGGGATTCCCCGAACTCCCGTCCCCTCCCCTCCTTTCCGGACTGTCGAGAAATCCGAGCTTCCATGTCCCTCCCCCGATCCCTCGTCTCACTCTGAGCCTTCCTTGACGAGGTATGAGGACCAGAGACAGGGGAAGGAAGAGGAGATCGAGGAGAGTCGGGAGGGGCAGATTGCCGGAGGCGTTCTTCGCCCCGTAGGTGAGGTCGCGGAGGAGATATTGAAGGAGCGGCCGGAGGGGATGAGCCTCGACGAGCTTTATCGGATCATGGTGGCAAGGAGGGACATCCCATCCTCCCGGGACCTGAAGAACGCGATTCGGGTCGCCCTCATCCGGAGGAAGCCCCAGGTTGTCTCTCCGCGCCGGGGGTGGTTCCGGTGGGGGAGATCGGAGAATTGAGCCCCTTTCCTGTCCATGCGGGGCCCGATCGGATCATCGGGACATTGTTCGGCCTCAAAAACATCTGAGTGGATGGGAACGAGGGAAGAGGGCAGCTGCCTAAGAATGTTGGGCAATATAAGGAAAGGCCTAAATCCTAAGATCTTCTCTCCCACCGCCAGTATGGTCGCGTGAGCTCCGGGGCAGGGTCCGGTGACCAGGGGGAGCCCTCACGGGACCATCCCCGCCAGGATCCTCCGGATCGTTCGGATCTCCGGAGGATAGGTCCACAGGACGGGAAGAAGCCCCGAAAGGTGGCCGACGGAGACCTCCCCGGCCCCTTCGTAGAAGGCCACGGCCCGGAGAATCTTGAGGACCAGCTTCCATCGCCGGTCGGAGAGGGAGATCCCTTCCCGGCCCAGACGATAGCGAAGCTCCCAGAGGGCCTCGTAGACCCCGGAGCCGATGGGGACGGCCGTCGCCACATGACGGTGGAGCCTCCGGAAATCCTCCGGGGAAAAGGCCGCTTTCGGCTCCTTTCTCCCTCCGAAGGGAGAGCTCTCCAGAAGATCCACGAAGGACTCGAACCTCCGGACCGGTTCGACAAGGCACCGCAGCGCAAAGCGGTCGAAGAAGGCCTCGAGGTTGTCCCCCTGGGAGGGGTGGGCATTGCTGGCGGCAAAAAGCGACAGAAGGGCCGCCGGAGTCGGGGCGGGATCGTGCCAGACCCTTTCGTTCATGAAGCCCAGAAGGGTCAGAAGGAGCGACCTGGGGGCCCGGAGGACCTCGTCGAGGAAGACGAGGGAGCCCTCGGCGATCCCTATCGGAGACAGAGGCGAGGAGGAGAGGGCGTCCCGGTCGCTCTCCATGTGGAGGAGCCGCTCGTAGTAGGAGAGGCCGGAGAAGCGCTCCGCGGCCAGCCGGACGACGAGACTTTTCCCCGTGCCCGGGGGCCCCACCAGGTAGAGGTGCTCGCCCGAGAGAAGGGCCAGCACCACCGCCCGGACCACCTCCCCCCTCTCCTTGAGGCTCCGGTTCAGATCCTCCTCCAGCCGTCTGAGCTCCTCCACGATCAAGGCCCCTTCGACCCCTGATCCCTTGGATCGCTCCACCCCCGCGATTTCCCTCACTTCTCCCCCGCCCCGCCCAGGACCGGAAAGGACTCCATGATCATGATGGAAAACCGGGTTCCCCGGGAGAGGGTATAGGTGGTGCGGTTCACCGGCGGAGGAATCTGGCTACCTGCCATGGCCATGGCATTGCCGCCGGCCTGCATGGCCATCAGGTCTCCCACGTTGTTGCCCGACCACCCCATGGTGTCCACCGCCTCCCCTCCCAGCATCATGCCGTTCTGAGCCACGGACCGGCCGATGTTGGCCCCTTCGTGGCGGTCCACCGGGACCGGGACCCCTTCCCGTCCACCCGAAAGGGCAAAGCCTGTGGTGTGGGCCTCAAGGCCCCCCGGGTAGAGGATCCGGGTGAAGCGGATCCGGAGACGGGAGCCGGCAAGACTTTCCGGGTACCCAAGAACCTTGGTCCCCGGCGGAAGGTGCAGGGCGGAGAGCGACCGGCCGCTCACCCGCACGACCACCGGCATCTGGGCCCCGGGACCGGTGACGGTCTTTTCGGCCACCACCGCCATCTCGCTTCCGGCGGCCNNCGAGCCCCGCGGGTTCTCCCGTCTGTCCGAGGACGCCCCTGAGGGCCGAGAGGACGAGCGGAGCCCCGGGCCCGACGGACAGGCCCCCTCCCCCCTGCCCTTCGGGGCCCTGTCCGTCGAGGTAGACGGTGCTTTTCGTGTCGAGGGGGTGCCGCTCCGGCTCCCCTCCCTGGCCGGAGAGGGATCGCTCCGGAAGGGGCGTCGGGGGAGGAGCCGGAAGAGGAAGCCGCGGAGCGGCCNNCGGAAGAGGAAGCCGGGGGGCGGCCAGGTCGTTCCATCCCGGAGCCATCCGTCGGTCACGGGATGCGGAAGCGTCCAGGCCTCCCCCATCGCCGGCACCGGGATGGCTGACCTTGAAGACCAGATAAAGGAGAAGCCCCACCACGGCAGTGCCTCCCAGAAAAAACCAGCGGTTCATTTTTTGTCTCCCCTTTTTTCTAGCCGGAAGACCCGGCGTCCACCCTCCTGGGCATCGATCCTGACTTCGGCCAGATACCCGTCCCGGGAAGAGGCAAGAGGGGGAGGATCGGCCGGAAGGAGAATCCGTTTTTTTCCATGGGGCGATACGGTGACCTGAAAGCTCTGGCTGTAATCCTGTCCCTCCACATAGTCCTTCCGGCCCTCCCAGAACAGGGAGGTCCGGAAGGAGCGAAGCCGCACATCCTGGAGGACGGCCGGGCGACCCGTCCCGTTGGTGATTTCGAAGAGGGCATAGGAGACGTTTCCCAGGGACGAAAAACCCAAAAAGTCCGCCCCGATCCCCCCCTCCTCCTGGCTCACCCCCACCGGGATCTGGGGTCCGGCCTCCCGGAGCGTCTCGATCGCGGTCTTCCTGAGGTCGACCTTTTCCCGGACGGCCAGATCGGCCTCCATCTTCTTTCTGAGGGGATTGAGGTTGACCACGGTGTCGCTCCGGGGAAGATAGAAGGTCAGGAGATCGTCCTCCTCCCCCTCAGCCACGACCCGGAGCCGGAAGGCAAATTGACGGTGCAGGGTATAGACGATCATGTTGGTCGTCGTCTCGTGGTCCCAGGTAATGGGCTTGATCTTGACCCGGCTCCCGAAGACCTCCGCCAGGAAGAGCTTCGAGTCTCCGAGATAGACCTCCTTGGCCTCCTCGGGAAAGTCGACGAGGGTGACGTGGGAGACGGCGGTCCGGAGGGTATAGACACGGTTGGGGTCGTAGACCACCGTGCGGATCCCGGAGTGCTTTTTCTTTCGGACCATCTCCCGTTCCCGCCGCCGCATCTCCCGGTCGACCCCCTCACGGATCCTTTGGGGGCTGAAGGCGATCACCGGATCCGACAGCTCCTTGGGAACGATGTTGTCCGGTTTCCGGCGAGCTCCCGACGGAGGAGCCGGAAGGGGAGCGGAGGGCCCCGGGGGAGGCTGGCCCCCCTCCGGAGGGGGAGGAAGGGAGACGGTCTCGGCCTCCGGAGGAAGCCCCGGGTCGGCCTTGCCCGGGAGGGGGGCCGTCACCGCGGAGGGCTTGCGGTCGGAGGAGGAGCGGGCGTCGATCAGGACAAGCACCGGAAGAAGGATCACCACGACCGCCACCCCGAAGCCGGCCCAGAAGGTCCGGTTCACCGGGGGGCCCCTTCCGCGACGGGAGAGGCTTGCGCCTCTTCCTGGTAGCGGGAGACCCAGAGGCCGTAGGGGTTGCCGGGTGTGGGCGCACCCCGGGAGAGGATCAGGCGGGCGGAGAACCCCTGGGAGCGGCCCTCGGAATTCCCCTGGGCGTAGGTGGTGCGGGTTCCCGCCACCTCCACCGACCAGATGTCCCGTCGCACCGGATGCATGGAGAAGCTCCGGAGGGTGAGCACCGTATGGATCCGGGCCCGGGAGACGCTCTCCAGAAGATTCTGGGAGAGGATCGCCCTCTTCATCCGGAGGCGAAGGTCCGGCGACATGACGGCCAGGGCCTTCCCGATGCGGTAGGAGATCTCGAAGGAATCGTAGGCCGTCAGGTTCTCCAGAAAGTCCTGCACAAAGCTCCGGGAGATCCTCTCGAGGTTCTTGCGGAAGACCCGGTCGGAGAGAGGCGTCAGAACCTGCATCCGTCCGTCGGAGGAGAGCCCTACCACCAGGGTGTGGTCGCCGGAGAGGAGAACGATCCCCAGCGTATCGAGCACCACCAGGACCAGGGCTCCGGCCACAAGCCTTTTCACCTGCCGAAACCCCCTCAGGATCTCCTCCCGGCTTCCGTAAAGGGAGGGAGCGGTCCAAAGCGGGGTCTCCTCTCCTGTCTCCTCTTCGGGAGTCTCCCGGTCGAATGTCTTCATCCTCTTGCGCGGGAG
>DGKK01000056.1:0-11100 GCA_002387725.1 Nitrospirae bacterium UBA4572
AATTTCCCCTTCTCCTGCCGGTCTTTTTCCCTTCCCCCTCCCCCCTCTCACCACCAGATAGACCGCCGGAAGCACCAGAAGGGTCATTGCCGTCGAACTGGCGAGACCCCCGACGACGACAGCGGCCAAAGGACGCTGGATGTTGGCTCCCGTGCCTGACGAAAGCAGGAGGGGAACGATTCCGATTCCCCCCACCAGCGCCGTCATCAGCACCGGGCGAAGCCGTCTTCGGGCGGCCACCCTGATCGCCTCCTCCGGGGACTTTCCTGCGGATTCCTGCTCCCGGACAAAGGAGAGGAGCAACACCCCGTTCTGGATCGCCACCCCGAAAAGGGCAATGAACCCGATGGAGGCAGGAATGCTCAAAAACTCCCCGAAGGACTTGAGGGCCACTACCCCGCCCACGAGGGAGAAGGGGATGTTCAAAAGAATCAGGAGCGTGTGGAGCAAAGACCCGAAGTTCCAGTAAAGAAGGAGAAAGATGACCACAAGAACCATGGGGACGAGGAGCTTGAGGCGCGCCAGAGTGATGTTGGTGTTCTCGAACTCCCCTCCGACCGTCATCTGAAGCCCCGGCGGCAGGGGAAGCTTGTGTTTCACCGCCTCACGGACGCTGGCCACCACGTGGCTCGTCGATCGGCCGGCGATGTTGAACTGCAGCATGATCAGACGTTTCCCTCCCTCGTGGTAGACCCGGAAGGGACCGGTCTTCTCGGAAAAGTGGACAAGTTGGCCCAACGGAACGGAGACCCCTCGGGGAGTCGTCAGAAGAATCGTCTTCATCCGGGAGACAGAGTCCCGAATCCCCCGGGGAAAGCGCACATGAAGGTGGATGCGCCGGACCCCCTTCAGGACGGTCGTCGTCAGCCCTTCCGGCCCGATCCCCATGCGGATCACCTCGAGGATGTCTGAGACGTTCAGCCCGTAATGGCTGATCGCCTCCCTGTCGATGCGGATATCCACATACGGCTGGCCCGTGATCCGCTGAACCGTGACATCCCGGGTTCCCGGAACCGTCCGGACAAGCTCCTCGAGGCGGGAGGCATAGGAGGTCAACAGGGAGAGGTCGTCGGAGAAGAGCTTGATCGCCACCTGGGCCTTGGCCCCGGAGACCATTTCGTCGATGCGCTCCTCGATGGGCTGGCTAAAGTCGAAGGAGACGGAAGGAAGGTTCCTGTGGAGGCGGGCGGTCATCCGGGCCACCAGATCCCGCTTCGTGAGACCATGCGGCCAGAGCTTGCGGTCTTTCAGCGCCACAAAAATCTCCATGTGGCTTGTCACATCGGTATCCGTTCCGGACTGGGCGCGGCCGATCCGGGACTGGGTGAGCGCCACCTCGGGGAAACCACGGAGGATCCGGTCCACCACCCGGGCCGCCTCGGTCGTCTCCGAGAGGGAGGCCGAGGGCCAGAGGTCGGCAATGACCAGAATCGATCCTTCGTCCAGCACCGGAATGAACTCCGTCCCCGTCCGGAAAAGAAGAACCCCCGCCAGGACCATGGCCAGAACGCCCAAGACGAGGACGGCTCCCCGTCGCCTAAGAGTCCACTCGAGAAGGGGAAGATAGAGGGACTCCAGGCGCTTTGCCATGCGCTCCCCGTGGTCCGCCTCTCCCTTCCTCTCCGGAGCCAGGGAGATCATGGCCGGCACGAAGGTGAGGGCCACCATCAGGGAGAGAAGAAGGGCCGTGATGATCGAAAGTCCCATGGGGGCAAACATCTTCCCCGGCATCCCAGGAAGGAAAAGGATCGGGAGAAAGACCACCACGATGATCAGGATCGAAAAGAAGACCGGACGCACGATCTCGGAGCCCGCCCGAACCAGGCGCTCCTCCGGAGAGAGACCTGGCCAGAGGGATTCGCTTCGCTCGATGTTCTCCGCCATGACGATGGAGGCATCCACCATCATCCCGATCCCGATGACGATCCCCCCCAGACTCATGAGGTCCGCCGCCAGATGGATCCCCCGCATGGCGAGGAAGGTGAGAAGGATCGAGAGAGGAAGGCCAAGGGCCACAGAGAGTGACGCCCAGAGGCGTCCGAGGAAAAGGGCCAGGACGATGACGACCAGGATTCCGCCTTCCACGAGGGAGCGGACCACCGTATGAAAGGCCTGGCGGATGAGAGGGGCTTCATTGTAGTAGGGAACGATCCGGACCCCCGGAGGCAGGAGGGTTCGATTGATCGACCGGACCTTTTTTTCCAGGGCAGAGATGGTCCGGAGGGCGTTCTCCCCGCGAAGCATCACAACCGTCCCCTTCACCACATCGCGGCTGTCGAGAAGGGCATTTCCCCGCCGAACCTCCGGACGGACGACCACCCGGGCCACGTCCCGCACAAGTACGGGAACCCCATTCCGCTCGGCAATCACCACCGACAGGATGTCCTTCCGGCTGTCGATGCGTCCGATCCCCCGCACCAGATAGTACTCCCCGGAGCGGTCGAGGGTGCCCCCGCCGACGTTGCTGTTGTTGAGGGCCAGGGCCTGCGTCACATCCCGGAGCGACAGATGAAAGGCATCGAGGCGAAAGGGGTCCACCACCACAAAGTAGGACTTGACGTATCCGCCATAGGAGAGGACCGCTGCGACCCCCGGAGTCGTCATGAGGGCGCGCTTGACCACCCAGTCCTGGAGGGTCCGGAGACTCATGAGATCGGAGGAGCCTTCGAGTGTGTAGCGGAAGATGTTGCCGGTGGGAGTCGAGACGGCCCCGAGGACCGGGGAGGTCCCGGGAGGAAGGAGGCTCTTGATCGTTCCGAGCCGTTCGGTGACCATCGTCCGGGCCCGGTAGATCTCCGTGCGGGAATTGAAGACGACCGTCACCGAGGACAGGCCAAAGAGGGTCTTGGAGCGGACCGTCCTGACCCCCGGGAGACCGTTCATGACCGGCTCGATGGTATCCGTGATCTGCTGCTCGACCTCGAGGGGAGACATGCCCGGAGCTTCGGTGAGAATCGTGACCGAGACGGGAGAGACATCGGGGAAGGCATCCACCGAGAGGTGGAAGAGGGCCATCACCCCGGAAGCCGCCAGCAAAAGGGCCACCATCAGGACGATCGCCCGGCGGCGGACGAGCCAGACGAAAAAGGAGCGCGCCATCTAGGAGCTTTTCTGCCGTTCGAACTGGGCCTTGACCCAGAACCCGTTACGAATGACGATCCTCTCGCCCGGATGGAGGCCTGAAAGAACCGGGACGAGTCCCTCCTCCGAGGCTCCCACCGTCACAGTCCGCATGAGAAAGCGGTCCGTTCCCTCCCTGACAAAGACCACCCGGTGCCCGCCGGAGAGAAAGACGGCGCTCTTGGGGAGCCAGAGGGTAGTTCCCCGGGAGGGAACCACGATCCGGACGGGAAGGTACATGCCGGGACGAAGGCTCAAGGGGGTGTTCCGGAAGATCCCCCGGACCACCACCGTCCGGGTCCGGGGGTCGGCCAGGGGGCTGATGTAGGCGATGTGGCCCACAAGAATGTTTCCGCTCTTGGGGGGACGGATCCGCATCTCCTCCCCGAGCGACAGGGAGGGGAGATCCTGCTCGTAGACTCTGGCGTTCACCCGAACCCAGTCGAGGTTGCCGATCACGAAGAGACGGTCACCGGAGTTGATCGACTGTCCGTCGACGACGTTCTTTTTCAGCACATAGCCGGTGAGGGGTGAGCGGATCTTGAGATATCGCCGGATCACCCCCGTCGCCTCGAGGCGCCGGATCTCCCGGTCGACCACACCGAGATTCTTGAGGCGGGCCAGGGCCGCCTCCCGGATCTTCGGCGACAGGGAATGCGTCCTTTGGGATTTTTCGGTGATTTTTTCGAGGCGGATCGCCTGCAGATATTCCTGCTGGGCTTCAATGTAGTCGGGAGCAAAGGCCGTCAGGAGCACCTGCCCGGCCAGGACCTGGTCTCCGGTATCGACGTAGATGTTGTGGACATAGCCAAAGATCGAGAGACGGTGGATCGAGCGGGCCGTCACATAGCGGACCCGATCGTCGATGAGGGCCACCTCCCCATTGGACCGGATGATCCGGTGGCCCCGCCCGGGCGTGAGCACCTCGTCGGCAATCCCCAGGGTCCGGATCACATCCGGGGCCATCCGGATTTCCCCATCTTCCGCCCGGAGAGCGGCGGGAAAGAAAAGACTTCCCAGCAGGGCCACCCCCAGAAGAATGGCGCGACTTCCTCCGGAAGGCCAACGGTTCACGCAAAGCCTCCGAGCGAGCTCTCCCGACGGCACCGGAAGACGTTCCAGATGGAGTAGACGAGGACGGGAAGGGCCACTCCGAGCATGATGAGGGCGATCATCCAGTTTTCCAGGTCCACATTGTGTCCGGCCAGGTGAAGAATCTCCTGAGCCCCGCCTCCGGCCACAAAGATCGCCCCGCCGCCCAGCAGGGTGAGACTTCCCGTCCTGAGGCCGATGGCTGCGATTTCGCTGTCCTGGAATTTATGGGTCGTTCGGAGGGAGGCCCCGAAGATCCCTCCGAGAAGGACCAGCATCGCCGTCGTCCCGAGACCGAAGAGAAGGCCCGGGAGGAATCCCAGCCAGGGAGAGCCCATGCGGGGAGCCGCCACCGTATAGACGAACATGGCAAAGGGGCCGACCCCGAAACCGGCAATGAAGCCATGGATCATGGCCCAGCGCACCGGAAAGATTTCCGGAGTGTCGTGGACCGGATGGTCCTCGGTGTGGGCATGCCCTAAAATGGCCGCAGATTTCTCCGCCGGCTGCATGGGCTCATGATGGTGCCCCAGGAGGTGGAGATGGAGATATCGACCCCTTCGGTGGATCTGCCAGCCGGCGGCCACCATGACCGCTCCGACAATCATGTTCACCCAGGAGTTGATCGCCTCCTTCGTAAACCAGGAAAAAAGGAGGAGGTAGGAGATCTCGGAGCCCAGAGCCCGTTGCAGGGTGAAGGCCAGGGAGAAATAGAGCCCGGACCGGAGACCCTTCTTGCCGGAGGCATTTCCGATGGCGTAACTGAAGGTGATCGGCCAGGTATGTTCGTCGGGAAGGATGCCATGCAGAAGGCCGTAGCCGAAGGACTGAAGAAGAAGGGAAAGCATTCGCACCCCGCGCTCAGGAAATGACGTGTCGACACTCGTTGATACCGTCTATCGATGATACATGATCTCAATGACGGCGATCAAGAGAAAAAAACGCTCCCGGCGAAAGGGTCAGCCCGGAGGAACCGGAGAGGAGTCAGCCGAGAGTCCGGAAACGAACCATCCCGGCAAACTTTTCGTATCGGGAGGAGAGAAGTTCGGACGAAGGAATCGCCTCCACTTCGGAGAGGTGCTTTGCGAGGGAGGACTTGAGGAGCTGACTGGCCCGGGCCACATCCTTCTGGGCTCCGCCGGGAGGTTCGGGAACGATTTCGTCGATGATGCCCATCTCGAGGAGGTTGGGAGCGGTCATGCGCAAGGAGGAGGCCGCATCGGAGGAGCGGGCGGGATCGTTCCAGAGGATCGCCGCACAGGCTTCGGGAGAGATGACGGAATAGATGGAGTTCTCCATCATGAGAACCCGGTCGCCAACACCCAGAGCCAACGCGCCTCCGCTTCCCCCCTCCCCGATCACCACCGCCACGATGGGGACGGCAATCCCGAACATCTCCTGGATGTTCCGGGCGATCGCCTCCACCTGACCCCGTTCCTCGGCTTCGATCCCGGGATAGGCCCCCGGCGTGTCGATCAGGGAGACGACGGGAAGGCCGAAGCGCTCGGCCAGCCTCATGACGCGAAGGGCCTTCCGGTAGCCTTCGGGATGGGCCATTCCGAAGTTTCGGGTCACCCGGTCCTTGAAGGACTTCCCCTTGTAGTTGGCAACGATGGCCACGCTTCGGCCGTCAAGAGAGGCCAGGCCTGCCAGGACCGACGGATCGTCCCGGAAGCTCCTGTCACCATGCAGCTCCATAAAATTGGAGAAGATCCTCTGCACGTAGTCCCAGGCGGTGGGCCTGTCATTGGCCCGGGCGAGAAGGACCCGGTTCCATGTCTCCGTGACCGATTCCGTCGTACGAACACTTTCAGCCAAAACGACCTTGCGTGCCATGCAATCTCCCACTCGTTCGCCCAGATCCCGCTCCGGATAAGGATCGGGGTCTGGGCGGGTGAAGTTCGGGGGATGGACTCCCCTCTCTTCCAAAACCATTCGGGACAGGGTCCCATCTTCGACAGAATAATCGTCTTGAAACGGATTGTCAAAGTCTCCGGGGAGCTTCCGAACAGGAAGATCGTTGGCCTTGCCCCTGTCGCGCGGCTCTCCGGAGCCGCCTAGAGGGAGAGCGCCAGAAGAAAGAGGATCTCCCCCGACTCCACCAAAAATCCTGCCACATCTCCCGAAAACCCGTCCACTTTCGGAAGATAGAGTCTCCCCAGAAAAAGCATCCCCAGAAGGACGGCCCCTGCCCCCCAGAAGATTCTCTCCTCCCCCGGAAGAATGGCCCCTAGGGCTCCCAGAAGCAGAACCCCCAATGAGGCAACCCCGCTTCCCTCCACCAGGGTCTTCCCCAGTCCCCCCTCCCCCACCGGAAATCGTCTCGCCAGAATTCGTGAGACCTCCGGAAGAAAGGCCCGGGAAAGGACCGGAGCCAGGAAAATGGCCAAAAGACGGGGATGGGCCAGGAAGATCCCCGTTCCCTTGGCCAGAACGTAGAGGATCAGGGCCAGGATCCCGAAGACTCCCTTCCGGGGATCCTTGCGGATCCGGCGCTTTTCTTCCGGAGAGACCGGGGCATAGGCGCACTCGAGGGTATCGGCGACCCCGTCGAGGTGGATCCCTCCCGTGAGGAGTATCCATGCTCCCAGAAGAATCAGGGTCTCAAGCGGAAGGGGGACGACCGGGAAAAATCGACGGAGGGTCCAGGAAAAAAACGCCAGGATCCCCCCCAGGAGAAGGCCTGCCCCAAGAAGGGTTGCGGGACCGATGCGGAGGGGCACCCCCGAGAGGTGAATGGAACGGGGGACCGGAAGTCGGGTCAGGAAGGCAAGCCCCAGAAGGAATCCCTCCACGCGGAGCATGAAACCCGGTCGTTCTCCCTCCGGAGAAGGAGAGGTCACCCGGGCCCGGCCTCGGAGACGGAGGCCTCGGAGAAGGTGGCCATCCGGTTGTAGAGCTCCACCGCCGACACCACCAGCGGATAGGCCACCGCAGCCCCCGACCCCTCGCCAAGACGAAGGTCGAGGGCCAAAAGGGGCGCCAGACCCAGATGCTCCAGGAGATGCCGATGGCCGGGCTCCAGGCTCATGTGGCTGGCAAGAAGCCAGGGGCGGACTCCGGGAATGAGCTCGACCGCCAGCAAGGCCGCGGTCGTGGTGATGAAGCCGTCGAGGATCACGGGAATCCGCCGGACGGCCCCTCCGATAATGAATCCTGTCAGGGCGGCAATCTCGAAGCCTCCGACGGCACACATCCAGTCGAGAGGAGATGAGAGAAGAGGACGATAGACGGCCAGCGATTCCTCCACCACCCGGATCTTTTTCCGTCGGCCCTCGGGAGAGAGCCCGGTTCCTGTCCCGGCAAGCTCTTCGGGTGGGCGACGGAGCAGGGCCGCGGCCAGGGCGGTGGAAGAGGTCGTGTTGCCGATCCCCATCTCGCCGGTGAGAAGAAGGGTAGCTCCCGCCTTCGCCGAGCGGTCTGCCATCTCCATTCCGACCTCAAGGGCCCGGATGCCGTCCCGGGGCGCCATGGCCGGTTCCCGGCGAAAATTCTTCGTCCCCCGGGCCACCTTCCGATGGATCAGTCCTTCGGCCCCCGACAAATCCCCATCCACCCCCACGTCGACGATGGAGAGGGAAAATCCGTGCGTGCGGGAGAGAACGCTGATGGCCGCCCCGCCCCGAAGGTAATTGAGAACCATCTCGCGGGTGACCGAGGAGGGATAGGCCGAGACTCCCTCGGCCGTCACCCCATGGTCTCCGGCAAAGACCACGCACGCCCCCCTGGGAGCAGGAGGGCGATCGGAGCCATGCAGTCGGGCATACCAGAAGGCCACATCCTCAAGACGGCCCAGGCTCCCCAGAGGCTTTGTCAGGTGGTCGAGGCGATCCTTGATGGCAGCGTCGAAGCCCGGATCGATGGGGCCCACCATCCGGGACCAGGCGTCAAGGGGAGGGTGCAGCGGAAAGGGAGGGTCGGAAGAGGGGGGAACAGAGGCATTCATCGGCAGTGGCTCCTTGGAAAATCAAATGGATGACGAGACGCTTCGCCTTATCCTGTGTTCTTCGTTGAGGTGCAAACCGGGAGAGCCCAAGGCCCCAAGGGATGACCAGGCCCTGAATGACACCCTCAAGCGGGATCGTCCCTCAGCGGATCCGAAGGGGACAGCCGGCCATCACGGCATAGACCGACCCGGCCTCCCGGGCCAGTCGCTGGTTCCAGAGCCCCAGACGGTCTGCAAAGAGGCGGGCGGAACGATCCATGGAGATCCCANNCTCCTCGCTGACCACCACCACCGGACCCGGCCGGCCGGCAACAAGCTCCGACAGGCGGTCCATCCAGACGGTGATGTCCGCTTCGGAGAGCGTCTCAAGGACACAGAAGCCCAGGCTATCAAGAAGGACAGGCATTCGGGCCCAAGTCTCCTCCCCGGCAAGGTTCCCCGAATCGATCCCTTCGCGAAGCCCGGCCTCCAGGGTCATCACCCCCTCCGGCCGCTCCTTCCGATGACGGGCGATGCGCTCCTCCATCTCGGCGTCGAGCGCCTTTCCCGTGGCCCAGTAGAGCCAGTCGTTGCCGAACCTGTGGACGAGGAGGCTCATGGCAAAGGCCGTCTTGCCGGAGCGAATTCCGCCGGTCACAAGGACGAGGTCTCTCACCTAGAAGGGCCGACGACGAAGACGGGCGAGGATTTCCTCCCCCTTTCGGGACTCCACCGAATCGGGGGTCACGGCAAACTCAAGAAAGTCGAAATGGGTCCGGAAGAGGTCCCGAACCTCATCCGAAGTCGTTGTCCAGGGAGGGCCCCCCTCCCGGCCGTGAACATAGAAGAGGCCCACAAGCTCCCCTCCCGGCCGAACCATCCGGGCCGCCATCTTCACATAGTCCTGCCTCCGGTCCGGATCGATGGCGCAAAAGCATGTCTGCTCAAGAAGATAGTCGTATCGGCCGTGAACCTCGGGAGAGAGGCGAAAGAGATCCTCCTCCACATAGTTGACCCGAACGCCATGCTTTTTGGCCAAGGCCCGTCCTTCGGCCACCGCCTCCGGCGCAAAATCCACACAGGTGACCTCAAAGCCCTGCCCCGCAAGGTAGAGAGCCTCCCATCCCCGCCCGGCCCCGGGGATCAGAATTGTGGAATAAGGAACCAGGACTCCCGAATCCACAAGGTGGACGAAGGGAGGAGAGACCTGTCCCAGATCCCATCCGGTGTTTTTTTCCAGGTAGCGGCCATTCCAGAAATTCATATCGGGCATAACAAGACTCTCCTTCGACATTATAAAAAACACACGGCCTTCAATTTATTTTCATGATCCAACGTCGACTTAACCAAGACATCAACGATGATCGCAGATCGTCTCCGGTCAAAAACAATAAAGAATCGTGACGATCCTGTCAAAGCCCAGGAAAAGAGGTGACCGGAAGGCCCTTTTCCCTGTCAGGTAGCGGAAGGTCCCGACAAATCGCGGAGGTCGGCAATCTTTCGATAGAGCGTCCGAAGCGACACCCCCAGGATCTTTGCCAGCTCCGGCAGGTCGTCGCCCTTCTGGGCCAAAGCCCAGGAGAGGTATTGCCGTTCGGCCTCCTCAAGGGAGACAAGGCGAGGCACTCCGGAAGGAGTGGCGGGAGAGGAGAGCCCATCCACAAGATCGGGAAGATGGTCCGGCGTGATTTCATGGCCGTCGGAGAGGATGAGTGCCCTCTCGAGGATGTTCCGAAGCTCTCGGACGTTGCCCGGATAGGAATGGCGTTTCAGAAGAGCCAGAGCTTCCCGGCTCACGGAAATGCGAGCCGCGGAGAGACGGGAGAGGATGGAGCTCACAAGAAGGGGAATGTCTTCCCGTCTCTCCCGAAGAGGAGGGAGCTCCACCGGAAAGATGTTCAGCCGATAGAAGAGGTCCTGGCGAAAGCTTCCTGCCTGCACCATGGCCAAAAGATTCCGGTGGGTGGCGGAAATCAGCCGGATGTTCGCATGGAGGGGTTCGATCCCGCCCACCCGGCGAAAGACATTGGTCTCGAGAAGGCGAAGGAGCTTGGCCTGGACCGGAAGAGGCAGTTCCCCGATCTCGTCGAGGAAGAGGGTCCCCCCGGTCGCCGCCTCCACCAGTCCGGTCTTGCGGGTGTGGGCTCCGGTGAAGGCCCCCTTTTCATGGCCGAAGAGCTCGCTTTCGATGAGGTTTTCCGGAAGCCCCGAGCAATCCACGGCGACGAAGGGGCGGTCGGCCCGGGGAGAGAGCTTGTGGATGGCCAGCGACACCAGCTCCTTCCCGGTTCCCGTCTCGCCGTGCAGAAGTACGGTGGCGTTCTGGGGGGCCACCTTGTGGATGGTCGCCATCATCCGGACAAAGGCCGGGGATTCCCCGACAAGTCCTTCGGATCGCGGATCGGGTCGTCCGGCCGGAGAGCTGATGATCCTCTCGAGGTAGACGGGAGCCTCCTCGGCATTCGTCCCGGAATGACCTGGTCCAGGAACCACCGGGATCACCTCCACACTGGCAAAGACTCGCCCGTCGGCGGAATGATGAATATGGAAGGCCCGGGCCGAATGCCCCGCCTCCCGCGCCTCCAGGAGCGGACAGGCCTCGCCGTGGCGATCGCAGGGAACCGAAGAATGGTGGGAGATCTCGTGGCAGGNNGGCAGGTTTTTCCCACCACATCCTTCCCGCCCAAGCCATAGGTCTCCCGATAGGCCCGGTTTGCCGCAAGGATCCGGTAATCGTCCCCGATGATCACACAGGGCTCGGAGAATCCCTCGAGAAGCTCGTCGAAGCCGAGTTCATGCAGGGATAAGGCCAGGGGCGCCGAGAGGGGAACCGGGCGAAGAGGTCTCATCAAAACTCCTTTTTGACATATTTGTCACCAATTATAGGACATCGGTGTCACTCCCGACAAGACTGCGAAGGAGCATTTTATCCAAGTAATCTTAATTAAATTCACTTGGGTAAT
>DGKK01000056.1:11217-18101 GCA_002387725.1 Nitrospirae bacterium UBA4572
CTCTGGTGGGGGATACTTAATGATATTTGCAGTGGCATCCCTTTTGCTTTACAAAATGTGTCGGAACGTTGTCCCCGTTTGTCGATCCCGCTGGACCGATCCATCCGATCACACGGCCAAAGGAGCGTCGCAATGCTGTCAGACCAACTGGTGAGCCTCTCCCGCCTTCAGTTCGCGGTGACGGCCCTGTACCATTTTCTTTTTGTCCCGCTGACTCTGGGCCTCACCTACATCCTCGTCATCATGGAAACGGTCTATGTGATGACCGGAAAAGAGATCTACAAGGACATGACCCGTTTCTGGGGAAAGCTCTTCGGCATCAACTTCGCCCTGGGGGTCACCACCGGGCTGACCATGGAGTTTGAATTCGGGACCAACTGGTCCTACTACTCGCACTATGTCGGAGACATTTTTGGCGCGCCCCTGGCCATCGAAGGCCTTATGGCCTTTTTTCTCGAGTCGACATTTGTGGGCCTCTTCTTTTTCGGCTGGGACCGCCTCTCGCGCCCGGCGCACCTTCTGGCGACATTCCTGACCGCCACCGGAACCAACCTCTCCGCCCTCTGGATCCTTGTGGCCAACGGTTGGATGCAGCATCCGGTGGGGGCCCACTTCAACCCCCTGACGATGCGCATGGAGATGTCGAGCTTCTGGCAGGTTTTCTTAAACCCCGTGGCCCAGGCCAAGTTCGTCCATACCGTCTGCGCCGGCTATGTGACCGCCTCGGTCTTCGTCCTGGGGATCAGCAGCTGGTATCTTCTCAAGGGGCGCAACATGGAGTTCGCCAAGCGCTCCTTCCGGATTGCCGCGGCCTTTGGCCTGGCCACGACGGTGGGAGTGATCATCCTGGGCGACGAGTCGGGCTACCTCGACGACCTGGGCCAGAAGACAAAGATTGCCGCCATGGAAGCCATGTGGAAAACCGAACCGGCTCCCGCCTCCTTCAATCTCTTTGCCATTCCTGACCAGGCCCAGATGAAGAACGATGCGAAGATCTCCATTCCCTGGGCTCTGGGAATCATTGCGACGCGCTCCTTCGACACCCCGATCCCCGGGCTTCGGGAGATCGAAAAGCACAACGAGGAACGCATTGCCAGCGGGATCACGGCCGTTCTTGCCCTCGACCGCTATCGGGCGCATCCGGACGATGCCGCCGCCCGGACCGAATTCGAAAAGCACCAAAAAGACCTGGGCTTCGGACTCCTGATGAAGCACTACGTTCCGGACATCTCCAAGGCCACCCCGGCGGACATCCATCGGGCCTCCATGGAGAGCCTTCCGAAGGTCACCCCGCTCTTCTGGAGCTTCCGGTTCATGGTGGCGCTGGGCTTCTCCTTCTTCGCCCTCTTCGCCCTGGCCTTCTACTATTCCAGCAAGAACCGTTGCGACAGGAAGCCGTGGCTTCTCAAATGGGCCCTCTTCTTTATCCCCATGCCCTACCTGGCCAGCGAACTGGGCTGGTTCGTGGCCGAATACGGCCGTCAGCCCTGGTCCATCTACGGCATCCTGCCCACATCGGATTCGGTCTCGACCCTCTCCAACCGGAATCTTTACTTCTCCCTGGCCGGCTTCACCCTCTTCTATACCGCCCTTCTGATCGTCATGGTGACGCTCATGTTCAAGGTGGCCCGCAAGGGACCGGCCACACTGGGCACCGGACGCTATGACGGAGAAGATGTCCCCCAACTCGGCGCCCACACGGTCTAACGGCGAAGGAGATCGTCACGATGTTCGAGTATGCCACACTCAAGTTTCTCTGGTGGGTTCTCGTGGTTGTCCTCCTTGTCGGGTTTGCCGTGATGGACGGATTCGACATGGGAGTGGGAACCCTTCTCCCCTTCATCGGAAAGAACGATACCGAGCGACGTGTCCTCATCAACAGCGTGGGGCCTCACTGGGAAGGCAACCAGGTCTGGTTCATCACTGCCGGAGGAGCGCTCTTTGCCGCCTGGCCCATGGTCTATGCCACGGCCTTCTCGGGCTTTTATGTGGCCATGCTGCTGGTCCTCTGGTCCCTCTTCTTCCGGCCTGTCGGCTTCGACTACCGCAGCAAGCTCGAGAACCCCACCTGGAGGAAGTTCTGGGACTGGGGGCTCTTTGTCGGAGGAGCCGTTCCCCCGATCGTCTTCGGCGTCGCCTTCGGCAACCTCTTTGAAGGGGCGGCCTTCCGGTTCGACCCGGAGCTCCACTCTTCCTTTTCCTTTACCGTGCTGGATCTCTTCACCCCCTTCACACTCACCGCCGGAGTCCTGAGCCTTTTGATGATCGTCTTCCATGGGGCAACCTATCTGGTTCTCCGAACGGAGGGGACGCTCGCAAAGAGGAGCGAGGGGGCTGCCCGGCTTGCGGCCACCCTTCTGGCCATCCTCTTCCCCGTGGAAGGATACGCCCTGGCCCATGGGGTCTCGGGCTACCGGATCCTCTCCGGCGATGCCCCCGGGGGAGTGGCCAACCCCCTGGCCAAGACGGTGGGCCGGGCGACCGGAGCCTGGCTGGACAACTTTCACGCCCACCCGGCCCTTTGGCTCGTGCCGTCCATGATCTACGCCGGGATCGCCCTGGCCCTCATCTCTCTCCGGGCCGGACGGCCGCTTTTGGCCTTTGTGGGATCGGCCGTCACCAATGCCGCGGTCATCACCACGGCGGCCGTCTCTCTCTTTCCCTTCATCCTGCCGTCGAGCCTCGATCCCAACAGCAGCCTGACGGCCTGGGATGCGGTTTCGAGCCCCCTGACCCTGGAGATCATGTTCTGGGCGGCCATACTCCTGACTCCGGTCATTCTGGCCTACACCGGGTGGTGCTACCGGGTCATGAGAGGGAAGGTCACCGTGGCGCTGGTCCGGGAACAGGACCACACCCTTTACTGAAGACAAAAAGAAGGAGGACCCAATATGTGGTATTTCTCTTGGTTCATCGGCGTCACCATGGCTGTTCTTCTGGCAGTCATGCATGCACTCTGGTTCGAGGTCCAGGCCGATACGCTCCTCCTTCAGGAGCAAGGCCAGAAGACCCCGAAGAGTCGATAGGAGCAAAAGCTACGGCAGGAACTTGTGACATCCTGCCCGAGAGTCCATCATACCCTTACAAAAGGAGACGCCATGAAAGAAGTTGTCGTACTTGGAGCCGGAACGGGAGGCATGCCCGCAGCCTATGAACTTCAGGAGGCCCTCGGAGACAAGCTCCATGTGACCGTGGTCAATCAGGCGGAGTTTTTTCAGTTTGTCCCATCGAACCCCTGGGTGGCAGTGGGATGGCGCACCCGCAAGGAGACGACCTTCAACGTGAAGCCCTACCTCCAGAAAAAGGGGATCGACTTCATCGCCAAACGGGTCGATGCCATTGATCCCAAGGCCAATACCCTGACCTTCATGGACAAGACAACGCTGAACTATGACTACCTCATCATCACCACCGGACCTCGCCTGGCCTTCGAGCTGATCGAGGGAGCCGGCCCGGTCAACGGCCATACGCAGTCGGTCTGCAGCATCGACCATGCCGAGGCAGCCTACGAAAGGCTCCAGACCTTCATGAAGAATCCCGGGCCCGTGATCGTGGGAGCCTTCCAGGGAGCCAGCTGCTTCGGACCGGCCTATGAGTATGCCTTCATCCTCGACCGACACCTGAGAAACCACCGCATGAGAAACAAGGTTCCCATCACCTATGTCTCCTCCGAACCCTATGTGGGCCACCTGGGGCTCGGGGGCGTGGGAGACTCCCGGGGGATGCTCGAAAGCGAGTTCCGCTCCCAGGACATCAAGTGGATCACCAACGCCAAGGTGACAAAGGTGACCGAAAACACGATGTATGTGGAAGAGGTCGATGCCAACGGGAACAAGCTCCGCGATCATGAGCTTCCCTTCAAGTACTCCATGATGATCCCGCCCTTTCGGGGCATCGAGGCGGTGGCCAAGGTCGAAGGACTCGCCAATCCGGGCGGCTTTGTCATCATCGACGAATTCCAGCGAAACCCCACCTACAAGAACATCTACTCGGCCGGGGTCTGCGTCGCCATCCCTCCCGTCGAAAAGACCCCGGTTCCCACCGGGACCCCGAAGACGGGCTACATGATCGAGTCGATGGTCTCGGCGATCGTGCACAACATCAAGGCGGAGCTTGCCGGAAAGTCTCCCGACACAAAGGGCACCTGGAACGCCATCTGTCTGGCCGACATGGGCAACACCGGAGCGGCCTTCGTGGCCCTTCCCCAGATTCCGCCCCGCAATGTGGCCTGGTTCAAGAAGGGCAAGTGGGTCCACCTGGCCAAGATCGCCTTCGAGAAATACTTCATCCGCAAGATGAAGACAGGGAGCTCCGAGCCGATTTACGAAAAATACATGCTCAAGGCTCTGGGCATCACCCGCCTCGAAGAAAAGCACTGACCGTCTCGCTCCTCGGGGAGGGACCACCCCGTCCCTCCCCTTTTTCTTTCCACAGCCTGCCCAGCAATCTTCTTCGTTTTTCCTTGCGCCTTTTTCTCCGGATCCCTCCTCTTTCTTCGATCTCACCCCACATTTCCATGCTACACTGACGGAAGACTCACTCCGTTTCCCTCCGAATTCCTCAATACCTGCGGGAGAATTGCTGATGGGCCAATGGCGCTCCGACCATGCCGGGATCCGCCCCCTGGCACAGAGCGAAAAAAATTACGGCTTCATGGATCTCTTCTGGAACTGGTTCGGAGACAGCGCCAATGCCTCAAGCTGGTACTTCGGGGGCCTTCTCGCCCTGGCCGGACTACCGGTACTGCTGTGGAACACCTTCCTCCTCACCCCCCTGATCATCCTTCCCTGGGCCACCCTGGCCTGGATCTCGGCCCGGACCGGCGCGACGACCGTCGTGCTGGCCAGACCGGCTCTGGGGGAGCGGGAGGGAACACTCTTTGTGGGTGTGGCCGAGACCTTTGTCCAGTTGGGATGGACCACCGTCACCACCTATATCGGGGCCCTCTCCCTCGTCCACATTCACCACGGGCCCCAGGGGTCCCTGAACGGCTCTTCCGCCTCATCGTCCATGGTTTCCGCCATTCTCGCGATTGCCCTCGTTCAGGGGGCGGTGGCCGCCGCCGGCGCCGAGGCCATCCGGCTTCTCAAATGGGTCAGCTCCCTTCTTCTCCTTCTTCTGGGAGGGATCGAATCGGTTTCCCTTGTCCGGCATTTCGGGGTCGCCCCCCTGCTCTCCCCTCCGCCTCCCTCCTCAGCCCCCTTTTCCCCCCTCCGCCTCTTCGACATCTCCTTTGTCAATATCTGGACCTGGCTTCAGGTGGGAGACTTTGGCCGATTTTCAAAGACGGAGAAGGGGGCCTTCTTCGGATCCTGGCTGGGCCTGTGGGCCGGACAGGCCTGGTTTGTCATGGTGGGGGCCATGGCGGTCATTGGACTAGGGCTGGCTACCGGCCATCTCGACGCCAGCGACAGCGACCCGTCGCGGCTCATGGAACGGCTAGGACTCTCCTGGGTCGCCCTTTCGGTGATCTTTCTCTCGTGCGTGAGCGTGAGCGCCAGCAATCTCTACGGGGCCGGCATGGGGCTGCTCTCCCTGATCTCAGGCCACAGGGCCCCCTCCCCCCTCAAGGCTCTGGCCATCGTCTCGGTGCTCCAGATCTTCACAGCCTTCATCCCCCTCTTTTTCGCCAGCTTCATCGGCTTTTTTACGGACTTTCTCACGGCAATCGGCGGTCTTTTCATTCCACTTTGGAGCCTGGTCCTGGCGGAAGCCTTCCGGAACTCCCGAAAGAAAAAGAGAGAAGGTGGTCCTGCCCCGGACGCAAGCCTCTACTGGACGCCGCGAAAGGTCAATCTCGCCGGATGGCTCTCCCTGGCCATTGGGGCTGGCTTCTACTATGCCGCCCACCACCTCTGGCCCGCCCTGACGGCAAAAACCGGGCTTACGATTCCGGCAATCCTTCTCACGGCAGGATCCTATCTGGGGCTCGCCCGGATCCTCGCACAATCTCCTCCCTCCCAGATGGATCCGCCCGAAACTCCCTTGTGAAGGTGTCGGGGGAGCCGGAGCGAAACCAGACCTGAAGAGAGAGAGGCGAAAAAGATGAGGAAAGGGAAGAAGTGCGGAAAATTCTGATCTGGGGGGAGGAGAGCTAAGGGAAGAAAAAATGGAAAAAAAGAGCGAAGCCGCAAGGCTTCGCTCCGAGGAAGATGTTCCAAATTAATAAAGGCGCAATCTCAGAATAAGTTACTTCTTCTTTGGGGCCGCCTTGGAATTCACGGACTCACGAAGAGCCTTCCCGGGGGAGAATTTCGGAGCGGTCTTGGCGGCAATCTTGATCTCTTTGCCAGTCTTCGGGTTGCGGCCGGTCCGGGCCTTGCGGGAAACGGTGCCGAAGGTTCCGAATCCAACGATGGTGACCTTCTCGCCCTTCTTCATCGAGGCTTCGATGGACTTGAGGAATCCGTCAACAACCGCATGGACATCCTTCTTGGAAAGCTTGGAAGACTTTGCGACCTTTTCGATGAGCTCCGTTTTGTTCATGAACGATCTCCTTGAAGAAAGGTGAGTGAGTCTTTCTGCTGCCTGTGAAAAAGAAGTATCAAAAGTTCAACCTGTCTTTCGGACACAGGATAAAACAAGAAAATAAAAAAAGATAGTCTCTCTCCCCAAGTTTTTCTAAAATTTCTCTCCCGAAAAGGTCCGAGAACAGGAAGTATTGCAATAAAATCAAACATTTTAAAACACTTATAAAAAACAACAAAAGAGTGAGAGTCTCAAAAAACAGACAAAAACTCCTGTTTCCCTCCTCTTTTGCGCCGGTCCACTCTCCGACAAAATCCCTACGAACCCCGACAGGACTCAGCCAATCGTCAACGGATCGGATGACCGGACAAGCCCTGCCAGCCGCTCAATCCCAACCGGCTCTTCCCTCATGAGCC
>DGKK01000070.1 GCA_002387725.1 Nitrospirae bacterium UBA4572
CTCCCCGGCATGAATGCCGGAGTCTCCCGCGCAAGAGGATGAAAAGGGGCGGAATCCTGCTCTTCCTGGCAGCCGTCTGGCTGATGGTGGGGCCCTCGGAGGCCCGGGGTGACTGGACCCTGGTCGAGCCGAACACCTACGTTGTGGGGATCCCCCGAGACTATGTCCTGGCGTGGGCCCGTCCCAAGGATCTGGGACGCCAGGAGGAGAGCAACTGGTGCTGGGCCGCCTCGGTGGCGATGGTCCTGAATTTTGCCCATGTTCCCGTGACGCAGGACCAAATCGTCGAGCGTGTCTTCGGCCTCCGGGTCAACAAGCCGGCGACCGTCTTCCAGATCGTCCAGGCCATCGACGGATGGCATTCGGTCTACAAGGGGAAGAAGGTCGTGGTGACGGCCTTCCTCGAGCCCTCCGGCGAGCAGATTCTCCAGGATCTCTATCTCAACTATCCCGTCATCCTGGCGCTGAAGACCGGCAAGAAGATAGGCCATGCGGTGGTGATCACAGCCGCCAAGTACAGGGTGGTCAAGGGACGGAAGGAGATCCGGTATTTTCTTGTCCGGGACCCCTGGCCGGAAAATCCCAGTGCGGCCAAGCTCGATCCTCCGTTTTTCAAGGATATCGAGGGGGCCGTGGGAATCAGGATTTCCCTGGAAAAGGAACGTTGACCGGCCCGGTTCGAAGAGGATCCCAAAGGTCCGGGACGAACCAAAAGGGGGCCCGGGGGATCCTTTTTCCTCCTTGCGGCTGGGGACGAGAGATCATGGCGGGAGAAATTCCGGATAACCTTTGGTCAATCGCGGATCCCCTGGGACCATGGAGATCGGCCATGGGGTCGGCTGTTTGGCCGGACTCTTTTGAATGCGATGCGGGGCGTGGGGTCCGGCTCTTGGATCCGGCCCCCTTCCCCCAAAAACCATGAAACTGCGATCCGCTAGGCCTTCCCGGCCTTCATGGCCTCCGGAACCTCCACAAGCTTCCCCGTCTTGACGTCGTAATAAAACCCATAAATGGGAATACGCGAGGGCACAAGGGGAGAGCGGCGAATGCGCTGGACATCCTCCACGACGGAACGTTCGAGGTCCTTGAAGGCCAGGAAGCTGACATAGGAGGCCTCCTTGGATCCGGGGCCCTTTCCGTGGTCCTCCCAGCCCTTTGCCCCGATGGTGGCTGTATCGAGGCTCTTTGAGAGAAGGTTTCTCATGATATCATCGTCAAAGAGCATCATGCCGCAATCGGAGTGATGGATGACAAACCACTCCTTCGTCCCGAGGAGCTTGTAGGAGATGACCAGGCTTCGAATGGCGTCGTTGCTGGCGCGCCCTCCGGCGTTTCGTATGACGTGGGCATCTCCTTCGGAGAGTCCGGCCATCTTTGCCGGGTCGATTCGGGCATCCATGCAGGTGAGGATGGCAAAGTGACGGCTCGGGGGAAGGGCCAGATCCCCTTTTTTTCCAAAGTTTTTTGAATAGTGCTCATTGGCGGAAAGGACTTCCTCAAGAATTTTGCTCATGGGTCCTCCGAAGATAGGATATCTATGGGTTGTGGAATATTTCTTACGAAAAGACGGTGAAGCGGTAAGCTCATCAAAAGCTTACCGTTTCGAGCCATGCGAGTCCATGGGGGTGTGCATGTGTCTGCAAGCCGTTTTGAGGTTCATGATTTTTAATGACGTCCACCCGTAAGGAGATCGGGATCTGTCGGGCCTCTGGCCTTGGATTGTTTGTTTCCTCTTGGCTCTTTGGGATCGGGGGGCCGTGACGCATAACAATCTTCAGAGGAGGGATAAGGATGCGCGTTCTTGTGACTGGAGGATCGGGATATATCGGAAATGCCGTCACTGAGGCCTTTTGCCGGGCGGGCCACTCTGTGGCGGCGACCGTCACCTCCTCCGGGAAGTCGAGAGTTGTCGAACGCTTTGGGGCCCGTGCCATCGTCTGGGATCTCGGCAATTTTCGCTCGCTCGCCGAGGAGATCCGGGACTGCGACCTTCTCGTTCATGCGGCCATGATGCCCGGAGCCGACGGGGGAGCCGTCGACCGGGAGTGTGTGACTTTTTTTCTGGAGACCCTCGAGACGACGAATGGTCTTCGACGCTTTCTCTATACGAGCGGGGTCTGGGTCCTGGGAAATACTCGCGGCCAGAATCTTCCCGACAACATGATTCCGGACCAATCCCCGCCGGTGGTGGCCTGGCGGCCTCCCGTGGAGCGGCTCGTCCTGGAGTCGGCCGGCCGGGGCCTCACTCCCCTGGTGATCCGGCCGGGGTTGGTCTATGGCGGGGCGGGAGGAATCCTGGGATTTCTGTTGGGCAATGCCACGCCCGAAAAGGGGGTGGAGATCATCGGGAACGGACACAATCATTGGTCTCCCGTCCATCGGGACGATCTGGCCGATCTCTACGTTCGGGCTGCGGAACAGGCTCCCGTGGCCACGATTCACAATGCCACCGACGGAAGCAGCCCTACGGTGGAGATGGTGGCCCGGGCGCTGAGCCGGGCCCTGGGATATGAAGGCCGCATCTCCATGGTTCCTGAGGAGGAGGCCCGAAAGAGGCTGGGGGGATTTGCCGAAGGGCTTCTCCTGGATCAGGTGATTTCCGGAGACTTTTCCTTCCGGACGCTGGGATGGCTCCCCCGCCACCGGTCGATCGTCTCGGAGGCCGCAGCCCAAGTGCGGTGCTGGAAGGCCGCTCGGGAATCCCCCTCTAAAGGGGGATGAGGGCGTTAGACCCGGGAAGTGCCTTCGGGATTTCTCTGCCGTTTGGCTTCCCCTACTGTCCAAAAAATCCGGAGATGGCATGGCCGGCCTTCTTCATGGAATTTCCGAAGGAGTTGGCCAGCGCGCTGAAGCTGATGGCTCCTTCAAGCTTCGTCTTGAGGGCCTCCCCGATCTTCGCTCCGAGCTCTGCCGGCGGAACGCCTCCTTCAGACTGTCCGATATGTCGCAAGGTGATGTCGGGAAGGCTCACAGAGACGGTCTTTCCCCCCATGAAGCCCGCGCTGGCCTCGGCCTTGGCGCCTCTGACCGACAGGACCCCCACAATCAGCCTCTTCCCTGTCCGATTCGTCTTTTCTGGAGTTGCGGTCTGGTCGCTTGAGTTCGTCTGGCGCGAGACGTTCCTGAGGAGGGCATCAAAGTTCGTGGTTCCCCCGGCCCTCTCGTAAATGACGTCCGGGGCGTCGATCATGATCTTCTTGATGAGGATGGCCGGATGGGTCAGGGTGGAGAGGTCGATCGCCACCTCGATCTGTCCCACCTTGAGGGCGTAGGGCGTCTTGAATCCCTTGGGATTCCCCACCACAAGGCCCCGAATGATCCCCGTTCCCGTGGTGGTTGTCAGGGCGACGGAGGAGACTGTCACCTTGGCTTTTGTCATCTGGCTTCCGTAGCTCTCGATGGCGTTTTTGACGAGATGGTTGAGGTTGTGGTGGAGCCAGAAGAGCGCTCCTCCCAGAAGGAGGATCAGAAGGGCCAGGGCGATGCCGGCTTTTTTCATCATGAGGGGGCTCTCCTCAAAAAATCGTGGCGGGGTCGACGGAGGGGCCGCGGAAATCCGTGGGGCTCCCCCTTCCGCTCCCTTTTTAGGGGCCTGGGTTTGTCCAACCCTCCGAATCCCGATACCCTCCAAAGAAGAAGAATTTGGCAAAGGAGAGGAAGGGATGGCGGCCCTGTCGGGGGCAGACGAATTCCCCGAAAAAAGGGGGCGGGGCCAGGGAAGAGGGGCGGCCCCCTCCCCGGCCTTCATCCACCCCGGAAAACATCTTCCCCATTATAACCTCTTGTCCCAAGGTGAAAAGGAGCGAGGCGATCGACAGTCTGTCCCTACCGGTCCGTTGGGGTCTTCTGGGGGCGCTGTCCGCCCTTTTGGCGACCCTCCTGAACCTTCTGGGCCTTCCCGCGGCCCTTCTCCTGGGACCGATGATCGCGGCGGCCGCCTTCGGAACCTCCGGCGCCGGGATCCGCCTTCCCCGCCCCCTTCAGATCGCGGCCCAGGGGGTTGTGGGGGTCATGATCGGCCAGACGGTCAACCCCGGGATCGCCTCGACCTTCCTCCACACCTGGCCGGTCTTCCTCGGAGCCGTTCTCTCGGTGGTCCTGGCCAGCAACCTCCTGGGGGGGATCTTGGGACGGATGGGAGTCCTTCCCGGAACCACCGCGGTCTGGGGCCTCTCCCCCGGTGCGGCCCAGGCGATGATGGTCATGGCCGAAGAATACGGCGGCGACCCACGGCTGGTGGCCTTCATGCAATATGTGCGGGTGGCGGTGGTGGTGGTGACGGCCTCCCTGGTCGTGCGGGTCTGGGCGGGGATCCATCTCGTTGCCCCCCCGCCCCTTCCCTGGTTCCCCGCCCTCTCCCCGGGATCCTTTCTCGCGTCGTTGGGGGTCGTTGCCGCCGGAATTCTTCTGGGGAGGCTCTCCCGGGTTCCCGCCGGCACGATCCTGGGGNNCCCGCTGGTTTCTGGCGGGCGCCTACGGCCTGCTCGGCGTGGCCATCGGCCTGGGATTCACCCGGGAGATCTTTCGCCACGCCCTCCGGGCCCTTCCCCGGGTTCTCCTGGCAATTTTCGCCCTCATCCTTTTTGCCGCCGGAGTGGCGGCCCTTCTCGTGCGGTTTCTGGGAATCGATCCCCTCACCGCCTACCTTGCCACCTCCCCCGGCGGGATGGATTCGGTGGCGGTCATCGCCGCCTCCTATCCCCGCCTCGACGTCCCCTTCGTCATGGCCCTCCAGACCCTCCGGTTCCTTTTTGTCCTGGTGGCGGGCCCTTCCCTGGCCCGCTTTGTGGTCACCCGATTCGTCACACCCCCACAGCCGCCCGCCGCGCCCTCCGGAAAGGCCGTTCCGCCGGAGCTCCAAAAGCTCGAGGAGGAGGTTAAAGCCGACGAGGAGGAGCTCGATTAAGTCAGGGGGAGAGGGAGGGCGCGGGGGAGGACGACCATGAAGACGCTCCCCTGACCGGGCTGGCTTTCAACGGAAATTGTGCCTCCCATCATTTCGACGAGCTTTTTGACCACCACAAGCCCCACTCCGGTCCCTGGAATTCCCCGCTCCCCCGCTCCCAGGCGGTTGAAGGACTCGAAGAGGTGGGTCTGCTGTTCCTGCGTCAGCCCCCACCCCTGATCCGCCACCGACAGCAGAATCGTCGATTCGTCCCGGATGGTTCCCGAGACGGTGACGGTTTTTTCGGGGTCGCTGTATTTGGTGGCGTTGGAGAGGAGGTTGATGACCACCTGGCGAAGGCGCTCCCGATCGGCCCGGGCGACCAGATCCTCGGGAACGAGGTTTTGGAATCCGATCCTCTTCCTGTCCCAGAGGTCTCCCGCCAGAGCCTGGCTTTCCTCCACGAGACCCCGGAGACCGACCGTCGTCAGGGAGAGCAGGATATTGCCGGTTTCGATCCGGCCGAGATCCAGGAGCTGGTCGATGAGCTCAAGGAGATGCCACCCTGCCGCCATGATTTGTTTCACGTGTCCCCTGTCTTCGTTGTCGAGAGAGGAGCGGGGATTGCTCTCCACCAGCTGGGCATAGCCCAGGATGGCATTGAGGGGGGTCCGGAGCTCGTGGGTGATGAGGGTGAGAAAGTCGGACTTGGCGCGGTTGGCCCGATCGGCCTCTTCCTTGGCCTTCTTGAGGGACTCTTCCAGAAGGATCCTCTTGGTGACATCCTGCTCGATGGCGACGAAATGCGTGAGGATCCCATTGTCGTCCAACACCGGAAAGAGATGGATTTCGTTGAAAAAGAGGGAGCCGTCCTTTTTGTAGTTTCGGAGGACGGTCCGCACCTCGGTGCCGTCCCGGACCGCAGCCCGGATCGCCGCAAGCCCCGGCTGGTCCCGGTCCGTGCGGTTCAAGAACCGACAGTTTTTGTCCAGGATTTCATCAAGGGAGTATCCGCTCATCTCCTCGAAGGCCGGATTCACATGGATGAGGGGGGTGTCGGGGAGGCGGGCATCGGCGATGACGATGGCGTCCCCGGCCATTTCGATGACTCGGGCCTGAAGTCGAAGGCGCTCAAGGACCTCCATGGTGGAGGTGATGTCGGTTCGGATCGAGAGGTATCCCACCGGGGCTCCGTCGGAGCCGTACATCGGAGAGATGGTGGCCTCCACCCAGTAGAAGCTGCCATCCTTTTTCCGGTTCTTGATCTGGCCGTGCCAGGGGGAGCCGTCGACCAGGGTTTGCCACATCCCTTTGTAGAAGGCGGGTCCATGGGTTCCGGACTTGAGGATCCGGTGGTTCTTGCCCAGAAGCTCCTCCCGGGCATAGCCGGTGATGTCGCAGAAGTTGTCGTTGACGTAGGTGATGTTTCCGGCAAGATCGGTGGCGCTGATGATGGCGTGGAGGTCTGCCACATAGGAGAGCTGTTCGATGTAGGTCTGTCGGTCCATTGCGGCTCCCGAGGAGTGTACGGGGGAAGAATGTCCCGGTGTTTGATGACGTCCGGGCCGTCAGAAAAGTTCGACCTCTCCCGAGGTATCCGCCTGGGAGAGTCGCGGCATGGAGCTCTTTTCCCGTTCGATGATCGTGTTGTTCTTGAGGTGATGGAGAACCTTCATGAGGACCTTGCCCGTAGAGGGAAAGAAATAGACCTTGCGCCGATAGACGTCGAAGAGATCCTGGGCCACGACGGGGATTTCCTCCTGGCGCAGGTAGTCAGAGGGCGAAGGTCCCGTTTTTGCGGCCGACATTGAAGGCCCCCATGTTTCGAAGAACCGCTCCCCCCCCGAAAAGCTTGGCCTCAAGCTGCTCCCGTCGCGCCCCCGCCTTGATCAGCGAGTTGATCAGCACCTCCATGGCATAGGCGCCGAATCGGATGGGGGTGGAGGACCAGCCACCTCCCCCCTTCTGGCCATTTTCCGGGAGCATGAAGTGGTTCATCCCCCCGATCCCGGTGGTGGGGTCCCGGATGCAGGCGGAGACGCAGGAGCCCAGCGTGGTCACCAGGAGAAGGTCTTTCGGGGTGTAGAAGGACTCTCCCGGGAGAAGCCTGACCGCGTTCTTCTTGAACTGGGTATCGAGGAGGCGCTGCACCAGACGTTGAGGGGCTGGCGGGTCCTGACGGCGCGGAGATGGTCCGCCAAAATGGGAAAATGATGGGATTCCTGGAAAAAATCCGTCAGGTTGTTCATCAGCGCATTGACGAAGGCCTCCCACTCCCCCCCCGTTCCCGCGGAGACAAGGGCAAGATAGTCCCGGATGGTGGTCAGCCCCTGGGCCCGAAGACGGCGCCCGAGACGGCTGTCGACCATGTCCATCTTGGAGTCGGAGAGGTTGATTCCGGCATGGTCGTAGATCAGCCGCTTCACCTGGTCGAAGCCGCACAGGCCTCTCCCGGGCCCGGAAACGGGATATTCTTCTCTTTTTCAGGGAGTTTGCCCTGATCGCCGACGATGGAGGACGGGAGGGGACGATCTATTCCCTGGCCCCCCGCCAGCGGGCCGTCTCCCCCGGGTCGACCATCCGGCGGTTGGGCGACTCTTGGGTTGTTGGGGCGCTGGACGAAGGGTCAGGCGGGGGCGTCGTCCGTCTCGAACGCCGCTTCGGGGGAGGGAAGTTCGTGAGGCTTCTCGAAGAGGCCGCTTTCCAATGGCCCGGATCGTCCCTCTCCTTGTGTTTTTCCCCCTGCGAACCCCAGTCCTCACCTCAGGTGCAGAGCGTTCTTTCCGCCCATCCCGGACGCTTCCTCTACGACCAGAGCCGCCATCCCAAGGCCGTGAGAATCCTGCTCGAATCCCTGGTCTTTGCCGCCCTCTCCTCCCGCTTTGGCTCTCTTGGGGCCCGCTCCTGGGAGGTCCTCTCCGAGAAGATCCGGGAGGCGGGATCCGATTGGTCCTCCCTCCTTCGCCTGGTCTGATCCCGACGCCTTCGCCTGGGGGTCTCCGCTGTCGGACCCGGTCTGGCTGGTTCTGGATCCCTCTTCCCTAAAACTCGATCGTCACGCCGGTCTCCACCCCTCCGTAGGTGGTGATGGAGGAGGGCTCGCCGTAGGAGTTTCCCCCGGCGGCCAGGGTGTTGGTGGAGTGGGTGAAGGCCCAGTAGCTGTAGTTTCCCTGAAGGTAGAGCCCCACGTGGGGCGTCAGAAGGTAGCGGACCCCGACGAGGGCGTGGAGGTTCCAGGCCCCGCCCAGGGTGAAATTTCCCGAGGGAAGGCTCTGCCCCTGGTTGGGAACGATGGTCATCCCCGGAGAGAGGGCCTCCCGGTAGCCGCCCTCCTCGTAAAAGGTCCACGGGGTTCCCGGGAGGGGGTTCTGGTTGTAGAAGGCTCCTCCCAGGTAGGGGATCTGGTAGTTTTCCTCGTATCCTCCCGACTGGGCCGGGGTCATCCAGATCTGCTGGTGGTAGCCGTAGGTGACCCACACCCCTAAA
>DGKK01000005.1 GCA_002387725.1 Nitrospirae bacterium UBA4572
TCCCGCGCAAGAGGATGAAAGAGAACGGCAGGGTTCGGCCAAGCCTTGGGGGGGTGCTCCTCCTGGCCCTTGTGGCGGGAGGAGCTCTCCCCTCTGCGGGCGCGGAGGAGGCGGGGCCGATGGGTTTTCCCACGGGAGCGGATCTCGGGGCGGCCGAGCAGGGAACGGGAACCGGAGAAGCGGCTCATCGTCCTTCGGGAAAGCCCATGATTTCCGACTGGGGGCCGGGATTCTGGATCGAGGAGGGCGGAGGCCCCGAGCGAAATCCCTTTTACTCCTGGCCTCCCCGGAGAAAGGCCGCCTCTGAGTCTCCCTCCAAGGGTCCGGGGGGAGTTCCTCTCCCTCCCCCTCCCAAAAAGGAGGGAACGAAGGTCTTTCCCTTTACCGACCGGATGCATCCTCCCCATGTGGCCTGGGTGCGGGATTTCGGTCGAACCGAGCTTGGCCGCCCGGAGTTCCGTTTTGCCCACCAGCCCATCGTGGTCAACGGCCGCCTTGTGCTGACCTCGACCCGAGGCGAGGTCCTCTGCCTCGATGCGGTCACGGGGGTGACCCTCTGGCGAAAGAGCCTTCCCGCTGCCATCCGGGCCTCGGCGGTCTCCGACGGCGAGACTCTCTACATCGCCACCGGGTCGCCCGACATCACCGCCCCCCACATGATGGGGTACGCCCAGACCCGGACGATTCTCCGGGGGACCGGGAGAGAGCATCTCTATGCCCTCTCCCTCTCCACCGGCAAGCTCCTCTGGCAGGCTCCCCTTCCGGGACCGGCCCTGGGGAGCCCGGTCATTGCCGGCAAGACCCTGTGGGTGGCCACGGGCCGGGGATGGCTCGCCGGATTTTCCACCGAGAAGGAAAGACCCGTCGGGAAGGTCCGGCTGCTCTCCTCCCCCGGGTGGTCGGCGCCTCTGGCCCTCCACCACTGGCTCTGGGTCTCGCTCGAAGGCCCCCAGAAGCTCTCCGCCCTTTGGCCTGACAAGGGACGGACGGTCTGGGCCCTTTCCTCTCCAAAAGCCGAGAGGCTCGTCCTCTTTTCTCCCAGCCCCTCCTTCGGGGCCATGAGACTCCTGACCCGGATGATCTCCGTGCACGAGGGAGTCGTCAAAGAGAGGCTCGTGATCCTCTCGGCGGTCTCCGGCCACATCTTCTCCGAGATCCCCTTCACCCCCTTGTCCACATCTGGCACAATGGGAATGTCGTCCGGCGCCTATCCTCCCGATGCCCGGGTCTTCGAGGGGCTGGCCACGGTGACGGTGGCCGGACAGACGGCGGTGGTGGCATCCGCCCTCTCCCGGGAAGCCCTGGCCGTGGATATCCCCTCGGGCCATCTCTTCTGGAAGGTCCCCCTGGGGGGAGAGCCATCCGGGGCGGTGACGGTGGCCGGGCTCTTGTGCGTTCTGCCGGAGACCGGCCGTGTGGGGCTTGTGGATCTGGCCACCGGAAAGCCTCTGGGCCATATCGATGTGGAGGGGACGCCGGCCCCGGGGCCGGCGCCCATCGTGGGGACGACCCTCTATCTGGCGGGGCAGGACGGAAAGGTCCGGGCGCTCTCTCTTGACGCCTACCGGAAAAAGATCTACCCCCCTCCGTCCCCCTCCCTCCCATCCTCTCCGGCTCTTTCTCCCGCAGGAGAGCCCCTGAAGGAGTCTGCCTCATGAACGACGGATCCCGCGCCGACCTCTTGCATGACCTGACCTTTTCCAATTACCGCAGGGAGACCTTCACCCTTCCCGTTGAGGTCTATCAAGGTTCCATGGAGGCGCTCAAGGAAATCGCCCATCGGCTGGTCGAGGAGGAGGGCCGTGTGGAGGAGAGCTCCGCCCTGGAGATGGTGCGGGAGGTCTACCGCATCGTGGACCGGGTGGGAAAGAGCGTGGAGGGCTTCATGTCCTGCCGGGCCTCCTGCGCCGCCTGCTGCCGGATGATGGTCGGGGTCACCCGGGGGGAGGGGGAGATCCTTCGCGATCGCGTCCGCAGCGAACCCGAAGGCCCCCGGAAGGAGCGTTGGCTCCCCCTCCTGGCCGCCCGTTCGGAGGATCTTCATGCCGTCGCCCGGAAGGCTCCCATGGCCGATCCGGAGCATCCCCTGTCGAGTCTTGAGGACATGCTGTCCACCTGCGAGGCCTACGAGCGACTGTCGGTCACCTGTCCCTTCCTGGGGGAGGACCGTCTCTGCCAGATCTATGAGTCGCGGCCCCTCATGTGCCGGATCTGCTGGACGCTGACCGATCCCCGGGACTGCGATCCCGGCGAGGGCCCCCCGGTCAAGTTCAGAAACGGCGTCTTCTTCCGGGCCTTCGAGCTCGTGGAGATGATCTCCCGGGCCGGGTTCGGGGACGGCCGGCGCCGGCCGATTCCCCTGTGGCTGACCGAAGAGTGATCAGGGAGGGACTCGGAAAGAGACTCCTCCTCTCGGGAGGGGCCCTTCTGGGGTTTTTGGGGATGCTCTGGCTTCTCCTTCACCGGCAGACAGCCCCCTTCGACCTTGCTGTCTCCCGGCTCTTCACCGGTCTTCCCTCCTCCGTCTATCTCTTCTTTTCGCTTCTCTGCCGCACGGGGAACGCGGAGGTCGAGCTGCCCCTCCTTCTTTTGGTGGCGATCCGTCTCTTCCGGAGGAGTTCCCCGACGGGAGAGACGGCGCAGAAACGCTTCTTCCTGACTGTCTGGTTTGTCGTTCTGGTTTTGGGGACGCTGCTCGAACATTTCCTCAAGGGCTCCCTTCCTGCCTTCCATCCCGGCCGGGAGTTCGACCATGACTCCCTGTCGGGGTGGGAGGTCTTCTTCCCGCTCCACATCCATGTCCACGCCTCCTTCCCCTCGGGCCATACCTTCCGCGCCCTGATGATCGTGCTCTTTGTCCGGAAATTTTTCCCCCGCCGTCTTTGCCTCTCCCTTGCATGGGCCGGCGGCATCATGGTGGGGGTGATCGTTTTGGGCTGGCATTTTGCGAGCGATGTCATCGGCTCCTCCCTTCTGGTTCTGGCCTTCTCCCCCTGGTTTCTCGCTTCTCTCCGATCCCCTCGCACCATCGATCAGGAAAAGGTGATCTCATAAGAAATTTATTCTTTAAGTGATGTTCTCTTCCCAACGCTGTCGAGATCCGCTATGCTTGACGGCCGGAAGTTTTGGGCAGAACGCGTGATGGCAGCAGGAGGACGATGATGGTGGATGGGACCCCTCGGGTCTCGGAGTGGCCCCCTTATGAGCGGCCCCGGGAGAAGCTGGTGTCCATGGGGGCCAAAAGTCTCAACGATTCGGAGCTTTTGGCCATTCTTCTCCGGACCGGGAACCGCAACGAATCGGCCGTGGCCCTGGGGCAGAGGCTTCTGGCCACCTTCGGGGGGATCCCCGGCCTCTCCCGGACGGTGGTGGCGGAGCTTTCCCGGGTCAAGGGGGTGGGGCTGGCCAAGGGGGCCCAGATCCTGGCCGCCCTTGAACTGGGACGGAGGATGTCGGAGCGCTCCCTCGTCCCGGAGGAGAGCATCCGCTCGGGGGAGAGCGTCTACCGCCTTCTGGGGCCAAGGCTTCGGGAAGAGAGGAAGGAGAGCTTCTGGGTCCTCCTGCTCGACACCCGCCACCGTCTCCGGCGCATGGAGAAGATTTCGGAAGGGACCCTGGCCATGACGCCCGTCCACCCCCGGGAGGCCTTTTCGCCCGCGGTCCGGGAATCGGCCTCAGCGGTGATCTTTGTTCACAACCATCCCTCCGGGGACCCGGAGCCCTCCCCGGAAGACTGGTCGCTGACCACCCGCCTCGTGGAGTGCGGAACGCTCCTGGGCATTCGGGTCCTGGACCATATTGTGATCGGGGATCACGCCTATGTGAGTCTCAGGGAGCGGGGGGCCCCGATGGGAGGGTAGGAAGGGGCAGGAGGTTCAATATGCCTGCCAGGGCGAGAAGGGCGGCGAGAAGGATCGGGGGGGTCAGCAGGAAGCCCGTGCGGATGTAGGGGCCCCAGCCGATCTTCTCGCCCTTTTTTTCCAGCACGTGGAGCCAGAGGAGGGTGGCAAGGCTTCCGATGGGGGTGAGCTTGGGGCCGAGGTCGCAGCCGACGATGTTGGCGTAGATCATCGCCTGCCGGGCCGGCTCCGTCAGGTGGACGGCCTGATGGATGGCGAGCGTTCCCACGAGAACGGCCGGAAGGTTGTTCATGACGGAGGAGAGGAAGGCCGCAAGAAATCCCATGCCCACCGAGGAGGCGGTCACCCCGTCGGCGCCGATGGCGTCGAGGAGGCGGGCCAGATGGTCGGTAAGGCCGGCATTCTTGAGGCCGTAGACGACGAGGTACATGGAAAGGGAGAAGAGGACGATCTGCCAGGGGGCCTCCCGGAGGACTTTTGCGACGTCGATGGGGGAGCGCCCTCCCGGGGCGGGACGTCGGGCAGCGAGAAGCAGAAGAAGGCCGGCGGCGGCCGACATGATGACAAAGGCCGGAAGGTGGAGGCGGGCGGTGGCGAAGTAGGCCACCAGAACGCCGACAAGGACAGGAATCCCTGCCCGGAAGACCACAGGGTCCCGGATGACGCTTCGGGGATCGGGGAGCTCTTCGGCGTGGGGATGAAGGGCCAGGTGGCGGCCAAAGAGGATCCAGAGGGCCAGGGCCGTCGCCAGGATGGAGATGAGGTCCACCGGGATCATGACGGCGGCGTAGCGGTCGAAGGGGAGATGGAAGTAGCGGGCCACGATGATGTTGACGAGGTTTGAGATCATGAAGGGGAGGCTGGCCGTATCGGCGATGAATCCCGTGGCGATGATGAAGGCCAGGGCCCCATGGCGGGAAATCTTCATCCGCAGGAGAAGGGCCAGGACGATGGGGGTCAGGAGAAGGGCTGCCCCGTCGTTGGCAAAGACCGCCGAGATGGCCGCGCCCAGAAGAATGATGAAGAAGAAAAGCTTCTTACCGGAGCCCCCCGCCGCCCTTGTGATGACCAGGGCCGCATGGTGGAAAAATCCCGCCTCGTCCAGGAGGAGCGAGATCACGATCAGGGCCACGAAGGTGAGGGTCGCATCCCACACGATGTGCCAGACGACCGGGATGTCCCGCATCCGGATCGTTCCGGTGGCGAGGGCCACCAGGGCGCCCGCGGTGGAGCTCCAGCCGATGCCGAGCCCCTTGGGCTGCCAGATGACGAGGACAAGGGTGACGAGAAAGATCAGAAGGGCGAGCAGGTCGGGTCTCCCGGAAGGTTGATGGGGGAATCAGCAATCCATGATATTGTAGCGAAGTGGATAACGATTGTAAAGTTGTTGAAGTATTGGACNNCCAACTATGACGGGACCCTGGTATTGGACTGTCTCTTTCCCGCTTCACGCTGGAGAGGAAGGAGGAGGGGAGTCAAGGAGAGACGGTCGGGAAGGAGGTGTTTTGCCCTCTTGGCCCTTTTCGGGGCTTTGACGGGAGGCTCGGCCCCCGCGGAAATTCCTTGGGCGTCACTTTTGTCCTTCTTTTCGAAGGGCCGGATCCTTTGGGGGGGGGTTGGGCTTTTTCATGGAGACGGGAGCTGTTACAATATCGAACGAGAGTTTTGGGGCCGTGCCTTCGGCAGGGTGAGATGGGAGGAAATCGGTGGTCCGAGTCAGAAAAGAGGGGGGATCCCCCCTGTCGCTGTCGAAAGGGAAGGGCAAGAAGGATGCGAGGGAGACCCATGTCCTCCGCTCGCTGGAGGCCCTCTCCTCGGGGGTCCGGCTCCGGATCTTCCGGCTTCTCGTCTCCTACGAGCCTGAGGGGCTCGTGGCCGGAGAGATTTCGTCGATCCTCGAGGTCTCTCCCACCAACCTTTCCTTCCACCTCAAGGCCATGGCCCATGCGGGGCTGGTGGAGGGAACCTCCATGGGGCGCTTCGTTCGCTACCGGGCCCGGATCCGCACCATGGAAGAGGTGATCGACTACCTCACGGAAAACTGCTGCCAGGCCCGGGGGGACAACAACTGCCCCCCCTCCTCCCCCTGCGGCTGACTCTCCCCTACTTTTTCCGGTTCTTCCGGTACCAGTCGAGAAGCTGGGCCGTTCCCGAGTCGTGAGGTCCGCCCTCGGGGCTCTTCCCGGCGATCTCGTCGATGATCCTGACCGCCATGACCTTCCCCAGCTCCACCCCCCACTGATCGAAGGAGTCGATCCCCCAGATGATGCCGCTGGTGAAGACGCTGTGCTCGTAGAGCGCCACCAGGGACCCCAGCACGGCGGGCGTCAGCTCGCGGGCCAGAAGGGTGTTCGACGGACGGTTCCCCTCGAAGGTCCGGTGGGGGACCTGGAGTTCGGGGACTCCGGCGGCCCGCACCTCGTCGGCGGTCTTCCCGAAGGCCAGGGCCTCTCCCTGGGCCAGGAGATTGGCCATGAGGATGTCGTGGTGCTCTCCGATGGGGTTGTGGGAGCGGGCGAAGCCGATGAAATCGATGGGGATGAGGCGGGTTCCCTGGTGGATGAGCTGGTAGAAGGAGTGCTGGCCGTTGGTGCCGGGCTCTCCCCAGAAGATGGGGCCGGTGTCGGTATCCACCGGGGATCCGTCAAGGTGGACATGCTTGCCGTTGGACTCCATGGTGAGCTGCTGGAGATAGGCCGGAAAGCGCTTGAGATACTGGTCGTAGGGAAGGACCGCCACCGTCTGGCTGCCGAAGAAGTTCGTGTACCAGACGGTGAGAAGCCCCATGAGGACCGGGAGGTTTTTGGCGAAGGGAGCGGTCCGGAAGTGCTCGTCCATGGCATGGAAGCCCTCGAGCATCTTCCGGAAGTTCTCCGGTCCGATGGCGATCATGGTGGAGAGGCCGATGGCGGAATCCATGGAGTAGCGGCCTCCGACCCAGTCCCAGAAGCCGAACATGTTGGCGGTGTCGATCCCGAAGGAGGAGACGGCCTGGCTGTTGGTCGAGACGGCGACGAAGTGATGGCGGATGGACTCTTCCTTTTTGAGGCTCTCCAGGAGCCAGCGACGGGCGGTATGGGCGTTGGTCATGGTTTCGAGGGTGGTGAAGGTCTTGGAGCTGACGATGAAGAGGGTCTCCTCCGGGTCGAGGTCCCGGGTGGCCTCCGCAAAATCGGTCCCGTCGATGTTGGAGACGAAGCGGAAGACGCGGCTCCGGTCGGCATAGAACCGGAGGGCCTCATAGGCCATCACCGGCCCCAGGTCGGAGCCGCCGATGCCGATGTTGACGATATTCTTGATCGGCCGTCCCGTGGCTCCCTTCCAGGAGCCGTCCCGGATCTTTCGGGAGAAGCTCTCCATCCGGTCGAGGACCTCGTGGACCTCCCGGACGACATCGACGCCGTCCACCACAAGCCTGGCCGACCGGGGCAGGCGAAGGGCCACGTGAAGGACGGCCCTGTTCTCGGTCTTGTTGATGTGCTGGCCTCCGAACATGTTCCGGATGTGGTCGGAGAGCCGGCAGCTTTCGGCCAGCTCCAGAAGAAGGTCGAGGGTCCTGTCGGTGATGCGGTTTTTGGAGTAGTCGAGGAGAATCCCCGCTCCTTCCGCCCGCATCCGCGCGGCGCGTCCCGGGTCGCCGGAGAAGAGCTCCCGCAGATGCGTTGACGCCATCTCCCTGTGATGCTCCTTGAGGGCTTTCCATGAAGGGTGGCTCGTGACGCGGGGGGGGATGATGCGGGCCATGGGGAGTCTCCTTTCGTCAGTGTGCGGGGCCGGAGAGCGAGTTCATGGCCAGAAGGGCGGGCCATTCGTGTTCGCTTCCCAGGAGGGTCAATGTGGCGGTCTTGAGGGCGAAGTGGCGGGCCCGCTCTGGGGGAAGTCCGAGCCAGGCCGCCACGAGGAGCCTGAGGATATGTCCGTGGGCGAAGACGAGGGCGTCGGAAGGAGCTCTCCGAAGGCGCTCTGCGATCCGGTTGGCCCGGTCGAAGGCCTGGGCCGGGCTCTCCCCCCCGGGGGCGCCGTCGGTAAAAAGGTCCCACCCCGGACGGTTCTTTCGGATCTCCGCCGTGGTGAGCCCTTCGTAGTCCCCATAGTTCCACTCGAGAAGGTCGGGGTCGAGGGTGATCCGGTCTCCAAAGCCGGCAAGCTCGGCCGTCTTCCGGGCCCGAAGAAGCGGGCTCGACAGGACCGGCCCGGGAGAAAACCCCTTCAAAAGAGGGGCGAGGGCTTGGGCCTGTTCGATCCCGAGCTCGGTCAGGGGGAGATCGGTGCGGCCGGTATGGCGGCCCGATTCGGACCAGAGGGTCGCCCCGTGGCGGACAAGGACAATGGGCATGGTCGTCGGTCTCCCTTTTTGAGAGGGTCTCACTTTCTTTTTTCCAATGAGCTTAGACTATCAGATTTCGGGAAGAATATTGAGAGGGGAATTGGCCACGTTCTGAGAGTTTTTGACGGAATCTGAGGGGGAAACGGCAAGAATTTGGAGGGTGGTGTTGTCTGACGGGTCCTTTTGTTGGGCGAAAATGTCTTTGGCGGGGATCCCCCGGGGGATGATCCGCGGGATTGAGAGTCAGCCTTGCAGGGATCCTTCCGTTCGTGATTACATGGGAAGGGAAAAGGGAGGGGACCTTTCGGCTCGAGTCCGTTCGGGGAGGGAGGGCGACGTGTCTTGCCGGAGTTCACCGCGGAGGCTTCCGGGTTTTTCGGGCGCCGCTCTTACGATCGGCGCTCCCCCTTCGATCCCCGTGGCCGCCCGAGCCTTTCGGCGTCGGGCAACGCCCGTTTTTGGGGTCCCACGCGTTTCCATGAACCGTCATCGGCAAGGGGCGGGCCATGGGCGGGATCCGGAACACTCCGGGGACCATCAAAAAAGCTTCAGGGAGGATGATCCCCGAACCCGGCCCCGGAGACGAGGCACACTTCCGACATTCCATTTTCCAGAAGAGGAATTCCCTTCATGAGCCCTTCTTCACGAGATATCCTGATCGGACGACAGTCCATTCTCGACAGAAACGGCCAGATCTTTGCCTACGAGCTGCTCTTCCGGAGCGCCCGCGGGGCGAGAGAGGCCCATGTGTCGGACGATACCCTGGCCACGGCCTCGGTGATCGTCGACACCCTCATGGAGGTGGGCGTCACTCGCGTCCTGGGGGACAAGAAGGGCTTTGTGAACATCGGCCGGGACTTTCTTTTGGGAGACGCCATCTTTCTTCTGCCGGCGGAGCATCTTGTTCTGGAGATCCTCGAGACGGTTCCCGTGACGGACGAGACGGTGGCCCGCTGCCGGGAGCTCAAGAAGCGGGGCTATACCCTGGCGCTTGACGACTATGTGGGGGATCAGGACCTTTGGGCCCCGGTCCTGGATCAGGTCTCGATCGTCAAGGTCGACATTCTCGGGGTGAAGGAGTCGGAGATCGAGCCGGTGGCGAAGAATCTGTCGAGCCGAAAGATCCGCCTTCTGGCGGAAAAGGTGGAGTCCCACGAGATGTGGCTCAAGACCATGGCGCTGGGATTTACCTACTTCCAGGGATTTTTCTTTGCCCGTCCGATGACCCTCACCGGAAAGAAGACCGACCCTCTTCGCCAGGCACTGACGGGGATTCTCTCCCTCGTTCTCTCCGAGGCGGAGACGGAGGAGATCATCGGGGCCATCCGCCCCCATGTCGACCTGGTGAGCTCGCTTCTTCGTGTGGCCAATGTCGTGGGGCTCTCCCCGGGACGGACCGTGACCGATCTTCGGCAGGCCCTTCTGGTGATGGGGCGGGACCAGCTCAAGCGGTGGGTGGAGCTCCTCCTCTTCTCCAGTGCCCCCACGGAGAACCGCTATGCCCGCCCCCTCTTTTTGCTGGCCATCGTTCGGGGACGGCTGATGGAGCGGCTGGCTCCCCTGTGGCAGGGATCGGGCAAGCCCCTGCCCGACCATGCCTTCTTGACGGGACTTTTCTCCCTGGCAGAGCCGCTTCTGGGGATTCCGCTTGGCGAACTCCTCGAGGGTCTTCCCCTGGACCCATCCATCAAGAATGCCCTCAATACAGGAGAAGGGAATCTGGGGACCCTCCTGAGCGTCGTCCGGCGGCTGGCTCCCGCCTCTCCGGAAGAGGAGATCTTCGCGGCCCTGCCATTCGATGCCCCGCTCCCCCTCGAGGCGATTTCCGAGGTGCAGGCGGAGGCACAGGTCTGGGCCGACGAGACTCTTCGCGCCCTGGCCTGACGGGCCTTTTCTCCTCCTGCGGCAACCGCAAAGCCTCCTGCGACCCCACTCCTGGTCTTTTGTTCCTGTTTTCTGGCCGTGGCGTTCCTGGCCTCTTCTCTTGGCAAATCCCCGTTATCCGATCATGGACCTCGGCTTCCCCAGAAGCATCAACCCCTGTGGATCGACGCTTGCGAAGTTCGGGGGCCTAGAACCGTCGGGACCGCAGGATGGCGATGGCCAGAAAGAATCCCAGAATCCCGGCTCCCGAGAATCCGATGAGTCCCAGGGTCTTGAAGGAGGAATGGGAGGAGAGGGAGGCCGAGAAGATGAGGGCCGAGCCGATGACGAGGGAGGAGACCAGGATGGAGAGGGCGAGGAGGTTCCCGGTCCGGTCGATTTCCCGAATGAGGTCGTCGAGGTGGCGAAGGGAGAAGTCGATGCGGAAGTTCCCTTGTGCGGCCTTTTCCAGAAGGCGTTCCGCCGCCTCCGGAAGCCCCGAGAAGATCCGGATGGCCGTGCGGGAGCTGATCTTGACATTGCGGAGGAGATCCTCAAGGGAGAACTTCCGGAGAAACTGTTCGGTGATGAAAGGCCGGGCCTCTTCGATCATGTTGAAGTCCGGATCGAGCTGGCGGCCGATTCCTTCCATGATCACCAGAGCCCGGAGAAGCAGGACGAGGTCGGAGGGGAGCTTGAGGGCGTGCTCCCGGGAGAGGGCAAAAAGCTCGTGAGCTAAAAGGTCGACCCGGATCTCGCACAAGGGACGGTTGACGTACTCTTCGAGAAAGCGGGAGAGCTCGGATTCGAGAAGGAGGGTATCGACCTCCTCGGGAACGGCGTTCATCCGTCGGAGAACGCCCACGATGCGGGGGGTGTCGCTCTCGGAGAGGGCGGTGAGGAGATCCACCAGGAGATTTCTCCAGGATTTCGAGAGCGTTCCGAACATGCCGAAGTCGAGAATCCCGATGCGCCCCCCCCGCATCACCAGGATGTTCCCCGGATGGGGATCTCCCTGGAAAAATCCGAACTCGAAGACCTGGCGGAGAATGGCCCGGGCTCCAATGCGGGCCACCCGTTCGGGCGTGGTTCCCACCTCCGGAAAGCGCTCCTTCTGGTCAATCTTGATCCCGCTCAGATACTCGAGAACCAGAACCTGTTCGCTCAGGTAGTCGGGAAAGTACCGGGGAATGACGATCTCCGGATCGTCCCTGAAGTGGTGGGCCGCCCGCTCGAGATTGCGCGCCTCCTGGGTAAAATCGAGCTCCTGGCGCAGAATCCGACCGAACTCCCGCAGCACCTCCCGGGGGCGGTAGCGCCGGGATCGCTCGAGATTGGTCTCCAGAAGGTCCGCCAGGACGGACAGGATGGCCAGGTCGGCCTCGACCTTGGGAACGATTCCCGGACGGCGGATCTTGACGGCCACCTGGGTTCCGTCCTTGAGCGTGGCCTTGTGGACCTGGGCGATCGTGGCCTGTCCGATGGGCTCCGGATCGAGAAAGGAGAGAACCTCGCCAGGCGGGATGCCCCAGGCGTCTTCGAGGATCCGTTCGATCTCGGAGAAGGGAAGGGGGGCGACGCGGTCCTGGAGGCGGGAGAGCTCGGCGATCATATCGGGGGGGAGAAGGTCCGGACGGGTGGAAAGGATCTGTCCCAGCTTGGAGAATGTCGGACCGAGCTCCTCGAGGGCCTTCCTCAGTCGGACGGGCCGGGGGTCATTTTGGGGCGCCCGGCGGAGAAGGATCCTGTCTTTTGCCGCAATGAGCGGGCTGATTTTAAGGTAGCCCACCAGGTCGTCGAGTCCGTACCGGATCAGGATGCGGATGATTTCCCTCAACCGTGCGAGTTCCGAGAGGCTCAGAAGGCGAAGGACCGACACCAGAGAACTCCTTTTTTGGCCCTTAGGGCTTGGGGATCATGCCGATGACGGTGAGGTAGAGGATGGCGGTGGTGGTGGGCAGCCCCAAAAACTCAGCGATCTCGTCATCGAAGAAGCCGCCGATTCCGCTCGATCCCCGGTCAAGCCTGACGGAGGCGAGGTTGATCCGCTCTCCGATGATCCCGGTGTCCATATGAAGCGTCCGGTAGATGCGGTTGCCGTACCGGGCGACAAGCCGGGGGAGGTCGGCGGCATGGATCAGAACGCAGGAGGCGTCCCGGACCAGGTCCTGCCCCAGGGAAAACTCGCAGGCGATCTCGGCCATGTTGCCTCTCCGGAGGAGGGAGAGGGCCCGGGTCTCCGGGGCGAAATGATAGAGCCCGGGAAGGAGCCCGTCCACCGAGTGGACCACCAGGTAGGAGGAGAAGAGGGAGCGCCCGAAGAACAGAGGGGGAACGGTCGGATCGGGAAGGAGATCCGGGGAGAGATTGTATCCGAAGGAGAGGATGGCAGAGAGGTCGTCAAAGGGAAGGGGTTCTCCCGAAAAATGCCGGGCCGACCGGCGCGTGAGCAGGTCGCGCGAGATGTTTTCCGAGAGGTCTCCTCCCCCGGGACCCAGAAGAACCGGATCCCGTTGGGGAGCGAATCGGGAGACCGGCAGGACGGTCGGGTCGTAGTCGTCGTCTCCGGGAAGGGCCTCCCCGGAGGGGATAAAGGGATCCGGGCCGATGGCAGAGAGCCTGTGGAGGTCCCGGAAGAGGTCTCCCGTTCCGGGGAGCTCCGGCGGGGAGTAAGCCGGATGGGGGGGAGAGGGAAGGAAGGGCTTGCAGGGGATGGGCTCAAAGGATAGATCCTCAAAGACCATGGCGAGTCCCGTGAGGGCTACCTCCGTCTGGTCGCCCAGAAAGAGGAGGGAGTTCAGGAAGGCGTCCTGAAATCCCGAGAGGGGATAGGCATTGAATCCCGTCTCCTGGGCCATGAGCTCGAGGTTGGCCACGAGATGTCCCGCATCGAGGAGGATGCGTCGATAGCCTCGTTCCCCGTAGCGCCAGGAGGAGCGCTCGTAGATGCCGGAGACCAAGATGAGGAAGCTCGCGTCGAGGAGGGCCGGGGCGTGGAGAAAGCAGGCGTTGAGCTTTTCCCGGAACGATCCCTCGTAGACCGGAACGAGGTGGTGCTCCTTGCCCTGGTAGTGGTAGATCCCGTCCGCCATGAAGGGCTGGTCCCAGATCGCCAGGTAGATCTCGGCGGGATAGAGGCCCCCGGCCGAGGGTGCCGCCCGCATGTAGGTCTTGTCGATCTTGGGAGAGTCCATGATCGCCGTGACTCCGTAGGAAAAAAAGAGCAGCCGGGAGAGGTCGGCCAGCCCCCAGGGCGTGGGAGGCTGCGGTGAAGGCGTGGGGATGGGGGTCCGGGTAAAGGGAATGTGGGTGAAGGGAAGAAAGGGGACGAGGTTGATGGGGCTCTCGGACTGGAAGTCCTTGAACTGGGGGGGCTTCTTTGAGTAGTCGAGAGAGCGGAAGCGGTGGATGGTGGTGCGGCTATATTTGGTTTCCTCCTGATAATACGAGGCGGCAGAGGAAAGCGGGGTGGTCTGGTCCAATGAAATCTCCGGCTCCGGGGCAAGGGAAAACTCCTTCTTTCCCGGTCGCATGGGGTACAGGAAAAACAAGAGGAGCTCTCCTGACTCCAGGAAAGCTCCGTTGGCTCATGTCTCCATTATACATGGAGGCGGGCAGATCTTCACCCCGTCATGAAGAAAGCCCCAGTGCAGCCGTCCGGGCGGGGGCTCGGGAAGAAGTTTCCTCCTGTGGTGAAAAAGTCGCAGGCCTCCGTCGTCTCGAGGGAAGGCTCGGGAGTGTGGTACCTTAGAGCCAGGAGTCCGGAGGGAAGATGGGTGGCTTCTGCCGATCCTTCCGTGAGACGCCGAAAACCTAGAAAAACACGCGACGAATCTTTCCCGGCCGGCGATCATCGCCGTGCATCGGGGTGAGCATAAAGGAGAGAGATGGAAAGGATTGCCGACTGGCTGAGCCCAACATTCGTGAAGATCTTCGAGATTCCGGGATTTGCCGAGAGAATGGCGGAGATCCGAGGGAGGGTCAGGCCCGCCCTTCTCGATCTCGCGAAATGCCTCTCTGCCGAGATGGAGAAAAAGGGAGTCCTTCTTTTTCCTCATGTGGCAAGCCACATGAGAAGGCGCGTCAACCCCCCCAACGAGACGTGGCTGGCGCTGGGCCCGGAGAAACGGGGGTACAAGGCCTATGGTCATCTGGGTCTCTTTGTGGGCCGGGGAGGCTGTTCGGTGCGGTTTGTGGTCAAGGATGAGGCAGAGATCCCCCGGCAGCGGCTGGGGAAGTTTCTGGAGAAGGACCCCGACGTCCGGGTCTGGTTTTCCCGGGAGACGGAGGTTCGCGACTTTGGCGCCGTCCATGGGAGCGGTGATGTCGGGCCCATTTACCAGCCGGATTTGTCCGAGGCCGGAAAACGCCTGGCCCGGCTTAAAAGTGCGAGCCTCGATATCGGGTGGCCGGTCGGGTTCGACCTGACGATCTCGCAGGTGGTGGAGAGAATGGAGCGGCTTCTTCCCCTTTACCGGGCGGCGAACGGATCCTGACGGATCAGGGTCTCCTCCCGGCCGACTCCGGTGGAGAGGATCGTCACCGGGACCTCAATGAGCTCCTCGATCCGGGCGATGTAGCGCCGGGCATTGGCGGGCAGGTCTTCGAAGCGTTTGGCTCCCACTGTGCTCTCGGTCCAACCGGGATGGTCCTCGTAGATGGGGCGGGCCTTGGTGAGGAGCTCGACGCGCCGGGGAAATTCCTCGACACGCTGGCCGCCGATCTCGTAGGCGGTGGCAATCTTCAGGGTCGGCAGGGCATCGAGAACGTCGATCTTCGTCAGTGCGATGGCGGAAATCCCGTTGATTCGGCAGGCATAACGCACGGCGGGGGCGTCGAACCATCCGCAGCGACGGGCCCGGCCGGTCGTTGCCCCGAACTCCTGTCCCTTGGTGCGGAGATACTCCCCGGCCTCGTTGATGAGTTCGGTGGGAAAGGGGCCTGATCCCACCCGGGTGGTATAGGCCTTGGTCACCCCCAGGACGCGGTCGATGGCGGTGGGGCCGACTCCCGTGCCGGTCAGGGCTCCACCGGCCGAGGCGTTGGAGCTCGTGACAAAGGGATAGGTTCCATGGTCGACATCGAGAAGGGTGCCCTGGGCCCCTTCGAAAAGAAGGGTCTTTCCCTCCCGAATGGCCCGGTGGAGAGTCAGGGCGGTATCGTCGGCAAAGGGGAGGATCTGGTCGGCCAGCGCCATGGTCTCGTTATAGATGCTCTCCACGTCCAGCCCGTGGGCGGTGAAGAGCTTCTCGAGAAAGGTGTTGGTCTCCGCAAGGTTCTGGGTGAGCTTCTCACGAAACAGGGCCGGGTGCTGAAGGTCGCCCAGACGGATCCCGATCCGGGCCATCTTGTCCACATAGGCCGGACCGATCCCCCGTCCGGTCGTTCCAATCCGCCGGGAGCCCCGGGAGATCTCCGACTGCTTGTCGATGGCGCGGTGGTAGGGCAGGATGAGATGGCAGGCATCGCTGATGCGAAGATTCTTGTCCACGGAGATTCCTCGGGACTTCAGCATCTGGCGCTCCTCGACGAAGGCGTGAGGGTCAAGGGCCACGCCGTTGCCGATGACGCAGAGCTTCTCGGGGTGGAGGATCCCCGAGGGAATCAGGTGAAGGACGAACTTCTCTCCGCCCGAGACGATGGTGTGGCCCGCATTGTGGCCTCCCTGGTAGCGGACGATGACATCCGCCCGGTCGGTGAGAAGATCGACAATCTTTCCCTTGCCCTCGTCACCCCATTGGGTGCCCAGGACGATCAGGTTCGGCATGAGCAACGACCTATTCGTTACAAGGTGGGAGAATCCGGACTCGGGGAAAAATGTCGAACCCCCCTCCTGTCCGCAGAACGCAAGCTTCCATTATTGGGAAAGGTTTTTCATCTGTCAAGGAATCGGAAAGGTGAGATCCTTGGGGTTGATTCACGAGAGGTGGGGGAGGGGCGGGGGTCTATGGGTTTCTCGTCAGAAAGTAAGTCGTCCGGGGATCTCCCCGTCCGGCTTAAGCGCCGCGGGGAGGCGAGAAGAGTCTCTGACTTCCCTCTGACCCGGTGCTCCCCTCAGATAAGCTGTGACTCCGAAAGGGCCTGGATTGAGGGTGTCTGTGGTGCCCCCCGGTTTTCTTCCCAGAAGACGACGCTGAAATTTCCGTTGAAGTCTTCCACCAGGGCCGTTCCGTGCTCCACCCAGTCTCCCGTATTGAAATAGGAGACCTCTCCCCGCTTTTGGCAGGCGGGAAAATGAATATGGCCGCAGATGACGCCATCCATTCTCCGGCCCTTGGCCGCCAGGGAAAGCACCCCTTCGTACTCCCCGATGAATCGCGTCACCTTCTTGACCTTTTTCTTGATGGTCCGGGAAAGGGACCAGTGGCTGGTGCGCCCGAAGAGGCGATTGACGGCGCAGAGCCACTGATTTGTCCGAAGCAGGAGGGAGTATCCGAAGTCCCCGGCCCGGGTGAGCCAGGGGAGGGTTTGGAGGCAAAGGTCGAAGTCGTCGCCATGGACGACAAGGTACCGTCGCCCATCGGCTCCGAGGTGGATCCATTCGTGGGCGATCTCGATGTCTCCGAAATGGATCCCTTCCTGTTCGAGGACCTTGCCGAGAAAGGCGCGGACGGGATCGTGGTTGCCTTCGATATAGATGACCTTGGTTCCGTGGCGGGATTTCCGAAGAATTTTCTGGATGACCGTGCTGTGGGCCTCCGGCCAGAACCAGTTCCGCTTGAGCTGCCAGAAGTCCAGGATGTCCCCCACCAGATAGAGGGTCTCGCATTCGGTCTCCCGGAGAAAGTCCAGGAGAAGCTCGACCCGGCAGTCCCGGGTTCCCAGATGAATGTCGGAAATAAAGATGGAGCGATAGCGTCTCATAAGGTCCTCCCGATATCTTCAAAAGGGGTGCAAAGGGTCCGGGCAATCTCGGCGGCGACAGTGGTTGCCGCCTGGGGGCGCCCAGCCAGTCTTGCCGCCTGGGCCATGGCCTCGAGCCTTCCCGGCTGGGAGAAGAGGATGGCCAAAAGAGGTCCCGCCCCTTCCGGGACCTCGCATCCTGTGGCAGCTCCCAGGCCGATGGCCCATTTCCGGTTGATCTCCTCCTGTCCGCCCCGGGCGGGCAAAAGGATCAGGGGGCGTCCCAACCCCAGCGCTTCGACGAGGGTGAGTCCCCCCGGTTTAGTGACAACCACATCGGACGCCCCCATCCACTCGGCCATGTTCGGAACAAAGCCTCGAACCCGGACGATGAGCTCGGGGGACTCGAGCGTTTGGGCGAGGCGGCGGCAGCGGGCTTCGAGACGGGCATTTTTTCCGGCGATGGCGACGAGCGTGATCGATCCGGGGAAGCCCCGGAAGGAGTCCATCATCGCCGGGAGATCCCCGATTCCCTCTCCGCCGGCCAGGAGAAGGATTGTCCACCGGTCGGGGAGCCCCAGGATTTTCCTGAGGCGATGACGGTCGCCCCCTCGGGAAAAGGAGGGAGAGATGGGGATCCCCAGTGGAGCGACGACGGTGTCGGTGAGTCGCCGGGCGATCGTTCTCGCTCCGTCTTCATCGGCGGTGATGTAGCGGTCGATCCCCGGCCACAGCCAGATCCCGTGAGGGTGGAGGTCGGTGACGACCCCGAAAATGGGGGAGGGGAGAAGGCCGGAGAGGCGAAGAGGTGCCAGGATTTCCAGGGGCAGGAAGTGGGTACACAGGATCAGATCGGGAGGGTCCGAGAGGATCATCTTTGTCAGCCGTCTGAAGGCCAGGCTGTCACACCATTGAAGAATCCGGGAGAGTCCGGAGGGTCCGGAGTCGGTGAGGCGGTAGAGAATATCGAGAAGGCGGGGAAAACGACGGGCCAAAAAAAGGTAGAGGGAGCGGTAGGTCCGGCGATAGGGGCGGCTTCCGAAGTCCAGCCCATCGAGAACCTGGACCCCGATGCCGGGGGCCTGAATCTTCATGGCCTCCTCCACGGCCTGGGCTGCCCGCATGTGGCCGCTTCCGACGCCCACTCCCACAATGAGGAGTCTCTTTCCCGTAAAAGAGGGACGATCCCTGACCCGTTGGCCGTCGATGATGATACCCTCCTTCCTTTGATCCGACTCTCATTGTGGAGCCGACGCTCGACAAATCCGTCAAGGCGGGATGTCGGATCGATGACAACGGACATGCCTTTGGGGTAGGGACGGGGCCAAATCCGGTCGTCAGGAGGCGTCCTGCCCACTCGCGGGCGCCGTGGGAAGAGGTTTTCAAGAGTCGTTCCCGAGCGGGAACATGCGGCATGCGGTAAGGAGAGAGGCCGAGGGGGAATGTCCTCAGGGAAGCATCAGGGTCACGAATTCCTTGCGGTACTTTTGCCAGATCCTTTCGAGGGTCAGAACCGCTCCAGGCCGGCTCAGGGCAAGATCTCCAAGAAGCTCTGTCTCCATCTCCCGATGGAGCCTTCGGTGGAGCCGGTCGACCTCGGCCTTCAGATCCGGGGCGATGGTGAGCTCCGCAAGGGAGCGTGTCAGGGGACAGGCGTCGGGGTTTCCGAATGTGGTCATGTCGATCATTTCGTGGGCTCCCCGGGCACAGAGAATCAAGGCGTATCGCAGGCGGATCTCCTTCTGGACGATCCATCCCTGATAGGACCAGGGGTGACGGAGGGGCGGCTCGTGGCTCCAGCGTTCCCACCAGGCGCTCACCTCTCCCGCGGGCATGGGGTGCGCGATCGCATATCCCTGGAGATGCCCTCCGGGTCCGGTCATGGCGACCATGTCGTACACCAGGGGGGTCTCGACCCCTTCGAGAACATAGTCGATTCCGAGGGCCGAGGCGAGGTCGATCAGGGAAAAGACAAACTCAAGATGGTCGATGTCTCTATCCAGCGTCCTGACGAAGCCCTGATCGACCTTGATCTCATCGATGGGCAGGGACTTGAGGCGCCGGATGGAGGAGTCTCCCGTTCCGATATCGTCGAGGGAGATCCGGTAGCCGGCTTCCTTCAGGGCCCTGATGCTTTTGCGTGCCGCGGCCTCGTCGAGGAATCCCGCCTCGACGATCTCGAGGGTGATCTCCACCGGCCGGCCCGTGCAGTCGGCGGTGAGGCCGCTGAGGCTGTGCGCCTCCAGCCGCTCGAGAAAGCTTCGGCTGGAAAAGGCTTCGGCGGGAAGGTTGATCGAGACCCGGGGAGCCGATGAAAAGGTCTCGGGAAGGGAGCTCCACAGGGGAAAATCCTGCCGGATCCGTTCGAGCCCCATGTCGAACAGGTGAAGAAGCTGGTTCGTTCCGAAGGCCGGAAGGAAGTCGGCAGGCGAGATGATTTTTTCCCCGTCCCGGAGCCGGGCGAGACTTTCGAACTTGACCAGCTCCCGGGTGTGGGGAGCCACGACCGGCTGGTAAAACATCTCCACCTGGCCGTTTTGAAGGAGATTCCGGTAGCGCTGGTTGTCGGAGAGGGAGATCGGACGAAGGCCCGATTGCCGAGGGTTCTTCTCCAGGGCCGAAAGAGCCGCCCCGAGGGAGCGTGAAAGGGTCGTCCAGAATAGCTGCTGGCTGGCGCTGTGAAAGTATCCCGGCCACTTGCTGTAGAGGTTCAGCACATCGAGGGGGACCCCCTCCTGGGAAAGGAGAGGCCATGAGGAGAGGGAGCGGATCCCGAGAAGTCGGGCCTCCTCCGACTCGCCCGGATCGAGCCGGATGTTCTGGAGGGTATTCCAGAGGACCGGTCGCTCTTCCTCGAAGGCCTTCCGGACGATGTTGTCCTTTTCGGCCTTTCGGGGAAGATGGTTCCGAAGGCATTCGACGCCGCTCAGCACGAGCCCCGACTGCGCTTCGCACTGGACCTTCTCTCCTTCGAGGAGGCTCGAGATGGAGGCTCCGGCGATCCCCGGAATCTGTATGATCCGGTCGAGGGCACCCTTCAGAAGGTCCCGGCGGTTTTGCGCGGTGGCAAAGAGTTTAAGAAATTCCTCCGTCAGGCGGGCGCGCTCCTGTTCGATCTCGGAAAAGGCAACCAGCTGCCAGGAGAGGTCGTTGGCCAGACGTTCTATGATGATTCCACGGACCAGGGCATCCGCCGAGGTCTCGTCGGAGAAGAAGCGCTCGAGCTCGTGGCGGTAGATCGAAAAGGCCTCCGCAAGCGAGGCCGGGACAAGGCCGACCATGGCGTGGCGGTATCCCGTCTCCCGGGCCAGCGTTTCGTGGTCGGGCTTGGCAAGGTCGGGAGAGAGGATGGCGATGAGGTACCGGACCTGGGTGGATCTGAGGTGGTCGAGCTCGGAGCTCGAGAGAAAGTCCAGGACGGGACGGGCGTCGGGACGGGTCATCAGCGTGGTGTAAAAAAGGTCGACCATCGTCTGGCTCAGGGCGCTGACCCGCCCCTGTTCGGCCATCAGCCGCTGGGCGGCCAGCGTTCCGTAGGGGTCGAGGAGGGTCCGGATTCCGGCGGCCGGAAGCAGAGGGGGGAGGGTGCTGCTTTTTGCCTGGTCCTCGGCGGGCTTCGGCTGGAGGCGTTCGAGAGTCTGCAGGGCCTCTTCGCGGAGAGTCGTGATCGAGCGTTCGAGATCTTCGAGTTCCCTGGCCGTTTTGGTGACGAAGAGGCTCAGTTCGTTCATCCTCTTGCGCGGGAG
>DGKK01000038.1 GCA_002387725.1 Nitrospirae bacterium UBA4572
CCCGCGACAACAGCTGTGTAAGAGCTGTGCTCTACCGACTGAGCTATCCGCCTGAGGGAAGAGAGATATCTGAGAGAGAGGGAACCGGAGCCGGCTCCTCCTCGGTGCAAGGCGTAAGGAGTGAAAAGACATCGTCGGGCAACGACACAACCCTTCCTGCTTCGTCGACGGGGACCAGTATCGTGGAGCCCAGGGCGGCCACCGCCCCCGAGGAGCTCTCCGTCACCCGATAGGAAAACTCCAGGATTCGTCGTCCTACCCGCACTAGGCGAGTCTCGATGACGGCCAGATCGTCGTAACGAAGGCTTCCGGTGTAGCGGCACTCGAGCTTGGCCACCACAAGAAAGACCCCCCCCTCCTCCATCGCACGATAGTCGAAGCCTTTGGCCCGGCAGTACTCGGCCCGTCCCATCTCGAACCAGACCGGATAGTGAGAGTGGTGCGCCCGTTTCTGGGCATCGGTTTCCGAATAACGGACACGGAAGGGCGTGAGGGTCGGCATGAAGGGAATCATGCCATCACCCTGCCGGGATTTCAAGGGGAAACGATTTCGCCCTACCACATCATGGGCATCATGGGTCCCATCATGTAAGGATCCATCATCCCCGGGTCCATCATGCCAGGATCCATCATATAGGGATCGGGCGGAGGAGGCGGGGCTTCGGCATGGAGATGGATCGCCCGGATCAAGGGGATCCGCTTGGTGCTGTTTTGCCCCATGACAACGCGCATGGGCGCCCGGATTGTTCCGATCACCTCCACCGTATGGCCCGGCTTGAAGCGATCCTTGGGAAGCGGCATGTCGGTCTCAATGGCAAAATCTCCCCGGGACTGCTGATGGGTTTCGGGGAGGAAGGTCGGGTCGAGGGGGTACTCCCGCACAAAAACGAGCGAGAGAGGCGTGCCCCGCTTCACCGAGACGATCTTTCCACCCAAGACCACGCGCTGACCCTCCATCGACTTCATGTGATGGTCGACATCCCGAAAGACAATGTCCCGATCAACCTGGGCCGTTTCGGATTGGGTAAAGGGAGGAGAGGGTTCAAAAAGGGAGCAGGCCGAAAGGGCGCTGCCCGTTCCGAGCAGAAACAGAACGAGCAGGGCTCTTGCCCCAACTCCCGAAATTTTGCCGGTCTGTGTCATGACGACTCCTCAATGGGTAGATTGTTGGGGTCCAGTGCGCTCCGGCCCATGGTCCTCAAGTTTTCCTTGTCTGTCTTTGTCCCGGTCATCTTACGCTATTTCGCCGTCACCCGATAGAGAGATCCTGACCCGAGGCCGGTGAGAACGAGGCGCCCCGAGCCATCCGCCCGAAGGATGCGTCGGTGTTGACTCCCCTCCCCCACAACGGTGTAGTCCGTCGAAGGAAGGAGACCCCTCCAGACCACCCGATCGGCGGGGACCCACCCATTATAGACGAAAGCGAGCGAGCGGGGGGAGAGGGTCCCCACCGGCAACACGTACCCCGTCGCCCGGGAGAGCAGGACTCCTTTGGGGGGCGCTTCGCCGAGGCACAGACGCGCGCGCTTTCCTCCCGGAACGAGATAGAGATAGAGGCTCCCCCCCCGGTNNGGTAGCCGATCACCCCGCGGGAGCAGGAGAGGTCGGGATAGAGGGACGACGCATGGTCGAAGCGCACCGTGGTGTCGGCCCCGTACCCCAAGACCCGATAGAGCGTCCTTCGTCCGAATTTCAGGAGCTCGAAACGGGCCCCGATGTACCCCTTCTCCACCGCCACAAACTGCGACGAAAAGAGCGGGGCGATGGGTTGGCGCTGCACCCACCCAAGAACCTGCCGGAGGGCATTGAGGGCGGATTCGCGCTGACCGGCATAAAAGTGGAAATAGACATCGATGGGGTCGACCCGGCGAGGACGGTCGGTGCGGAGAAAGGTCTTGGTGACGTTCAGATAGCCGTAGTAGGGGCCCTTCCAGTCGTTGGTCAGGATATAGTCGTTCACGTCGCTGTTGAAGTACTGGAGGTAGGGGCCGACCCGGCGAAAATACGGGAAGACGAAGGTATAGGAGGGAGCATTGTCGTCGAATCGGGTATCCGACCCGTTGAGGTTGTCGACGCCGGTTCCCACAAGCTCCTTAAGTGCCGCGGGACCTGGCCGGGTGTCTCCGCTCCACTGGAGAAGACGGACGGTTTTTCCCGGAGGGAGAAGATGTTCGTTGATATAGTCGATCGAGCCGCGAATCTCCGTCTTCAGGTCCAGACGATAGTGGGGGATCTCGATGTGGATCGGCCCCTCATCCTTCTGTTTTTTGGTCGGCACCCAGTAAAAGGGGTGGCTGAAGGTGTGGGAGCCCGCCTCGACATTGGGCAGGGCAAAGATCTTTCGGGCCCAGTAGACCCGGGCCCGGGATCCCTGCACCGCCGGGTCGATCTGGCTAGTAATGACCGAGACGGTAAAGGGCAAGGGCGTGGGCCGGAAGATTTCCCGGTAGAGGACCTCTGCCGCCATCCGCCGGCGTCTGTAATGGGAGAGGGTCTCGAAGGCATCCCCGTCGACCTGGCTATAGAAGATCCGGTTGCCGTTGAGGGTCGTGAGATCCATCCGCGGGAGCTCCCGACAGTGCAGGACACGCTCCAGGAATCGGAAGGGGTTGACGAACCAGAGGGTATGCTCGGCATCGAGAGAGGGCCAGCGGATCATGAAGGGGTCGAAGACCATCCCCCCCCAGGGGGCCAGCATCTCATAGGGGCTTTCCAGCCCTTCATTCCTTGCCTCGTTGCTCTTGACCCCCAGAAAAATCCGATTTTCCGGCGAGAGACTCACCAGCGGACGAAAGGCCGCCGGCGTAAGCGGCAGAGGATACTCGAAACCCTCCATCCCAGGGTCCCGATGGCCATAATCCAGGTCGAAGGGGTTGGTATCCCAGACTCCCTCGCGCTTGAGCCCCATGCGAAGCAGGACCCGGTCCCGAAGAAGGCCGGCGGCCACGTAGTTCGGGTCGCCCTTCGACCGCTCCGGGAAGTCCTCGAGGATGGCAAAGGGAATCTTTTTATCGAGGAGACCCGAGACAAATCGCCAGAACGCCAGGGAGTCCGGGAGGGGATTCCGGTCGATCTGCAGGAAGACGGCCCGGTATCCCGTCAAAGAAGAAGGATCGGGGAAGCCCCGGGTCATCTTCCGATAGACGGCATCGAAGCCCAGGTAGTTGAGGGGGAACTCCCAGTAGGCGCGAAAGTTGTTGGCATCGTCCGTCTCCTTTCGTGGACCGTAGTAGAGGACGTAGCATGTGCGGTGGATCGGCTCCCATCGAAAGGGAACGCCCCCCCTTTCCTCCCCGCTCCCGGCGGCATGGGAGAGGGAAGGCGAACCCCCCGTGAGGATCCCGAGGAGAAGAAGCCCCGCCATCACCGTCCGCCCTCTTTTTCCTGAAGGAGGGCTTGGGGGAATCACCAGTTCCTCCTCCTCCGGACGCTCCGCCGGGAGCCTCTCATCGGGGGACTTCATGAAGATGGTGAACTCGAAGTCATAGACCCCCCGATCCACCAGATAATACCCATAAAGCGCCGAAATCAGACATGCGGCCAGGTATCCCATCCCTTCGAGCCGGGGGCTGACATTCCAGAGAAGAAGGGTCAGTCCGCCGTTTGACAGAAGGAGCACCCAGGCGAGGGCGCTCACCATCTTCTGCTGGTTGAAGTAAAGAAGAAGGGTGAACTCGATGGTGAGGATGACCTGGCACAATCCCCCCAGGGCCCCCATGCGGAAGATGGGGAGGGCAAGAAGATCGGCGTGGAAGAGAGAGAGGATCCCATGGCCGTTCAGCACCACGAGGAAGGTTACCGCGCCCTGGATCTTCAGGATGTACCCCAGTCCCCGCTTGATGAAGTCCACCATCCGATCTTTCGCCTCCAAGACCTCCTCCAGCGGTCTTCGCCCTTCAAGAAGGTTGAAGACCGCCCGGTAGTGCTCGTAGAAGCCGGTCTCAAAATAAAAGACGAAAAGGGCCAGCGTGGGGATGACCGTCAAAAGCGAAAAGAACATGGCGATGTCGTAGAGCCGGTTCACATGGATGTACCCCACGATCCGCTCCGAGCCGGGTCCGTACCAGAAGAGGATCTTGTCGATCCAGATCCCCAGTGTCATGACGAGCCCCAAAACCATGAGGCGCCCCCGACGGCGAAGGGAGGCGACGAAGGAAGGATTCCAGCGGATCTCCCCGGGAAACTCCACAAAGATCCGGGCTCCCAGAAGCGCGACGATCACCCCTTCTCCGAAGAGGTAGCCAAAGAGGGCCCCGGCCGTTCCCCCGTGACGAGCCCCATAGAGGGTCCCGGCCACCGAGGTCACCACCCCCAAGAGAAAGGCCCCTCCCACCGATCCGTAGTCGTGAAGGGTCGAGACAAGGGATGTCGTCACCCAGAGAAGGATCAGGACGATGAGGAGGCCATAGTACCCGAGCCCCACGGCCAGCCCGAGATGCAGGGGCAGAACGAGAAGCCCCGCCATCGGCACCCCGAAGAGCAGGGCCAGGGCCAGGGAGGTGACGTAGATCGAACGGTTGTCGGAGAAGCGCCTTTCGAAGAAACGGTCGGCCACGAAACGGGTGGCGGCCAGCTGCAGGAAGGAGACCATCAGAAGCGAGGCGAAGAAGGCGAAGGTGACGAGGGATCGAAAGAGAAGATAGTCCCGGACCCGGGTGAAGGAGCCAAGGCTTGAGTAGCTCACGATCAGAAGCCCCACCGTCGTGAGGAGCCAGGGTCCGGCGGCCACGATGGCGGAGAGGATGAATCCCCCCGCCAGGGAGGAGAGATCTTCCCGGGCCACGAGCTTGCGCAGGACAAAGCCGATCCCCGCCATCAGCCCTCCCCCATCCGGTAGATCTCCCGGTAGGCCGCAAAGACCGCCTCTTCCCGATAGAAGCGCTCCATGCGGATCCGCGCCGCCCGGCCCATCCTTCGCCTGAGATCCTCGTCCCGGAGGATCCTGATGATTGCCAGAGCCGTCTCCTCGGGGTTTCCCACCGAGGTCACAATGCCGCCCGGCCCCAAGAGCCGGTCTTCCCTGAGCCGTCCGTTGATGAGTTCGTCACAGGCGCCGACCCGGGTCGCCACCGTAGGGACTTCGTAGACGGCCCCCTCCATGATGACCAGCGGCTGCGCCTCCGAGAGCGAGGTCAGGACGAGAAGATCGAGGGAGGGGAGATAATCGTCCACCCGCACCGACCCCATAAAGGTCACCTTGTCTGAAATTTCGAGAAGCTCCACGAGATTCTGGCACTCCCGGGCGTATTCCGGATCCTGGTCCAGGGGTCCCATGATCAGGATCCGCACCCTGGGATACTGATCGACCACCAGCCGGCATGCCTGAATGAAGGTCTTGACATCCTTGATGGGAACCACCCGCCCGATGAAGCCCACGACCCTCTCTCCATCGGGATCCCTCGGGACCGGGGCCCGCACGGTCCTTTCGCCGATGGCGATCCCGTTGGGAATCACCCGGGTCCTTTCCGGATCGGCCCCGTCCCGGATCTGGAGACTCCGGTTCCCCTCGAAAAGTGTCACGATCGTATCGGAATAATGATAGACGATTCGCCCCAGCTGCTCGAAGATCCGCATCCAGAACCCCTTGACCGTCTCCCGGATGGGACGCACCGTCGCCTCGTCCTGCTGACTTTTGCCGATCCACTGGGCCAGGGCAATCTCGATCTTTCGCTCGCGCGTATAAAGACCATGTTCCGTCAGCACGAAGGGACGGTCGTAGGCCAGCTTGCCCATGACCCCCAGCATCCCGGCATAGCCCGAGGCCAGGGAATGGTAGAGGCGGGCTTGGGGAAGCGGCGCCGAGAGAAGGGCAAAGAGAGGCAGGTGGGTCGTCCTCCACATCCAGAAGAAGTCGATGAAGGATTCGTGGGCAAACTGGGACTGATAGAATTCCCCGATGAGGGACCAGGCCTGGCGTCCCGCCGAAAGGGTCCGGAAGAGCTCGGGGGAAAAACCCGTCTGCCGGAAACGCTCGAAGAGCGTCCGGAAGGCTTCGGGGTGCCCCCCCAGAAGCGACGTGTGAAAGGAGCGGAGCATCCCGATCAGCGCCTTCTCCTCCTCCGATTGAAGCATCCTCCCCTCCCCCTCTAAAACCTCCGCGGCCCCCCCCAGCGAGAGCGTCGTGACACCCACGACATTGTCCGGCCGGGGGAATCGCCAGGGACCGGGCTCACGCTCGGCAATCAGGCAGTAGAGATGGAAGCGGATCTCCGGAAGATTGGTGATCAGCTGGTGGGTCCAGGAGGAGACCCCGCCGGTCACGAAGGGATAGGTCCCCTCGAGAATGAGGCAGACATCGGCCAGATCCCCCTGCCGTTCGTTCATGAGGCCTCCCGGGGAGGTCCCATCCAGACCGACAGGAACGCGGGAGGATCCTTGCCTTCCCAGAGGGTGGCGGAGGCCATGATCTGTCCCGCAAGCTCCCGCCACCTTCCGGACTCATAGAGTTCGACCCATTCCAGGCGCCGAAGGTCGAGAGGATCGCAATCCCGGGAAAGCCTTTCCCGGGCCCGGGCAAAGACGGCGGAATTTTTTTGTGTGGCCGCCACGTTCGCCAGATGCAAGAGCTCCTCCCGTGACAGGGGCTCCCCAACCTCCAGGGCCTTGACAAAGGAGTCCAGGGCGGACCGAAAAAGTCCGCGAGCCAGCCGATCGCCCAGAAGTCCCGACTCGGCATACTCAAGATACGCCCGGCCCAGGGTGGCATGGGGAGCCAGCGCATCGGGGATTTCCCTGAGGGATTTTGTCCGCTCCTGAAAGCTCTTCTCGATGCGGGTGAGGATCGTCGTGGCGAAGAGACGGACCTCGTCGTCGGGATCTCCCCGAGCCCCCCGGAGAATCCGGATGGCCCGGGGCGTCACATCCCGGGAGGCCAGACGGTCGATCAGGGCCTGCTTGAGGGAAACATCCCCCCACCGAAGGATGTCCCCGGCCGACACAATCTTCCGATCATGGGAGAGAATGTCCTCGAGGGTGTGGCGAACCCGTCTGCTCCGGATAGCAGGCGGATGAAAGATCATCTCGAGCATGGGATCGCCGTCCAGGTAATCCGATCGTCTGGCCAGAAAAAAGAAAAAAAAGGCAATCAGGACCAGGGGAGGACCGGCCAAGGGAAGGACAATGGGGACCAGCGCATAGGGAAGCCGGAGAAAGGGAGGCAAAAAGAACATTCCCGGAAGCCATCCCACCGCTCCCAAAACAACGAGGAGAAGGATTCCTCCCTCCAAACTCTCTCCCTTGAGGAGCTCCGCCAGGGCCCAAGACGAAAGGGTCGACCCGGCTCCCATGAAGAAAAGGAGGCTCCCCTGGCGAGACAGGGGATGGGAGGAAAAAGATGCAGGAGCCAAAGAGGGGCCTGTTTTTTTTTGTCCGTTCTCACTCTTCATGAAGCGCTCCACGTCCTGGGACATGAACGTAGCTCACCCGGGGACGCCCGCGTCCTTCCGGTTGCTCGCGGACAATGCGTCCGGACGCCACCAGCTCTGCCAAAAGCGCCTCCTGGCTTTCGGGGTCGAGCCGGGCAAAGCCGCGCGAGTTCTTGGCAATCTCCCTCCGGGTCAGCCCCTGGGCCCCGTGGTCGCGAATCAGATCCTCCACCTTCATCATCAGCTCCTCGGGGAAGCGGCCCGAACTTCGGCTCTCCCCCTCCGGGGACTCCTCTGCCCGGGGATGGGGCGATCCGATGCGAACGGGCGGTTCAAATCGGCCGCCCCCATGAATAGGCAGGGAACCCTTTCCGTCGAGGGACTCTCTCCCCTCAGAAGCCGGAGGAAGCCGATTCCCCAGCGGATGGGAGGGGATTTCCGGGGAGAACTCCTCCGGCCCGCCCTCGAGGGATCCGTGTCCCGCCTCCTCCGGAAAGGAGACGGTCTCCCTCTCCGACGCCGGCACCTCCGAGGGGGGCGTCAGAGCCCCCTCAATGGGGCGAAAAGAGACCGCGTCCTCCTCCTGCCCCATCTCCTCAAGGCTCACCAGCAGGTCGCTTGTGGGGGACGCGGATCTCCCCAGAAGGAGGCGTTCGAAGCTGACCCCACCTCTTTTGAGCTTGGGAATGTCGCTCTCTGCCCACGCACGCTCCGCCGCCCGCTCGATCTCATCGAGAGTCTCTTCCGTGGCCTGGGGAAGGAAGATCCAGAGGCAGGCCCCCGACAGAGGAACGCCGACCTCGGCCTCCCGAGGCAGGGAGAATCGTCCGGCATGGGTCTTTCGCATGCCGAGATCCTTCCGGAGAAACAACACCTCATCGAGGGACGGAGCGGAAAAGGACAGGCGAAAGAGTCCCGTGACAATCCCCTTCTCGGAAAGACGGGCCCGCACGAGAGAGGCAAAGCCCTTGCCGCTGTAAACATGGCTTGAGGGATCAAACTCATAGAGACCGTCGAGACGTTTCATCATCGCGGCAAAGACATTCGAGTTTTTTGCCCGATCGCCGGGCTCGAAGACAATTCTCCGGAAGAGGATCCCTGCCCCAGAAAGGACCTGGGAAGAGGCCGTTTCGCCCTTCCAGTAGTCCCAAAGTTTTGAGAGAACGATGGAGGCCCCGGACTCTCCGGTATGGGGGAGACAGAACCAGACGGTGGAGAAATCCGGAGGGACTCCCACAAGGTCGACCTCGCGGAGAAACTTCTTGGCGATCGTCCGCATCGTCATGAGTGCGGCGTGACGGTCGAGGAAGCCCCCCTCGGGCGCGGCGAACCTGATCTCGATCAGGGACAGGGGTACCAGGTAGCGGTAGGCCTTTCCCAGCTCCTCGGCGGCCCTGCGGGCAAAGAAGACCGGACGGAGGAATCCTGTGGTCTCGTCCTGGGAGACGCTCTCCCGAGTCTGCCGCTGGACCTTGAGGTTCATGAGGCGGGACGAGGCGCGGTCGGCGATCATGGAGGCGGTCTGGAAAAATTCCGGGGTCAGCTTTTCAAAGGGGGCATGCCACAGGACGAGAAGGAAACGAGTCTCCTCCTCTCCCGAACGAATCGGATAGACCCCCAGGGGGCTCATCGCCGGCCCCTCCTCCGATGCGGGAAGCTCGGGAAGGACGCCATGAGAGGAAAGGGACAGGATCTCCCCTTTTTCGTAGGCGCGGGAAAAGGGAAGGTACCCACCGGGGACCCTTCGGGGAGAGGGAAGGACTCCCCTCTCGGCCTCCAGGACAAAGCTCCCCTTTTGTCGAATGTAGAGCCCCGACGAATCCGCCCCCAGAAACGAGGTGGCCAGGGAGAGGACGGAGGAGGGAATGCTGTCGATTTCGTCGCGCTCCAGGGAACGGAAGACATCGAACATGTCGCTGATGGCATTGGGGTCGAGAAAGATACGCTGCTCAAGCTCCCGCTTGGCCCGGGTCAGAATGTCGAGCTCGAGCTCCGCGGTATCGGCCGCATCCTTCGCCTTGAGGAACTTCTCGTAGAGGGCCGCATATTTCCGCCCCTCCGCATCCCGGAGCTCTCCCATCACCATCCCCGAAAACAGGAAGGCCGACGGCCAGAGGAAGGAGAACTCTCCCGGGGCCATGGTGTCGAAGTGGTCCTGCCACAGAAGCATCAGATAGTAACCCCCGGTGGCCTCGAGCGCGGAGAGAAGACCGGGAACAAAGCCGTACCGCCCCGCCACCAGGAGAACGACGGGCAGGAAGGGATGAAAGACCGGAAAGGTCAGTGAGGAGATCCCGTAGAAATAGACAAAAAAACCTCCCACCAGCAGGATCCCGGCCAGGGACTCAAGATAGGGAGCCACCCGGGCCCTCCTCCACCAGAGAACAGCCCTTCGGATCCAGGACCTCATCGAGGAGGCTCCGTCCGGATTGAGGGGACAGGACGAAGGAGCTGCCAGTCGGAGACATAGTGGGAGAAGCCCTCCGAAAGGGCGAGCCGTCCGCATCCCCGGGAGAGACCCGGATGGGCGGGATCGTCGTAGTCCAGGGCAAGAAGGCGAAGGTTTGGATTTTTTGCCTTTGCCCGGCGGATGTCGTCGAGAAGGAGCTCCCGCTCCCGGCGATCCACCCGGACATACCGCCTTTGCCGTTCGGAATAGCGCGTGCAGAAATCTTCAAAGAGTACGCCAGAGAGGGAGGGTGCGAGCGCCGGAAGGATCGGGAAGCCCCTGTTTCCCACAATCACCAGGCGCGGATAGGTGGCATGGAGGGTTTCGACGAAGGAGACCAGTGCCGACCGGAGGCCGGCACCCTTTCGGGGATGTCGCTCCTCATAGTCCAGGGGAGAGTCGAGTGTGTCCAGAAAAAGTCCCGAGAATCCCTTTTGGAGATCCCTCTCCACCCGCTCAAAGAGGGCCGATCGAAAGACGGGATTCCGAATGTCTGCCACATGGGAGTTCCAGAAAGCATTCTTGGAGAGGTAGACTCCCCGGCCGCCGTCCGGAGCTTTGGACAGGATCCGGGCTATGGGACCGTCCCGATCGACCTCCCCCACCGACAGGTAGGCAAGATACAGGGGTCGGCGGGAACGGGCGGGGTCGGCGGGAGGGAGGGGATAGGTGTCGGAGACGATGGCCCAGTCCGCCTCCCCCATGAGAGAGGGCTGGAGGGCATCCCCGTAGTAGACGACATAGCGGAAGTTTTTTTCTCCCCCCTCCTTCCGGGGAGGGGCAGTGGAGAGACAGGAGGAAAGAGCGAAGACGAGAAGGGTCAGAAGAAGCCCTCCACGAACTCTCATCGCGATTCTTCCCGCCATCTTTTGAAGAGAGCTTCTAGTGTCCGACAAACCGCGAGACCTCTCTTCCAATGAGATCAGTCGAGAGAGAGGTCAGCGTCTGACTGCACCCGAGAAAGCAGCTTCCCACCCCGGACAGAGCGGCCGACCAGAGGACCCGGCCGGTCCGAAGGTCGGTCATGGTCCAGTTGATCCCCACCACCGGCTCGCTTTCAAGCTCGGAGCGGTAGGTGTATTCGATCACCGACCCCGAAAGGATCGCATCGAGTCCCGCCGCCTTGAGACGGTCGCGCAGGGTCAGACTCATGTTGGTGGCCGAGACATTCGGGGGAAGCGGAAAGGGAAGAGAGTCGGGGGAGGCCAGACGAATCTCCGGTCGGCGAAGAAGCTGGGCGGTAAGGAGGGTCGTCACCGACCGTCCTGCATCGGGCGTCGTCGTCAGATTCGCAAAGGGCTGGACGAAGACCGTCATGGGTCGTGGAGCGGAAGGAAGAATGCCGGACGAGCCCCCACCTCCCGCGCAGGCAGCCAGAAGAAACAACGAGAAGGTCAGTCCGGAAAGGCGGACAAGGCGGGACAATGTCAGAACCATAAGGAAAACCCCCAGAGGGCTTCGATGGACGCCCCGTTGTAAAGAACCGATTGATTGAAATAATCCCCGCTCGCAAAGATTTCCAGTGAACGGGAGAGGCGATAGGAGACCCCGCCCCCCCCTTCATAGGAGGGCGTGTGGGAGTAGATGTCGTCGTATCCCCCCACCTGCAGGTTGAGGTTCATGCGGTTCCGGATGCGGGTCTGATAGACCAGGGCCCCGAAAAAAAACTGCTGGCGATCCAGGATCGGAACCAGGGCCCCGATCGCGGGACTCGTCGCCTCCATCGTCCAGTCCTCATAGCCTCCCACAAAGTCGAGCTGGGGATCGGTATCCAGAACAAGATCGAACATCCCCAGGGTATTGTGCAACTCTCCATAGGGAAGCATCCGGCCGTCGAGGGTGTAGTCGAAGAGCCATGACTGGACCTCGAAGGAAAGACGCTCAAAGGGCGCCACGGACATAGTTGCCATATACCCCGACTGGAGCCCATCCCGGGCAATGGACTCTCCGAAATCTCCCCAGATCATGTTGTCGAAGCCTTGCAGGTCCAGGGTGACCGGCCCCACCGATCCGGTCCCGTGAAGATAGAAGCCCGGAGTTCCCGCAAGCTGGGTGTCTCCCCCCTCCGCCAGCACCTGCCAGCCCGGAGCGGGAGTCCACCGGACCCCGGCGTAACTGTAGGCGTTGGTTCCCATGCCGCTTCCGCTCCCTTCCCCCAGATACTCGGTCCTCCCGACAAAGGTGTTGGCCGACCCCCAGAGGGGCGTCTCCACCTTGGTGTCGAAGCTGTAGGCCGCCCCTCCGGGGTAGAAGATGGCGAAATCCTGATTCCGCAGGGACCAGTCGCCCATATTGTAAAGGTTCAGAATGCCGGAGGTGACCCGGGGAGCCTGGGTCTCTCCCTGGGAAAAGAGATGGGAGTCGAGAGCCTGGGTGGACATGAGATCCCCCTGCTTTTTATAGGTCTCCACGAGGTCGCTCCATATCACCTTGTCCTCGGGATACTTTTTGTGGAGCCGCCAGAGAAGCCTCTGGGCCGTGGCAAGACGTCCGGTCGCCGTCAGGATTTCTGCGCGGAAGACAAGAAAATCCTTGGAGTCGGGGTGGCGAGCCAGCCATCGCCCCAGATACCGCAGGGCCTTCTCTCCCTTTCTCTCCTTCCACAGAAGTCGGGCGGCCCAGAAGAGTCCCTCCCGATCGTCGGGGAAGCGACGCAGGAAGTCCATGGTTCGCTGATAGGCCTCCCGGTCATGTCCCAGAGCATGCTGGATCTTGATGGCATAGAGAAGGCGGCGGCGGGTCGTCTCATCCGACATCCCTGCATCCGGAGGAGGCGGCAACGGGGAGGGAATCAATGGCTGATCGACAAGAAGGCTTCTCCCCGCCCAGGGAGCCCTGATCCAGGACTGAGGCTCCCCGGCCTTTTTTTGTGCGACCTTCCCGGGAAGACCGGGGGAGAGGAGTTTCCAGGAGAGGCGGAACATGCGGCGGGCCATGCGGAAATTTCGGACCTGGCGAAAGGCCGATCCCAAACGGTAGACCAGGGCATAGTCGGTGTCTCCGTGGGAGACCGCCCGTCGATAGAGCCGGATCGCCCGCCGGAAATGTCCATGGTAGTAGGCATGGTCACCCAAAAAGGCCAGGGCGGGCAGACTGTCGGGATCAAGGCTCAGGAGGCGCTGGTAGTATGCCAGAACCTTCTTCTCCCGGCCGGCCCAGATGCTGTCCCGGACCAGAAGGGCCAGTCCCTGGGGATCCGCCGGCAGGAGCGCCACCAGCCGCTTGTCGTAGTCGATGGCAAGGTCGAGGCGATTCGCCTCGTTGAACCAGTCGGAGGCCTGGAAGAGGATGGCACGGTTTGCTGGGTAGGCTTGGGAAATCCTGTTGATGGCGCTCTGAGCCCTCTTGTCATGGTTGTTCCAGATCATGATACGAGCCAGCTCCATCCCCATCGAGGCGGAGAGATCCGGGAATCGTTCAAGAACCGCAAGAAGATGGTTGACGTTGCCCCGGCGTCCATTTTGATCAAAGAGGGTAAACAGGGCATACTGATCGTCCCGGAAGCGGGAGCGCGAGTCCGAGGAGACGAGATAAAAAAGAACCCCCTCCTGCACCGGAAGATCATCCGCCTCCCGGAAGGCATCGAGGGCCCGCCGGATCAGCCTCCGATTTCCCGACTGAAGACCCTGGGCCCAGAGGATGGCACCGGCATCATCGTAGCGCCCCATGTCGCGGTAGCTCCGCACGAGGTCGTCACGGATCTGCACATTCCCGGGGAAGAGATTCATGGCCTGGCGGAGCCGGGCCGTGGCAAGGGGCAGTCTGTCCTCATCCTCGGCCACCTGCCAGGCCAGCCGCAAGTCCCCAAGATCCGGCCCCCCCGGCACTCCCAGCCAAGACAAAAGGTCCTCCTGGGCCTGTCCCAGAAGGGCGTAACGGTCGTCGAGGTCGAGGATCCTCTGATGGTAAATGTCCTGCGGAAGAGGAAGAACTCCCTGCCGCTTTTCCATGAGCCGGCGCGTGGTGGAATACCAGTGCATCTTGTCGGCAAGCCAGATCGACTCATCCCACACCTTCTGGCTCTTGGGCTCCCGAGCCAGAAGGTCAAGAAAGGCGGAGAGGGCCCAGGGACGATATCCGGCCTTGTAGAAAAACCATGCAGCCGAGTCGATCACGCTGTCTTTGGCCACCTCCGGTTCGGAGGTCCGATAGAGGAGATAGGCATCGACCGGCCTCTTCATCCGAAAAAGGGAGCGCATGGCGGGGAGAAGGGATGGGTCGATGCCTCCCCCCAGAGCCTTGAGGCGCGCCATCATGCGCAGAACCTCCCGGTCCCGGCCCCGGCGGGAGGCGAGAGAAAGACGCATGGTCAGATAGTCGATCCGTTGGGGAAAGCTCCGGGAGAGGGTCCGGAGAGTACGGGCCATATCGTCGGCATTGCCTGTCTGGGTATCGTACACCAGGATCGCCTTCCAGTAGTTCATGTCCTTGGGGTGCTCATTGGCGATGCGATGGAGAATGGTCAGGGCCTCTCCCGGCAGGTTCAGAATGTCGTAGGAACGGGCCAGGCGCATCATGTCCCGATCGGGAAGCTTCTCCGTCCGGAGGAGCTCATGGAGCTGAAGGGCCGCCTTTCGGGGCTCATAGAGATTCAGGTAGAGACGGGCCAGCTCCAGACGGTCGTTGTACTGGCCGGGACTTCGTTTCAGGAGCGCCTCAAGATAGCCGACGGCCCGGGAAGGATAGCCCTGAAGGGCTGCCACATGGGCGGCATCGCGCAGGGCCCAGATCGGAGGGTCGGGAGAGGCGAGTCGGGGGGAGAGGAGGCGCTGGGCGTAGTCATAGTCTCCGGCATCAATGGCCAGGCGAACATATTGGGAGTCTCCCGGGACAAGAAGGAGTGCCACGAGAAAAAACACCCCACCGCCCAGAAGAATCCAGACAAAGGGTATCTTCACGCCTTCCCCTTTGGGACACCTAGCAGACGGATCAACTTAACTCATTTATCTAAAAAGAAAAAATATTTCGCCGACACGCTAAATAAGACAAAATAAATGTATAGCAATTTACCAACAAAAGTCAATACCCCAAAAACCGAAATTGAATT
>DGKK01000037.1 GCA_002387725.1 Nitrospirae bacterium UBA4572
TCTAACACTAACAGCAACAACTTGAAAACATTGACAAATCATCATGATGCCATCGGGAGGCATCGATCCTTGCAGAGGCCTGAGCGATCCTCCCCGCCCCATCTCGGGATGGATCCCACCGCCTGCCCCTTTGTGCTATGATGGCTCTCGTCGAAATTATTATTGACTAAGGGCTCCGCCCCCTAAAAACGAGGTTGATGATGAAATCAGGACTTCCTTTCTCGGATGGACAACGGTCTGTAAAAGCACTCGTCTCTCTCGCCTCCCTGCTTCTTGCCGGAACACTTTTTCTCGGAACCCCCCTCCCCGCCCATGCCCAGGGCGAGACCTCCGGCGTCACCGGAGCCGTCTCCCGGTATGATCGCGTCGTCAGCCACGCCTCCGCCCTTTACCACAAGCTCATGACCGAAGCCCGGAAGAGGTTTGATGCTGCCAAGTCCAAGGCCGACGCCGCCTACGACAAGGCCACGCAGCGCGCCAACAATGATGTGACACTCAAGATCAATACTGTCAAGGAAGAGGTCGCCCAGAGCCCCCACTTCGATGCCCACCTCAAGGACAAGATCAAGGGCGCCGCCCGCGACTTTGCTCTGGCGATCGCCAAGGCCCGGGCCATTCATGAAGGGCAGATGGCCGCCGCCCTCCGGGACTACACCGAATCCCTGAAAAAGGCCTCGTCAGACTATGCCGATGCCGTCAAAAAAGCGGAGAAAACCTATCGAACCGAAGCCTCCCGCTGGCTGAAATAACGTTCCCCCGACGCCCCGGTGGGGAGGATCCTCCCTCCCCTTCGGGCTTTTATCCAGCCGGAATTTCCTTTTGACCATCAGTTTCGGATTGACCTGCCTGCCTCTCTCCCGCCCGAAAACGATCCACACCCCCCGAGGAGGACTTCGTCGTGCGAAAGCTCTTTGCCATCATCGGCCACCCGGTAGCCCACTCCCTTTCCCCCCGATTCCAGCAGGCCGCCTTCGACGCCGCCGGCATCGAAGCCGCCTATCTTCCCTTTGACATCCCCCCGGAAAACCTTCCCCGCGCCATTGACGCCCTCCGCACTCTGGGAGTCTCAGGCGTCAATATCACGATCCCCCACAAGGAGGCGGTCCTTCCCCTTCTTGATGAGCTCTCCCCCACGGCCAGAGATCTGGGGGCGGTCAACACCGTCATCTCCAACGGAGGAAGACTGCGCGGGGACAACACCGATGCTCCGGGATTTCTCATGGCGCTTGACAAGTTCCTCGAGGCCAACCGACTCTCCCTTCCTTCCTCCGCCGTCGTCTTCGGGGCCGGAGGTTCGGCCCGATCCGTCCTTTGGGCCCTTTCCCGGCGTGAGGTGAGCCGGATTCTCATCGTGAATCGCACACAGGAACGTGGCGAAGCATTGATCCGTTCCCTTCCGTTCCTGAAAGAGGGCGTGCAAAGCTTCTCTCTGGAGGACCGCTCCTGGCAGGAGGAGATCGAAGGGAGTGGGAGGGCTCCTTTGCGGGATGGACCGAAGAAAGAGGAAAAAACAAGACGGCTTCTCCTGATCAACACACTCTCCCTTCAGGCCTTTGCCGGGAGCGATCCGCCCTTCCCCCCTCTTCAGGAAGTCCCGCTTGACGACTCGATCCTCCTGGATCTCTCCTATGTCTCCCAACGCACAGGTCGCAAGGAGTCGGGGGGACTGACCCCTTTTCTCTCCATGGGCCGCGCCTTTTCAGCTCCCTGCCAAAACGGGCTGGGCATGCTCCTGATGCAGGGAGCCCTAGCATTCCGGCTCTGGAGCGGACGGGAACCATCGGTCGAGGTTATGGAGGAGGCCCTACGGGAGGCCACCGGACAAGGAGATCTCTGGAAAAGTCTTTAGGCAGGCGGGAAGGCGGAAAAGGGTACTGAAAAAAGGGAGAAAGGACCTCAGCCAGTCCGCCCTCAACGGGAGGGACACCGTTCCCCCCGGGAGGAGGCCAACGAGGATGACGAAGTTCAACCTCCCCCGGGGAGAATCGTGGTCAGAGGGTTCGGGAGAAGAGAGGACCCTTGGGTGCTTCCCGAAGATAGCGGTCGAAGACCATGGCAATGTTGCGAAGGAAGATGCGGCCAAGGTCGGTAATGCGGATTTTGTCCGGAGTGATTTCCAAAAGGCCATCGGGAACGAAGTTCTCGAGGGTCGCAATTTCGGATTCGAAGACCCGATCGAAAGAGGCTCCGAAGGGGGAGAGGGCCGTGGCCCGGTCGATCTCGAGGTCGCACATGATGTGCGAGATGATCTCCCGGCGCATCCGGTCGTCCTCGCTTAGCCGAAAGCCCCGGAAGGTTCCCATGCGGCCGGAGAGTATCCGCGAGGCATAGTCGGGAAGCGCCCTGGCATTCTGGAAATACGCCCGGTCGAGCATGCTGATGGCCGTCACCCCCACGCCGACCAACTCGGCATTCTTCTTGGTGGTGTATCCCTGGAAGTTCCGGTAGAGGGTCTTTTCCCTCTGGGCCCGGGCCAGCTCGTCGTCGGGTCGGGCAAAGTGGTCCATTCCGATGAACCGGTATCCGGCCCCTGCCAGCTTGTCCCCGATGAGGCGGATAAGGCCGAACTTGGCGTCGGGAGGCGGCAGGGTCTCCTCCCGGATCAGAACCATGTGCTTCTTGAGCCAGGGAACATGGGCATAGTTGAAGACGGCGATGCGGTCGGGGGAGATCTCGATCACCTTGTCGAGAGTCCGGGAGAAGCTCTCCACCGTCTGAAAGGGAAGTCCGTAGATAAGATCGATATTCAGGCTATGGAAGCCAAGATCCCGAACCTTCTTCGCAACCCGGACGGTGACTTCTTCCGGCTGGACCCGGTGGACGGCCTCCTGAACCTTCGGATCAAAGTCCTGAACCCCCATGCTGATACGGTTGACGCCCACCGTCCTGAGGGTCTCAAGGTAAGCATCGGAGGCAAACCGGGGATCGATCTCCACCGAGATCTCCCCCTCCCGATAGTCCACGTCGAAATTTTTGTTGATCGACTCGAAGAGCCTCCGGGTCTGGAAGGGGGTGAGGGAGGAGGGGGTGCCCCCGCCAAGGTGGAGCTGGATGACCCGGCGTTTGGGGTCGAGCACCGAGGAGAGAATCCCCAGCTCCCGGGCCAGGTAGTCGTTGTATTCCTCCGCCCGGGACTTGTCCCGGGTGATGATGGTGCTGCAGCCGCAGAAGTAGCAGAGGGATTCGCAGAAGGGGATGTGAAAGTACAGCGAGAGCGGGTCCCCTCGCCGATTGGATTCATCGAGAGCCTCCCGGGCCTCCTTTTCGCCAAACTCTTCGGTCCAAACCGGAGCGGTGGGGTAGCTGGTGTACCGGGGACCCGGACGGTCGTATTTTTTCAGCAGGGAGAGATCCACATTCTCAATCATGGCAGAACCCTTGTCGGGACCATTCCGAAGGACGGCCCTCGTGCGGTGAATGGAGCCCGCTGTGGCCAAAGCCAGAGGCGGGAGTCGATAACGTCAGAGTCCGTTCTGAACCATCCGGACCAGAGAGCGGGCCATCGCCATGGGCGTCTCCGGGAGAATTCCATGGCCCAGATTGAAGATATACCCCGGCCGGTCCCCCACTCCCGCCAACACCCGGCGCACCTCTCCGGCAAGGGCCTCTTCCGTGGTGAGAAGAACGACCGGATCGAGATTTCCCTGAACGGCCTTCTCCGGAGAAATCCTGGGAATCGCCTTGTCCAGGGGAAGTCGCCAGTCGATGGAGAGAACGTCGGTGCCGGCCTGGTCCATGAGATCGAGCAGAGCGGCGGTGCCATTGATATAGAGGATGGAGGGAATCCCGTGTCGGGCCAGGGCCCGAACCACCTCCCGGGTGTAGGGAAGCGCATACTCCCGATAGTGTTCGGCGCAGAGGGATCCGGCCCAGGTATCGAAGAGCTGGTAGGCGTGAATTCCCGCCTCGACCTGCATCTCGAGATAGTCGATCACCGTGCGGGTCACCTTCTCCATCAGGGCCCGGTAGCCGCGGGGGTTCGAGAAGATGAGCCGCTTGACCTTCGTAAACTCCTTGGAGGTCTCCCCTTCGACCATGTAGGTGGCCAGAGTGAAAGGAGCCCCGGAAAATCCCAGAAGGGGAACCCGCCCATCAAGGCGCGTATTGATCAGTCGGACCGCATCTCCCACGAAACCCGTGTCCTTCCTCGCATCGGGAACCGCCAGCCTCTCGATATCGGCATCGGTCCGCACCGGATTCAAGAACTTCGGCCCCTTGTGCTCGGTGAACTCCAGGGAGAGGCCCATCGCCTCCACTGGAATCAGGATGTCGGAGAAAAGGATCGCCGCATCAAGCCCCAGAAGGTCAATGGGAAGAAGAGTCGCCTGGGTCGCCAGTTCGGGGGTCTTGCAGAGCCCCAGGAAGGATGTTTTCTTCCGGATCTCCTGATACTCGGGCATGTAGCGGCCCGCTTGGCGCATGATCCAGATCGGAGGCCGATCGAGGCGCTCGCGGCGACAGGCCCGGAGGAAGAGATCGTTTTTGACGGCAGGGCGGGCGACCATGGAGAAGCCTTCCGTTAGAGGGTGGACAGAGCCTGAGGGTCCAGAGAGACCCACCGGGGATAGACGGTCTGGCGATTTCTGGCGAGACGTTCAAGGCGTCTGGCAATGGCCGAAAGAAGAATCGGATGGTCGCCGAAGGGGGGTGTCACCAAGCCGCCTNNCCTGCCGGCAGAGGATGGCGCTCCAGAAAGGCGGAGGTCGCCGTCCGGATCCGCTCCATCAGAACCCCTTCGAAGAGAAAATAGGGCACCACGATAAGCCGGTCGTATTCTGCAGGATCGAGCTCTTCGAGGAAGGGCCCAAGCCGGGGCTCGGTCACCCCGATAAAGGCATATCGGAACTCCGGTCCACGGCGCCTCTCCCACAGCCGCCGTCCCTGATAGTACAGGGAGGCATTGGCCGCCGGATCAAGACTTCCCCGCCCCACGATGACGACAAGATCCCGGATCGCCGGGTCGGCAGGGGGAAGAATCGAAAGAATAGCATCGATAGGCGCCGAATCCGTTCCGATCGCCCACTCCCGGACGATCAAAAGATCCGGCCGCTTGCGGGAGGCCTCCTTCACGAACTTCCAGACATCCTCCTTCGAGTGTCCCGCATCGAAGAGCAAAAAAGGAAAGAGGAGAAGGGTCGAGAGACCTTCGGGAAGCTCGTCGATCACACGGGAGACAGGGGGGTCGGCATGCTCGAGAAAGGCTTCCCGAACGACAAAAGCCGGAGGGAGACAGGGAACAAGCTTCCGAAAGGTCTCCCGAAAATGTCGATTGCCCTCCTCCATGGGGCTCCCGTGGCCAATAACGACAACGGCAACGGAGGGGGCTTCGGGGGACAGGGGACTTTTCATGCTCCGATTATACGGCGAGAAGCAGAGAAGTTCAACGAAGTTGAGTGTGGAGCGCGTTCACCAACAAGCTCTCCCGTTTCCTGGACTTCCTCTTCCTCGTCACTTCGTAACTCACCTCCCCGGATTAGGCCCCTCGAAGAGGGTCCCGGCGAGAGGGCAACGATCGCCTGAGAATAAAGAGGAGCCCTCCGACCCCAAGGGCCAGAAGGATATCGGCGGATGCAATCCCCCACTCCCGAAGCCAGAGGGCCACGGAGAGATTGAAGAGATAGACGGAGAGATAAAGAAAGGGAGGCAGGAGACGATCCGGAGCGCCCCCCTCCTCCCGGCCCTCTCCCCTCAACGGGAGAAATCGCCAGAGAGCGAGGATCGTTGTCCCGGTGACGGCCCACCCGACAAAATTCGACAGGGTCACCCCGAAGTAGGCCCCCCCGTCAGGGTAGTCGTAGATCTGGCCAAGGAACCAACGCGATCCGCGAAGTGCCACCGGGTCGATCACCATATCGATGGCGGTAAAGAGAAGGACCGCTACCGGAAGGAGACGGCGCCAGAGCCATCCCGGCGCCGCCAGAATCTCCCCCAGGGAACGCCGGGCAGCCAGACCCGTCAGCCCCAGGGCGCCGACCGCCAGAAAGGCAAAGGAAAGGGAGTCCATGAGGGGAAGAATCCCGAGCCAGATTTCTCGATCTTTTGTCGTGGGAAGATATTGGTAGTGGCCAAAGGGAAACCATCCGCCGGGACGGGCGGAGGACCACTCAAAGAGATAGGCGACGCCCCACGCCACGGCAAATCGCAAGACTCCCCCCAATGCTCCTGTGGCCCGGGAAAGGGCGACGAGTCCCACGCCCCAGAAAAAGAAGACATACCAACGAAAGAGCAGGGTGGAGAGGAGAAGCCCCATGGCTTCCCTATCCTCCCGATCGGGCGATGAGGACCACCCCGGCCGTGATGAGGGTGATGCCTCCCCACCGCAGCAGGGGGATCTTCTCCCGGAGGATGAATCGGGCCATAAGTGCCGTCAGGACGTACCCCAGACCGGTCATCGGAACCACCTGGCTGACCGGCAGGTCCCGGAGGATCCCCAAGAGCAGAAGATAGTAGAGTGCCTGGAGAAAGACGCCGAGGAGAACTTCCGGATGTCTGAGAATCGCCCGGAGACGGCTTCCCCCCTTTGGATCTGTTCGGGTGGCCTTCATCCCTCGAGAGAGAAGAATGAATCCGGCATCTTCCAGCAGGAGGGCCAGGAAGAAGAGAGCCAGGAGGGCGCCATAGGAAAACATCAGTGAGTCGCGGCTTCCGTCGTGCTTTTGGGGTCGAGCGGACGAAGGGCTCCACCCGGCAGGATCCGATATCGATACCCCCGCCAGAGGATGGATCGACCAAAGCTCATGAGATAGGCATAAAGAGAGAGGAGTTCCCGGGAAATCCACAGGGAGAGATCCTTATGGGAGAGGGGGTGGCCCACGATTTCCCGAAGAAGATAGGAGGTAAGTGCCAAGTGGAGAACATAGAGCCCCACGGCGCCGAAGGCTATGGCAGGGTTTCCGCCGATCCCCCCCAAGATGACGGCCAGAAGGCAAAAAAGGAAGGGCCTCGAAAAAATGGAGAGAGTGTAGCCCAGGGGGCGAAGAGAGGAATAGGTTCGCGCCCAGCGAACCTCGTGGGCAATAACCCCCGAGAGGGATTCGTCCCGGATCCGGGCATCCACCATGAGATGGGAAAGAACGATCCGGTACCCCTTCTCATGGATCAGGCGACCCAGATGATAGTCGTCGGCCAGATAATCCTTCATCGCATCGAACCCCCCGATGGAGCGAAGGGCCTCGGCCGAAAAGAGCATCGTGGGGCCGTAGAGATAGGTCAGAGGCAGAAGCGCATAGGCGACGAGCCCCTGAGGAATGGCCTCGCTGTTAAGCATGAGGGCCGCCAGTCGGGAAGGGAAGCCCCCCTCGGGAATCCCCCGCTGCATGCAGGTGACGGCACCGACCTTGGGGTCGGCCAGCATGGGGCGCATGATCTCCCGGAGATAGGAGGGAGGGACCCGGATATCGCTGTCATTGACAAGAATGTAGGAAGAAGAGGAGAGGATCTCCCGGGCCACCGCCGCAACCTTGTTCATCTTGCGGTTTTGGCCGGTTCTCTCCGAGACAACGACAAGTTCGACCTTGTCGGGAAATTCCCGTTCGAGCTCCCGGATCAGGGAGGCGGCAGGATCGGCCGGCGAATCGACGGTAAAGAGGATCCGAAAGGAGGGATAATCCTGGTGAATAAAGGAAAGGTAGTTGTCCCGGGCTCCATGGTCAAGGCCGCGAACCGGCTTGATCATGACGACGGGAGGAAGGGCGCCGTCCGGCATCCAGATATCCCGACGGCTCCGAAGAAGACGGTCGGCCCCGAAGAGGGCGGCCCCGTCGAAAACGACGCCCAGAAATCCCCCCAAAAGGCCGAACCCACCGGCCAGATCAAAGAGCTCGCCAGACGTCATCTGAGAAGAAAAAGTTGGCAGGTCGTCACGGAAGCTGATGAGCCTTTTCGGCATCCCGCCGCTTGGCCATAAAGCGGAAGAATTCCCGGGCCTCCCGGGCAATCTTCTTGATCTCGGAAAGATCAAAGATGGCGCGGCGAAAAACCTTCATGATATAGCGCGGACGGAAGTAGTATTTCTTGTAGAACTTGGGAACGGCCATGAAAATCTCCCGGGAGCTGATGCCGGGATAGGCCACATTCACGGCCTGGAAGCCATCGTCGGTGACCATCTCGGAGTCGACAAGATATCCATTCTCCCGCGCATACTCGTAAAAATGGGTCCCGGGGTAGGGAGAGGCCAGCGAGACCTGCAGGGTCTCGATGTTGAGGCGGCTGGCAAAGGAGATCGTCTCGTCGATGGTCTCCGGGGTCTCTCCGGGGAGCCCCACCATGAAGGTCCCATGAATGGTCATCCCCAGCTGATGGGCATCGCGGGTGAATTTCTCCGCCTGCTCCACGCGGATTCCCTTCTTGACATTGTTGAGGATCGTCTGGTTCCCGGACTCATAACCGACCACCATGACCCGGCATCCCGAGTCCCGCATGATCTTAAGGGTGTCGTAGTCCACATTCGCCTTGGAGTTGCAGCCCCAGGATAGGCCGAAAGACTTGAGTCCCTCGGAAAGCTCCCGGGTCCGGTCGCGATACTCCGTCAGGGTATCGTCATCGAAGAAGAGCTCCTTGATCTGAGGGAAGGTCTTCTTGATGTAGGCCACTTCCTGCAGGACATTCTCCACGGAGCGCACACGATAGACGTTGCCGGAGAAAGTCTGGGGCCAGAGGCAGAAGGTGCATTTGCTTCCGCATCCCCGCCCTGTGTAGATCGAGATATAGGGGAACCGCATCCACGGAATCTCGTAGTCCGAAATCTTGAGGTCCCTGGCATAGACCTGCGAGGCAAAGGGAAGAACATCAAGGTTTTCGATGACGGGACGATCGGGATTGCCGATGATCTGCCCATCCCGTCGAAAATGGATCCCGGCCACGTCTTCGAGCTTTGCCCCCCGGGCAATCTCCGGGATGGCATAGTCAAACTCTTCGCGCACGACAAAGTCGATCACGGGATCGGCCTTCATGGTGAGCTCGGGAAGGACCGAAGGATGAGGTCCGACAAACCCCACAAGCATGCGGGGGTTTCGTGCCTTGAGACCCTGAGCCGTCATGATGTCGTTCTTGAGGGAGGGGGTACTGGTATAAAGGACCACCATGTCGAAGGAGTCGGCCAGCGCAAGCGTCTCGTCGCGACCCATGTTCTGGGCCGGGGCATCCACCACCCGGGAATTGTCGAGCATCCCGGCCGGATAGGTCAGCCATGTCGGGTACCAGAAGGAGCGCACCTCCCGGGTCGCCTGATAGCGGGCCCCGGCTCCTCCGTCAAAGTCATCGAAGGAAGGGGGATTCAGAAAGAGCGTACGAAGTGGCGAATGAGTTGACATAGAAATATCCTCAATATATCCGAAGGAACCACGCCAGCGATCGGCGAGCCCCCCTCGGGAGAGTGAATGGCCTCAGGACAGGATGAACGTCTTCCGGCGCCGCAGTGCTCCGAAGCGCCTTCAGTGAACCTCGATGAATTCCTCTTCGGAAGACTCACTCCGCACAACGGTGGGTTCCATGCCGCGCTCCCGGGAGATTTCCATGAGACGGTCGATCACCCCTTCGATCAGATAGTCGGGAGTGGAGGCTCCTGCGGTCACGCCCACACGCTCTTGTCCTGTAAACCATTCCGCCTGAACATCGGTGGCCTTGTCCACCAGATAGGAGGCGGGGCAGAGCCCACCGGCCACCTCCTGGAGACGACGGGAATTGGCCGAACTCATGGAGCCGACGGTGATCATGACATCCATGTTGCCGGCGATGGCAAGGGCCGAAGTCTGTCTCTTCTCGGTGGCGTCGCAGATCGTATTGTGAACCTCCAGCTGGGGATATCGCTCGACAAGAAGGGCGAGGATCTCGTCAAAATACTTGATCGACTGGGTGGTCTGGGAGACAAGGGCAACGGGTCCATCCGTCATCGGGAGGCCCGGAATTTCCTCCTTGCGATGGAAGATATGGATATGGTCCTTGGCGTGGCCCTGGACTCCCATGACTTCATCGTGGCTCTTCTCGCCCAGAAGGAGAATGGTGTAATTCTTGTCTGCCAGAGCCTTGACGATCCGGTGGATCTTCGACACCAAGGGACAGGTCGTATCGACCACATCAAGCTGACGGCTTTTCGCATCGGCAATCACGCTGGGAGCCACCCCATGGGCGCTGATGATCAGGGTTCCCTCGCTGACCTCGGCCACATCGTCCACCGAATGGACCCCCCTGTTGGCCAGATCGTTGACCACATGAGTATTGTGGACGATCTCGTGAAGGACAAAGATGGGACCGTGGGCCTCTTCGGCCGTCTTGTGGGCCATCTTGATTGCCCGCTTCACGCCAACACACACACCGGCGTATTCCGTCAGAAAGATTTCCATAGGGAGCTCCTTTATCAATTATATGAAAACACGCGTCGTCGGTGGTCAAAGATCCCTGACAATCGGGATCGTCCTTGAGGGGTCATCCCTGCGCTTGGGCGAGCCTCTCCGTGAAGGTGCGGGAGAGTCGGTCCGCCAGGCGCGGCTCAAGGTAGCCGGAGGAGAGGTAATATTGCACGGCATCACGAAAGGCCTCCTCCACGGGAGTCGGGACAAGACCCAGCTCCCGAATCGCACGGCTTCCATTATAATACATCAATTTCTTGGCCATGCGCACCCCCTCGAGAGGAACAAGCGGTTCCCGGCCCGTCACCCGCGACACCCCTTCGGAGACCCAGGCCAAGGGGAGGATCATCTCCCGGGGGATGGTCACTTGGGGCGCCGGGATTCCCGTGATTGCCTCCAGGTGGCGAAAAAGCTCCAGCAGGGTCATATTCTGCCCTCCCAGGATATACTTCTCGCCCACTGCCCCTTTTTTTGCCGCCAGCAGATGTCCCCGGGCCACATCCTTGACCGGAACGACATTGAGCCCGGTATGGATGGCCGCCTTCATGCGCCCCTTCAGGTAATCAAGGACGATCCGTCCGGTGGGTGTCGGCTTGATGTCCCGCCCCCCGATGGGAGCCGAGGGGTTGACGACCACAATCGGGAGGCGGTTCGCATAGGAGAGCGCCACCTGTTCCGCCTCGTACTTGGAGAGCTTATACTCCCCCACCAGCGAGGAACGGTCGACTTCCATGGTCTCGTCGATGGGGAGGCCATCGTCCCGGGTTCCCAGGGCCGCCACGCTGCTGCAGTATACGACCCGGGAGACTCCGGCCCGCAAGGCCGCATCAAGGATATTCCTCGTTCCGGTGACATTGGAGTGAAGGATCTCTCCCTTTTTCGGAGTCCAGAGACGATAGTCGGCCGCCACATGATAAAGGGTATGAACCCCCTCCATGGCCCGGTCGAGGGAATCCGGATCGAGAAGATCTCCCTCGACCCAGGAAACTCGCGGCCCTCGCGGGGGGAGGTTAGACGTATTCGAGGAGGCGCGGTGGAGGCATCGAACGGGCGTCCCCTCAGAGACAAGGAGATCGGCAACCCAGGAGCCCACGAATCCGGTGGCCCCGGTCACAAGGGAAAGAGGGGAAGAAGGAGGGGAATCCATGGAACTATGATATCATGGGAAAAAGAGACCGTAAAGACCGGCACCCCTTGCCGAAACTCAGAAAAAGCCCCTGCCATCGAAAACTCCCAACGAGGTTGACAGCTTCCGGAGGCCGTGGCAGGATGGCCTGAAGGTTTCTGCATCCGCAACCACACTGAGGACTTCCCGCCATCGAACCGACAGGACATCATCGCCTCGCAGACCTTCATTCATCCGGGCGTCGCCGCTCACCCCGCAGGGCCAGGCTTTCCTTCCAGCGGCTTTTCTCCGCAAACATCCTGATCCTTGGCCTTTTTCTTCTGGCTTCCTGCAGGACCGCCCCTGTTCCGGTCAACGATCAGTCCGTCCTCGACCAAACCCGGATCTCCCTTCCGGACACCTACCCGCCAGGAGAGGTGGGAAGACCGGACATCCCCCGCCATCCTTATACCGAAGCCGCACTGCGCTCCATGGGTTTTGAGTGGAGCGATCCGAGATTTGTCTCGGGGCGCCATCTCTCCCGAGGGGACGAGGTGGCGTGGTTCGACCGGGACGACCATCTTCATGTGACCCGGTATCTGGGAGTCTTTCATGAGTCGGGATATCGAATCCGACGTTATGTCCCATCCCCGTCCGGAGACCTGGAGCATCGCGGGGTCCTGGTGAGCCGCTCGCTGGCAGAGTGCCTCTATGACCGCCCCGGAGCAGCCGTCCACTATCATCAAAACCTCTCCGGAGTCTCTCTCTTCATCGAGACACTGGGGGGGGGAGGGATCGATACGCTGATCCTTCCGGCCACACTTCCCCTCTGCCTCCTCTCCGACAGACTCCCGCCCACCTTTTCCCACGCCCGGACCGAAGAGGACTTCTCTACCGAAAGGAAGGTCCGACGACTCGCCTCGAGGCTCCGTCAGAAGGGGAATCCTATCCCGACAAAGGTGACGGCCCCTGCCTCCGTCGAATAGCCGATATCGACACGCCCGACCACGTCAGGTTTGACCAGGGCCCGAAGCCCGACTCCCGGGTTGACCGCATAGTATCCGAAGTTCGTGGCCTGGGATGCATCGCGGAAGACCTCCCCCACCCCTAAAAAAGGCGCCACCTGGAACTCCGACTGGACATTGAAGAGATCCATGTCGAAGGCTGCGATGCGCTCCTCGATATTGAACAGCGAGGCATCGTAGTCGTAGAAACGTCCGGTCCCGTACCCCTCGAGAGTGAAGGCTCCGCCCAGCATGCTCATGGCATAAAAGGGGATATTCGGTCCGTTCATGAGGTTGATCATGGCCCGGATGGCCAGGACATCCTGGTCCTGGTCTCCATGGGGGATCCAGGTCTTGTACTCGACGTCAAAGCGGTCAAAGACGCTGTTCTGCCCGGGAGTCATGTTGTTGTCGAGCTCTGCGAAGGCCCGGGCATAGGTTCCTGCGGAGGGAATGAGATGGTTGTCACGGGTGTCGTAGGTGATATCGGCCCGATGTGTCAGGATCTGCGCCCCCGAGGCGAACCCCGGGGCATCGGGAAAAAGAAGTCCGGTGTATTCCATTCCCGGGACTTGCCCCGCTGAGGCGCCATAGGCACGGTAACGCTCCATGATCCAAGCCCGGATCTTCATGTCGTCAAAATTCATTCCGAAGGTCCCGTGAGCCGAGGTGGTGGAAAGGGTGTAATTCGACTGGTCGGAGAAGTTCGAGGTCGGACCAATGCCATAGAAGCGGGCGGTAGGGTTTTTAAAGCTCTTCACACGGGTATCGATGATGAAGCGCCCCCGGTCAAGGGAGAGGTCCCGGTAGTGAAACTCGTAGAAGTTCATGATCGAGTTGGACTGGATGCCGATGACATGCCAGCGTTTGAGATTCCCCTTGTAGAACCGGTAATACCGAAAGCCCGTTTCGAGCCCCATGTAGGAGTTGTACATGACGGAGGGAGCGAAGATCGAGGTGATTCGACCTGAGGGCTTCGCATACAGGATCGGAACGATCGTGCCGTAGGTCAGCCCCGAGTTGTAGGAGTCGCCGATGGCCGGAACCGGGACGACAACGGTATTGTCAAAGGGAGTGCTGTAGCTGAAGGGAGGGGGGGCGCCAATGGGAAGCTGGGGAAAGCTGAGCCCCTGCGGGCCAAGGGTCGTCTGCACCGGGGCGATGGGGGCCATCGGAGGCGGGGCTGAGAAGGACAAAAGGGGCGAGCTTCCGAAGGCAAGAAGAACGAAAACCGCCCGCCACAGAAAAAACACTCGTCGGATCCGGGAGTCCGTTCGCCCCTTCCGAAGCCTCCCAACACTCACCGCACCTCCTCCCGAAGGGCTGAAAAAACCTCTTGCCCCAGGCGGGAAAGGGCTTGTCGGCCTTGACGAATGCTTGAACCCAAAAGAAGCAGTTCATAAAGAAGCGCGGGGCGGAGCAGGAGAGCGCGGAGAATTCCCCCGAAGGAGACCGCCCCTTCCGGAGTGACAAAAGAGAGAAGCTCCGGAGGAAGGGAGTCATCTGCCCCATCGGAGATAGCCCGGACGACCGTCGCCGGGATCCCGGCACGGGAGGTCGCATCAAGCCATCCGGCGCTTTCCATGTCGACGGCAATGGCTCCCGTCTCCCTCGCCAGCCTTTTTTTTTCCCGGGGGGTTCCGACGAGAGCCTCGGCTGAAAGGATCCTCCCGAAGCGGATCGATCCCTTGTCCCACTCCTCAATCATGGGACGGAAAAAACTCGGGAAAAAATCCTGAAAAGGCAAAAAATTCTCGCCCGAAGAGGAGAGTACCCCCTCGGCCACAACGATCGTCCCCGGGAACAGGTCAGGGGCTAGGGCTCCCGCCAGACCGGTAAAGAGAACACGGGCATACCTCCCCGAAGACAGCAGATCGGCAAGAAGCCCCATTCCGGATTTTCCCGGACCGACCCACACCACTTCAAAAGGAGAGCGTGAAGGCAGGACAGGAGAGGGAGCGACCACCCCACGGCCACTCCGGGGAATGACGCGACCTTTCAGCTTATGGGTGAAGGCCCGAGCTTCGTCTTCCAGTGCCGTCACGACGAGGAGTGGGCAAGCGCCCTGGCCCCCCTCAGACACTTCGGGCGATCGGCGCGTAGGGAGCCGTCTTCCAAAAGTCCACCCGTTCGTGTCCCAGAGCTCTTCCCCGCTCGGTCATGTTCCTGTAAAGAGCCAGGGCCCAGAGCGGAAAATAATGGCGATACATATGGTATCGAAGGTAGAAGACCCGGGGGAATCCCGTCCCCGTAAAGAGCTCCTCGTTCCAGGTTCCTTCGGGCGTCATCTGCTGGATCAGATAGTCGACTCCCTGCCTGACGGCCATGTGACCCGCATGTCCTCCATGAAGAAGGGCGATCAGGGCCCAGGCCGTCTGCGAGGGCGTCGAAGCCCCCCGTCCGGCGAAGTCTCGCGAGGCATAGGAGAGACAGTCCTCCCCCCACCCGCCGTCCGGATTCTGGCGAGCCAGCAGGAACTCCATGGAGCGCATGACCCAAGGCTCGGACATGGGGACTCCGATACTCTTGAGCCCGGCGACGACCGACCATGTTCCATAGATATAGTTGACGCCCCACCGTCCGAACCAGGAGCCGTCCTCTTCCTGCTCGCGCCTGAGATAGCGGATCGCCCGGGCGGCCGGAGGGAAGTCAGGGCCATATCCCAAGGCTCCCAGGAGCTCCAGCACCCGGCCGGTGAGGTCAGCCGTACTGGGGTCGAGCAGGGCCCCATGATCGGCGAAGGGGATATGATTGAGGAAGAGAAGGTCGTTGTCCCGGTCAAAGGCTCCCCAGCCGCCGTCCGTTCCCTGCATGGCCATCACCCACAGCGTTGCGCGCCGGAAGACGCCTTCCATGCGAGCCNNCCGCCAAGTCGGGGCGGGCCGGAAGAATCTTGGCCATTCCCATGAGGACCATGGCGGTGTCGTCGACATCGGGATAGTAATCGTTTTCGAACTGGAAGGCCCAGCCACCCGGCTCACAGTCGGGAGCGCGAATGGCCCAGTCCCCCCGGGTCCGGACCTCCCGGGCACAAAACCATTCCATGGCCCGGTCAACCGTGGGGGAGTCAGGGGAAATCCCCGCCTCTATCAGGGCGCCCATGGCCAATGCCGTGTCCCAGACGGGAGAGACACACGGCTGCACCAGAACCTCCTTCTCCCCCTCGATGAGCAAGTCATCGATGGAAGCCAGAACTCGCTGCATCAGGGGGTGATCGAGCTCGTATCCCTCGAGGGAAAGGGCCACCGCACTATTGGCCATGGCCGGGTAGATCGCTCCCAGCCCCCCCTCTCCCTTGAGACGGGGAACCATCCACTCCATGGCAAACGAGAGGGCTTTCTTTCGAAGAAAGCCGGGTGGATGCCGGTTCCATACCTGGAGAACCTTGTCAAGGAGGAGAAAAAGGTTTCTCAGGGAAAAGAAGTCCGGGGAGGGGGCAAAAGACTCCCCGTCAGGTCGAGCGGGATCAAAGAGCTCCGAGATTCCCCTTTCGGGAGAAAGTCGGACAAGGGGTTTGTGATGGTAGATGAACAGCAGAGGAACAATCACCGTCCTCGACCAGTAGGAGACGGAATAAATCGAAAAGGGAAACCAGGATGGGAGGAGAACCATTTCGGCGGGAAGCGCCGGAATTTTTGTCCAGCTGTACTGACCGAAAATGGCCAGGGCGATTCGGGTAAAGACATTGACCTTGCCGGCGCCGCCCTGGGAGAGAACCCACTCCCTGGCTCGGACAAGGGCCGGATGGGAAGGATCAAATCCGCACAGCTTCAGCGCCTGATAGGCCTTGACGGTGGCACTGATATCGGGATCACCGTCGTGAAAAAGTGGCCAAGCGCCTTCCTTTCCCTGAACGGAAAGGATCGCCCGGACAATTTTGTCACGACGGACAGGGTCCAAAGGTCTTCCCAGGACCTCATGGAGAAACACATATTCCGAGGGGATCGTCGCATCGGCCTCAAGGGGCGCCACCCAGTGCCCCGCACCATCCTGTGCAGCAACAAGCCAGGAAACAGCCCGAGCCAAGGTTCTCGAAAGGGGATCGGACCGTTCATCCAGCTCGATCGACGGAGCGGCCTTCTCAAGAAGCGCAGGGGCAGGAGAGGAGCTCCCCTCCGCCGGCGTCATCTTTTTTCCGCCAGTAAAATTTGATTGCCCTGACACCCCGTCCCCCATCCCCAATTCGTCCGCCATCCGATTCATTGTTGGAATCGAAATCATTCCTCTGATTTCTTAGCAAAATCAAGCAAAAAGGTCAACATCCGAGCCATGATCTCCAACAATTACAATCATTCCCCGGACAAAAGAAGTTGAAAGGCCTTCCCCTCGATCCCCCAAGGGGTACGCCACAATTATCCCTCAAAGGCTCCCGGAATCCCGCAAAAACGAACTCCCGAATCCCCGGTCAATACTTTTCAGAAAGCGTCAGTCTGGTTGATTTTCAAAGAAAGATTCCCCATAGTTTATGGGGAGGGCTCCCAACAGCAAGAAGCCTCTCAGGGATCCTGACCCCAACTCTTCGGAAGTTGCAGACTTTTTCTGATGGCATTGAGGTGATAAAGACAAGATCACCAACAAGCCTGAGAGGATCAGCCTGGAACCGCCGAAGGGTCTTCCTTAGGGATGCACTCCTCGACATGCTCTGGAACCTGACGTCAGACATGGGGCTCCCCGGCAACCCGTCAGCCCCCATCACTTGAAGGAGATCCCACCATGGCTCACCCCCTCCTGACCCCAGAGATCGAACTCCGGGCGATCAATACCCTTCGCATGCTCTCCGTTGACATCGTTCAAAAGGCCAACTCGGGACATCCCGGAACGCCCATGGGGTTTGCCGCTCCCGTCTTTGTCCTCTGGCGGGACTATCTCCGGATCAACCCGAGAAACCCCGACTGGGCGGCCAGGGATCGCTTCGTTCTCTCGGGCGGCCACGCATCGGCGTTGCTTTACTCCCTTCTCCACCTGACAGGATTTGGCCTGACCCTCGAGGATCTGAAATCCTTCCGTCAATGGGGAAGCCTGACCCCAGGACACCCTGAATACCACCATACCCGCGGGATCGAAACCACCACCGGCCCCCTGGGTCAGGGATTCGCGAATGCCGTAGGGATGGCCTTGGCCCTTCGCCACCTTGCCACGACCTTCAACCGTCCCGGCATGGCCCTGCTCAACCCCAGGGTCTTTGTCACCTGCGGGGATGGCGACATGATGGAGGGGGTCGCCAATGAGGCGGCCTCCTTTGCGGGCCACCAGGGACTCTCCAATTTGATCTGCCTCTATGACAGGAACCACATCTCCATTGATGGAAGTACCGATCTGGCCTTCACCGAAGACGTACCGGCACGCTTCCGGGCCTTGGGATGGGCCGTTCGCGAGGTCTCTGACGGAAACAGCACCTCGGCCATCCGCGATGCCCTGGACTGGGCCACCGATCCCGAAAAAGCCCTTCCCAACGAAAAAGACAAGCCGAAGATGATTGCCATCCGCACCCACATCGGCTATGGGAGCCCCACCTATCAGGACACCGCCCACGTTCACGGATCCCCCCTGGGCGCAGAGGAGGTCAAGAAAACCCGGGAACACCTCGGCTGGCCTCCGTCCCCCGACTTTTTCATACCCGACGAGGTTCGTCCGGTCTTTGCCGAAATCGGGAAAAAAGGCGCAGAGCTGGAGGCTGCCTGGAACGAGACCTTTGCACGCTACCGGGCCTCCTTCCCCAAGGAAGCCGACCTTTTCGAATCGGCGGTGATCAACGGCAACCACGCTTCGGGACTTGCCGGACGTCTCACCCCCTTCGCCCCCACCGACAAGCCCATGGCCACACGGCAGGCCTTCGGAACCGTCCTGCAGGAGGCCTCCCGGATGCNNCAGCCGCTTCTCTTCGGCGGATCGGCGGATCTTGCTCCCTCAAACAACACGCTCATCAAGGGGGAGACCGACTGCCAGATCGCCACTCCCGGGGGACGCAATCTCCACTTCGGCGTCCGGGAGCATGCCATGGGGGGGATCATGAACGGAATGGCCCTGACCCGGGTTCGCCCCTACGGAGGCACGTTTCTAGTCTTTTCCGACTACATGAAGGGAGCCATGCGACTCTCGGCCCTCATGGGGCTTCCTGTCCTCTATGTCCTTACCCACGACAGCATCGGACTGGGCGAGGACGGGCCGACCCACCAGCCGGTGGAACACCTCACCTCCCTCCGGGCCCTCCCCAACATGGCGGTGATGAGGCCGGCCGATGCCAACGAAACACTTGCCGCCATGGACTGGATTACCGAGCAGGACTCCATGCCCGTCTCCCTCATCCTCTCCCGCCAGGCCCTTCCCATTCTGGATGTTCCCTTTGAACGGGTCCTTTCCGGGGTTCGCAGGGGAGGGTACATTCTCCGGGAGGCATCGAAGGAGCCCGTGGTCACCCTGATGGGAACCGGCTCCGAGGTCTCCCTCCTTTGGAAGCTGCAGGACGAGCTCGAGAGACGGTCGGTTCCGACGCGCCTCGTCAGCCTCCCCTGCACGACGCTCTTCGATCGCCAGGACAAGGGCTATCGTGACTCGGTCCTGGGAGGCACCGCCCTTCGCCTCTTTGCCGAAGCCGGCAGCACCCTCTCCGCCTGGCGCTATGTGGGGTCGAAGGGAATCGCCGTGGGACTCGATCACTTCGGAGCCTCGGCTCCCTATGAACGTCTCATGGAGGAGTTCGGCTTCTCCGTTCCCAAAATCATGGCCCGCATTAAAGAATGCTGGCCCGAACTCGCCCTCTAGACCTCAGATCAGATCTCATCCAAGGAGATATCCATGTCCTCACTCAAATTCGCCCCGACCGGACGCGTCGCAGACCTTCTTCGCGAAGGGCAGAGCCTTTGGCTCGATTCCATCAGCCGCCACCTCATGGACTCGGGGGAGCTTGACCGCCTGATCAACGAGACGGGCGTCCGCGGGATCACCTCCAATCCCACGATCTTTGAAAAGGCCATCAACGGATCCTCCGACTATGATGCCGACATCGTCTCCCTCTCCGCCCAAGGTCTCTCGGCTTCGGAGATCATTCGAACCCTCATGGTCAGGGATGTTCAGCGAGCTTGCGACTTTTTCCGTCCCGTTTACGATAGCTCCAAAACCCTTGACGGATTTGTCTCGATCGAGGTCAACCCCCTCCTCGCCCACGAGACCGAAGCCTCGATTTCCGAAGCCAGAACCCTCCACCGGATGGTAGACCGTCCCAACCTTCTGATCAAAATTCCGGGGACCCCGGAGGGCATTCCCGCCATTCGACAGCTGATCTCGGAAGGAATCTCCGTCAATGTCACCCTTCTCTTTTCTCCGGAGGCCTACCGACAGTCTGCCCAAGCCTATATCGACGGTCTCACGGCCTACCATGCCGCAGGCAAGGATCCCTCCCGGATCCGCAGCGTGGCGAGCCTCTTTATCAGCCGCCTCGATACGCTGATCGACAAGAAGCTCGACGCCCTTTCCGGCGGATCGTCCGACCCTTCCGTCTCCAAAAAGGCCAAAGAGCTAAGGGGAAAGGCCGGCATCGCCAATACCCGGATTGTCTATGAGCTTTTCGGGAGCCTTTTTTCCTCCTCTGACTTCAAGGCACTGGCCAAGGCCGGAGCCGCGGTCCAGCGTCCGCTCTGGGCCTCGACCGGCACCAAAGACCCTGCCTACTCGGACACTCTTTACGTGGACAACCTGATCGGGCCCGACACGGTGAACACCGTCCCCCTCGAAACCCTTCGGGCATTCGCCGACCACGGGACCGTGGCACGCACCATCGACCGCTTCACCAAAGGAGCTCCCCTCGAGGATCCCCACCGCATCCTCGACGCACTGGCAAGCCTGGGAATCTCCCTCGAGGCTGCCTACAACCAGCTCATCACGGAAGGGGTCCAGTCCTTCAACAAGTCCTTTGAGAGCCTGATAGAAAGCACAGAACGAAAAATCGCGTCGAAAAAAGGCGCCTGAGACTCCGGCTTCCTCCACATGGCGCCCCTAGGGGGACGCCCTACCGAAAGGATTCCCTGTGCCCGAACTCTCTGATTCTGCTTCCGGAGCGCCAACGAATAACGGCACCACGTCCCCCCTCACCATCATCATCTTCGGGGCCTCTGGCGACCTCACCCATAGAAAACTGCTCCCGGCACTCTTCGATCAGGCCGTGGATGGACTCCTTCACCCCGAAACCCGGATTTTGGGGGTCGCACGCCGACAGAAAACCCACCTCGAATTCCGGGAAGAGATCCGGGAATCGGTCCAGACATTTGCAAGGAATACTGGCCGGCTCGACCTTTTCCCCGAATTCGAGAAGAGGATCTTCTACCATGCCATGACCTTTGATGACCCCAATGGCTACAACGCTCTGAGGACGACCCTTCTTTCCGATGAGTTCAGAAAACCCACCCAAGGCAATGTTCTCTATTATCTGGCAACTCCGCCGAGCTACTTCGTGCCCATCATCCGGAATCTCGGCTCCTACGGACTCTCGACGATCAACGAGGGGGAGACCGCTACCGGCGGGGGCTTCACCCGAATCATCATCGAAAAACCCTTCGGACGTGACCTCGCCTCGGCTCAGGACCTGAACCGCGAGGTGCTTCAGGTCTTCCGGGAAAATCAGGTCTTCCGCATCGACCATTATCTCGGCAAGGAAACCGTCCAGAACATCGTCGTCTTTCGAATGTCCAACCCGGCCATCGGCTCCCTGTGGAGCAACGTGCACGTCAAGAGCGTCCATATCACCGTCCATGAGGCGGTCGGCGTGGAGGGACGGGGAGACTACTTCGAGGAGGCGGGGATCCTCCGGGACATGGTTCAGAACCATCTTTTCCAGCTGATGACGCTGACCGCCATGGAGCCGCCGGTGGCCTTCGAAGCCCAGGCCATCCGGGACGAAAAGGTCAAGGTGCTGCGCTCCCTCAAGCCGATCCGGACCGAAGACATCCCGAAGGTCATCGTCCGGGGACAGTATACGGTGGGGGAGGTGGATGGAGTTCCCGTTCCCGGATACCGCAACGAACCCAAGATCCCCCCCACCTCCGACACCCCGACCTTTGCCCGGATCAAGGTTGAAGTGCAGAACTGGCGCTGGGCCGGAGTCCCCTTTTATCTCACGGCCGGAAAGCGCATGACCCGTCGGGAAACGATAATCCGTATCGTCTTCAAGGAAGTTCCCTTTGCCCTTTTCCGTCTGGCCGGATGCCCCGGCACGGTTTCCAACGAGCTCATCATCCGGATCCAGCCCAACGAAGGCATTGCCCTCCGCTTCGGGATCAAGCGTCCGGGAGGACGTCTGGTGATCGATCCCGTGGAGATGGACTTTTCCTATCAGACGGCCTATCACGACAAGGCGCCCGACGCTTATGAGCGACTTCTTCATGATGCGATCATCGGAGATTCGACGCTCTTTGCCAGAAATGACGAAGTGGAACGTTCCTGGACCTTTATCGCCCCCCTCCTGGGCGACCTCTCCCGACTCTCTCCCCTGCGTTTCTATACGGCCGGAACGGACGGGCCCGAGGAGAAGGACCGGCTCGACGACCCCCTGCCCGCCTGAGGCGCCCTTGGCAGACTCCCTCCCCCCCCGGGCAGCCACCCGGCTGTCCGGGTTCCGCATCCTCTCCCTTTTGTTTGCGGGCTCCTGCTCTTTCATTCCCTCCTTTTCCTCCCCTTCGCCCCCCCTGCTTCTTCGTCAGGAGCCGGAAACGCCGCCACTCTTTGTGCTCCACCCCCCCGAAGGCACTCCCGAGGAGCTCTTCCTCACCGGCCATGCCCACAAGGAAAAGTCGCCCGAGACGGCCCGAAAAAAAGCCCTGGCCCAGGCACTGGCAAAGCTGAGAGGCCCCCTGGCACAAAGAGGATATGTTCTCTCCCCCACCGAAGCCTCACATTGGCTCCGGGAGGATCCGGTCGGGGGGCCCCGGGTGGCGGACAGCTGGATCCGCACCTATATCCAGAGCCACGAGCAGCCCTATATCCACAGAACCTCGCTCTATCTGCTCGTTTCCGTCCCGTCCTCCTACCTTCGGAGGATTACCCAAACACTGGCAAAAAAGGACCGGGAGAACGAAAGGAAGCTCTCTCGCCTCCTGGTTCTTGGACAGAAGGAGCTCTCTCAGGGAGATGGCGCCCGCGCCCTTCGGGACATACGACTCGCCCTGGAGACCTCCCGGAAGATCCACTCGCTTCGATCATTTGCCAAATCAGATCGTCATCGGGTCGAACGCGAACGGGCCGCCTCCGCCCATCTCTGGCGAGCCCTCCTTAGGGGCCTTGACCTTTCGCTTCGGCCTGAGAGTGTGCCCCTTGTCCTTCGTGAGCTTCCCGATCCCCCCGCCCGTCTTCATGAAGGTGCCCGCACCCGGATTGCCTCCCGCACGGCGGGGGTGACGGGACTCGTTTTCCATGGAACGCTCCTTCCTTCGGAAAAACAGGAACACCTCGTCTTCCCTCCGCTGCCGGAAATCTACCAGTCTCCCGAGACCCCCTTCTCCCCTGACACCCTCTTTTGGGAGACATTTCTGCTTCGGCAGCCCCCTTACCGCTATCATCCCCGGCTCTCTCTCGACTGCTCCCCCACCGGATCCCGGGGAAATGGCCTCTGTCTCATCCGGACGATTCATGTTCCCCTCTCCCGGGGAACCCTTGAGGGAGCCTATCGCCCCGAGCCCGGTTCGCCTCTTGACCGGCCGTTTTTCCGTCAACTTCTGGAAAAAACCCTGATCGATGTCCACTTCACCTTCTACCACAGACGCCCCCTCTTTCCCCTTCAGCTCGTCCTCCCGCCCTCATCGGACAGGGAAATCCGCCGGGCGGCAGAAAAGGGACTGCTCCACCCGTTGGGGAAAGCCGGAATCACTCTCTGTGTTCGCAAGGAAAAAACGCTTGTCTGTCCCGGGGCGCCACAGGGTCTCCCCCTGCCTGCTCCGGACGCGGAATTGGCCATCTCCGCGCTCGCTGTCGAGACAAGCCGTCTGACCCGCTCGGATTTTTCCGTCGCCACCGTCCACATTCACATGACGGTGACACTTAAGGATTCCCAGGGGCTCCTCCTTTATCTTCCCCTTGATGCCACGGGACGGGGCTTCGGGAGAAAGTCGGCCCTCGACCAGGCCTTCCTGGAGACGGGGCGGCGTCTCGCGCACCTCCTTCCCCTTTCCTATCTTCCCGATCGCCCCCCCCATCCGGGAGCCGCCTTCTATGACCCCTGAACCTGCACAAAAAACCGAGTCCTTCGATGTCGTCATCGCCGGAGCCGGCATTGGCGCCCTCACCCTGGCATGCTACCTGGCCCCCCTGGGATTCCGGGTCCTGATCCTGGACAAGCGCCCCGACCTCACTCCCGTGCACCGGGGGGAGCTTGTCCAGCCCCTGGGACTGGGGATCCTGTCGGAGCTCTCCCTCTTGGACGAGATCCTCTCCACCCCCCATACGATCTATCGCTCCTTCGACTTTCTTGATGGCAACGGCCGGCTCCTCATGCGCTCCCGCTACGACCGGGGACAGAGCTCCCACCCCTTCGCCCTCGCCATCGAACCCCATCAGATGGACCGGATCCTGGCCAAAAGCCTCTCCTCCCACCCCAACATCCTCCTCCGCTTCGGAACGGAGCTGACCCGGATCTCCATTGACAGTCAGGGGGTCGAGGTCACCGCCCGCAAAAGCGACGGGACATCCACACGCATCCTGGCCCGCGTCATCGTGGGGGACGACGGTCGGCACTCACGAGTCCGGGAGCTTTCGGGGCTGGCTCAGGATAATGGCCGAATTGCCCCCTACCGGGACTCCTATCTCGGAGGCTCCCTCCTCCTTCCCGAAGGGGAGGAGCTCCCTCGAGCCCTTCTCGACACGACAGGGAGTTATTTTCTGGGCCCCCGCTTCATTTTCTTTTTCTTCTCGGTCTCCGAAAGGCGACGATTCTTTCTCCTGCTGCTCCCGGATTCCGACCGGGAAAGGTTTTTCGCGGGAGGGACGGACTCTCTCCTTAGCCGCCTTGATGCCCTTGTCCCGGGATTTGCCCGAATAGCCAAGGACCAGGGATACGGTGACCCCGCCCGATATCTGTCCCTTCCCGTCTGGAAGGTCGACATCAACCAATGGGTCCGCGATGGGGTCGTCCTCATGGGGGATGCCGCCCATGCCATGAATCCCCACGTGGCCCAGGGACGAAACCAGGCCATGGAGGACGGACGGGTTCTGGCCCCGATTCTCGCCAAAGCCCTTCTCAGGGGGCCCCTGGCCACCCGAGAGCAGCTTCTCGAATACGAATCCCGTCGCCGGCCGGTGATCCGGGCCCTCCACGCCCTGGCCGACGAGATGACCTTTGTGTGGAACTCAGGCCACCCTCTGATCGTGGCAGCCCGGGAGGCGTCCTTCCGCGGAATCGGCCGGATCCCCTCCCTCGAGGAAAAGATCGTCACCACCATCGGGGGAGAGAAGATCCTCCTCCTCTCTCCTCTCGACAAGCTCCGGGCGCTCTCGGCCGGTCTTTTTCGGTCGTCGTGACAAGGAGGACCGGCCTCCTGTTGGAGAGATCCTTTTGCAATCCCGTCCCGGCGGCGTTATCCTTTGAGCATGTTGATACCCTTACGAATTTTTTCCGGAAAGCCATGACCGGCAGGAGACAGTGAGCCCCGCCATGCAGATACGGCGCCGATTCCGGGTAAATGCCCGCCAGATCCTGGGCCATGTGACCCGTCTGAACATCTTCTGGCGGACACTCTTCATCTCGGTTCTGATCGGGGTGACCACCGGATTTCTTGTCTATCTCATCGAACGCGTTGTCTATCGACTTCTTTTTCTCACCCTCTACAACACCGCCTTCAAAAACCACCTTGTCGTCATTCTCATCCCCATGGCCGGAGTTCTGGTCGCGCGCTACATCCTCGCCTCCGGTCGCGTCGACAATGCCGGAGGCACGGAAGAGATCATCAAGAGCTATCACGAGTACCGGGGCAAGCTTCCCCTCAGGAATGCACTCTTCAAGATCCCGGCCTACATTTCCACACTTGGATTTGGGGGGTCGGCGGGTCTCGAAGGAGCCTCCACCTATATCGGGGGCGTCGTCAGCTCCCTGGTGGACCGCACCTTCAGCTGGCTGCGAATTCCCTACGAAGAGCAACGGGTCATGCTTCTGGCGGGAGCCGCCGCGGGGCTTTCCGCCATGTTCAAGGCCCCTTTCACGGGGGCGATCTTCGTCCTCCAGGTCCCCTACCGCTCCGATATCGCCCCCAACGCCCTGGTCCCGACGCTGATCTCCAGCGTCTCATCCTACATTGTCATGGTGAGCCTCGTGGGAACGGCTCCTCTCTTCCAGCTGGCCGCCAAGGCCCAGTTCCACTTCAAGGACTTCCTGTCGGTCATTGTGATCGGCGTTGTCTGCGGCTTTCTCACAGCCCTCTTTATTCGGATCTACCGCCAGACCAAACGATGGTTCTCCGAAGGGTCCCGCCACCGGATCGGACTGCGCCCCATCCTCGGAGCCCTGATTCTGGGGCTGACCGGATATGTCGCCACCCGGGCCTGGGGAGAGGCGCTTCCCCTGGGTCCCGGATACATCTTCATCCAGCACCTTCTCACCGGGAATGTTCCCATCGATATGGCCCTGGAGCTCTTCTTCCTCAAGGCCATCGCCGTCATCTTCACCTTTTCCGCCGGGGGGATCGGGGGATCCTTCTTCCCCCTTCTTTCCCTGGGAGCCGCCACCGGATCGGTGGTCGCACAAATCGCGGGGCTCGAGCCCTATGACTTCGGGGTGGTCATGGGAATGTCCGCCTTCCTCGCCGCGGGATACAAGACCCCGCTGGCGGCCGTGGTCTTCATTGCCGAGGCCACCCACAGTTCGGGCTACCTGATCCCCGGGCTGATCGGCACGGTCGTCAGCTACGTGGTTAGCGGGAGCACCTCCATTTCAACTCATCAGAGGGACCGGGAGGACATCCATCTCGCGAACCGCTTCCATCTTCCCGTCAGGAACGCCATGCTCAGGAATATCGTCAGCGCCCCCGCAGATCTGACCCTGGCGGAGTTTCGGGAACACTTTGTTCTTCGCCATCTTCACCGGATCTATCCCGTCACGCAGGAGGGTCCGACGGGCCCCCAGCTGATCGGAATCATCTCTCTCTATGACCTCGACCGGGTTCCTCCGGAGAAGTGGGGGGAGACCACCGTCGGCCAGACCATGGTCACCAATGTCGTCACGGTCACCGCCGACGACCCGATCCTGACCGCCATTGCCCGAATGAATGAAAAGGATCTTGAGTTCCTCCCGGTCATCGACAACCAACACAGCCGGAGACTGGTGGGCGGCATTACCCGCACCGACGTCTTCTCCGGCGAATGGGCCAACCTCCTGTGACGCTCGCCCCCTCCATTCCTCCGATCTTGACCAGCTTCTCCCTCACTCTCCTCTTCTGCTTCATCCTCGGCCTGGAGCTTCACGCCTTCCGGCGGGAGAGCGGGGAAAAGGACCTGGGTTTTGGCACCACCCGGACGCTGACCCTTGCCGGCATCATGGGATATGTTCTGGAGCTTCTCGATCCCTCGGGGAGGATCCTGATTGCCGGATTTCTCCTCCTCGGAGGCCTCCTGGGGATCAGCTACATGAAGCGCCAGAACGAGAACCCCTCCCTCATCCCCCACATCATGGCCCTTCTGGCCTATGCCATCGGCCCCGTGGCCCAGAGGGAGCCCCTGTGGTTTTTGATGGTCTTCGTGGTCGCCATCCTCCTCATTCTCGGAAAGAGTCCCCTGATACGGCGCCTCTCCGACTCCGTCCCCATCTCGGAGGCGGTCACCCTTGCGATCTTCCTGATCATGGCCGGGGTCATCCTTCCCTTCCTTCCCGACACCCCCATCGCCGAGATTCTCCCCGTCACCTATACCCGGGTCTGGTTGGCCGTGGTCATGGTCTCGGGCGTCTCCTACCTCTCCTACCTTGCCCGGACCTATCTCTTTCCCAACCGTGGGATTCTGCTGACGGGAACATTGGGAGGCCTCTATTCCAGCACGGTGGCCACCGTGGTCCTTGCCCGCATCGCCAAGATCCACTCCTCCCCGGAGATCGCCCCGGCGATCATCCTGGCCTCGAGCATGATGTATGTCCGCATGGCCCTCCTCGTCTTGCTTCTCGGGCCCCGGGAAATCTCCCTGCCCCTTCTCCTTCCATACGGGGGACTCTTTCTTCTTTCGCTCGCCGCGGCCTTTGCCACCTCACGCCTCTATTCTCCCGCAAAAAACGGAAACGAAGCCTCGGGCTCCCCCCTCGAGGAGCCCGTCGCCCATCCGCTCGAGCTGCGGACGGCCTTTCTCTTTGCCATGGCCTTTCTTCTCTTTTCCACCCTGACACGGATCATCAATGCCCGGTTCGGCTCGGGAGGACTTCACGCCCTCGCCGTCTCCGTGGGGTTTACCGACATCACTCCCTTTGTCCTCTCCCTCCTCTCGAGCCACTTCGCGGCCACCGCGGGTACGATCAAGGGGAGCATCATCCTGGCGGGGGGAAGCAATAACCTGATCAACGGTCTCTATGCCCTGGTCCTGTCGCGCAGCCGGTCGGTCCTGCCGGCCCTCTTCTGGCTCGCCGGAGCCTTTCTTCTCTCGCTTGGGTATGCCATATTTCTTGACTGACAACACATCTTCGAAGCAACACAAACCGATCGCACCACCACCAACTCTTCCTGCCCGGGAGGCCCCATGGAAAACAGCGATCTGCCCATTCGCCTGATCCGCCAAGAGACCGTGGCACAAAAAACCCTCGCCGCAACATTCGAACTCCCCGGGCTCCCCTATGCCTTCGCCCCCGGACAGGCCGCCGTCCTCTCCCTCTCCGAGGGAGGTGCTCCGGGAGAGGGACGGACGCTCTCTCTTGCCAGCGCCCCGGCGGAGCTCCCACTGGTCACCTTCGCCACCCGGACGGCCTCGGGGTCACGATTCAAGGAGGCCATCTCCCGGGCCCGCCCGGGAGATGAATTCTTCCTGTCGCCTCCCTTTGGAGAGTTTCTTCTTCCCTCGGGCGAAGAGCTGGTCTTTCCCCTCATCTTTCTGGCCGGAGGGATCGGGATCACCCCCTTTCGGAGCATGCTTCGGGAATGCGGACGCACCCTTGCCGAAAAGTCGTCAGGCCCCCCCGTTCTTCTGACGCTAAACCGGACTGCCGAAGAGACCCCCTATCGTGAGGAGTGTCGACAGTGGAACGAGTTGGGGGTCGCCCGATGGGTTGCGGTGGAGACCCGGAGCGCGAAGTCCGGAGGAACGCCCCGGGACGAGCTGGTTCGACGGGCGCTGGAAGAAATTCTGGAAGGGACGGGGATGGAGGCAAGACTCTACCTGGCCGGACCGCCGGCCATGGTGGACTCCCTCTCGGAAATCCTGACGGCCGCCTTCGGATTTCCCCGGGAGAGGCTGACGGTGGACCTGTTTTTCGGATATGCCTAGGGGCGTTCCCCCGAACCGGAAAAAAGGGGAGAATCTAGGGACGAAGGGGAAGAGCCTGCAAGTAGGCGTCAATCTCTTCCCTGAGAGCCTGGAGGGGAGCTTCAAGAGGAGCCACTTCAGCGGCTCCTCTCGTCCCCCCTCCCCGGTGGAACGCCTGATGAGCCTCCCGGGCCGCGTGCCAGGAGGGAAGATGGTAATAATGAACGCCCCGAACCTCGAACCAGCTGTCGAGGGGACAGGATAACCCCGGAAGCCCGCCAGAATCCCCGGAAGCCTCTCCCGCCGTTCGGAAGGCATATTCGAGAAAGGGAAGCTCCTCCACCGGATAGACCGGAGGCAGGGCAATCTCGGGAAGCGGGCGAGCATAAAAGTCCTTGAAGTCGTCGAGGGACATGGGCTTGGCAAAGAAGTACCCCTGAACCAGCGATCCCCCCATCCGAAGCCAGAGCTCGACATCGGAGCGATGCTCGATTCCCTCACCCACAAGGCGGCTCCCGGAGAGATCCGTCAGAAGAAGGGTCGAGCCGACCACGGCAAAGGCGTTGGTCCGCATCCGGAAGCTTCTCATGAAGCTCCCGTCGAGTTTGATCTCGTCCGGAAGAAGGTCGGCCACATGATGAAGGGAGGAGAAGCCGGTCCCGAAGTCATCGAGAGAGAGCTCAAGCCCCCGGCGCCGAAGCTCCTCCCGAATCCGACCGGTCCGCTCGGGGCTTTCGAGAGGGGCTCCTTCGGTCACCTCCACGACGAGCCCCGTCCCCGTCTCCCCGCGAAGGGCGGCGTCGACATCGTCGAGAAAGGCCGGATGAAGGAAATGGCCGGCCCCAATGTTCAGGGAAATCCGGAGAGTAGGGAGAGGAGCCGAGAGCTCCCGTCGCAGCCGGCAGGCTTCGCTCAAGGCATGGCATCCAAGCTTCCTGATCAGCGCCGGTTCCCTCTCAACCTCGGGAATGAAGGTCCCCGGGGGTACCATCCCCTCTTCCCGTTTCCACCGCACCAGCATCTCCACCCCTTCCACGCGCCCTCCCCGCACATCCACCTGAGGCTGAAGCCAGAAGAGGATCTCCCCGCGTTCAAGGGCCAGGGGAAAGGAGCGACGGGTCTCCACCCGGGAGACCATGGCCTGGGCAATCTCCGGGCCAAAGAGGGTCGACCGGTTCCTTCCGGAGGACTTGGCGGCAAAGAGCGACTCGTCGGCCCGGGCCAAAAGCTCCGCAGGGGTCTTCGCATCGTCGGGAAAGAGTGCCCACCCTAGACTGACGGTGACCAGGTTGTGTCCCCCGTCGAGGCGAAGGCCGAGATCGAGGATCTTCTGGGAGATCTCCTCCACTCTCCGGCGATCGATGGATCCGGGAGAGGAGAGACAGATGCCGAATTCGTCGCCCCCCATACGGGCCAGGAAGGCCCCTTTCGGAAGAATCCCCGGAATCTCCCGGGCCATTGACTGGAGAAGTCGGTCTCCTTCGATATGGCCAAAGGCATCGTTCCAGTTTTTGAAGCCGTCGATATCCAGAATCCCCACGGAAAGGGCGAGATCCGGCTGGCTCGATGTCAGGCGACCGAGCTCCCCCACAAAGGCCGTGCGGTTCGGCAGGTCGGTCAGGGGATCGATGGAGGCCAGGACCTTGAGCCTCTCCTGGCGATCGAGAAACTCGAGGGAAAAGGAGATGTCCTGGGCAATGCCGCCAAGGAGCCCCACAAGGGTCCTGTCAAAGAATCCCTTCTCCCTGGAGATCAGTCCAAGGATCCCGATTCGGTGGCCATCCTTGGCAAATGAAACCGTCAGGGTGTTCCGGAGATGCCAGGGACGGGCCACCTCGCGCACCGCATCGGAGCACAACCACTCCTCCAGAAGAGGAAACTCGACAACATCACTCGTTCCCAATGTCCGGCTGTGGATCAGGCAGCGCCCCGGATCCTGTGGGTCGACAGAAAAAACGGCCCCGTCGATGAAATCCCGGGCCCTTCCCCGGGCCGAAACCACCCGGACCTTGTCCCCCGGCTCCAGGAGCGAGACGAAGGCGAGGTCGATCCCCGTGGCTTCCACGAGAGCATCACAAACCCCATCGTACAGGTCCTGGGGCGCCGGATGGCGTGCCAGAAGCTTCCCGATTGCGCCGATGGCCCGATAGAATCTGGCATAGAGATCCAGCCGGCTCCGGTCGCGGCTCTGGGCCATTGCCATTCGGGTTCCGTTGACAAGCTGGGAGAGAAGCTCCACGGTCTCCTGGGAGGGGGGGTGGAAGGATCGGACTCCAATAAGAAGCGAGAGCGTTTTTGGGGGATCCTCCAAAACTTCAAGGGAAAAGAAGATGGCGCCCCCCAGTGAGAGATCCTCAAAAACCTTCCTGAGCATGGGCGTCCACAAGGGGGATTCCGACGGGCCGAAAAGGAAGTTCTCCCCCACAGGCATTTCTGGAAGAGGAGACTCAAGCAGGGCCTGGGAAAAAACCTTGCCGACCAACTCGTCCGAGAAGTCCTCCCGGATCCCCGGGAAGGCCCCGGAAGAGAGGCGGTAGCCCGCAAGGCGCGGGGGGGTACGGGACGGAGGATTTTCCCGGGACTCCTCCACAAGAAAGGCCGCCGGGAAAGCCATCCGGTCGACGACACATTCGAGAAGGGCCGACCGGATCTCATCCACCGAGAGTCCTTGTAGAAGTCGGGACTGAAAGGACTCGATCGCCTCCTGGAAGGAGCGGCGGAGGGAGAGCTCCTGGAACTCCCGGCGTCGGTCAAGGAAGTCTCCGATGTCCCGGGCAAAGCTCTGGAGGAGGGGAAGAATGTCGGAGCTGAAGGACGCCTGGGAGCTTCGGTAGACAGAGATGAGGCCCCAAAGGTCCTCCGAGGTATAGATGGGCGCCAGGGCGCTTCCCCCCAGATCAAAGCGACGCACCCGATCGTGGAGCCCCATCACGGGAGGGAGCGAATCGGGAAGCTTGGCGACCATGGGAGAGCCCGATCGCATGACCTGTCCCGCCGGTCCCTGTCCCATGGGGGAGTCGCTGGAGGCGGAGAGGACAATCCCATCCAAATACTCCCGGGCCGCCCCTTCGGCCGCCACCGGACGAAGGGAGAGGTCTTCGAGGTCGAGACGGCTGATGACCACCAGGCGGGCGGAGAGCTCCTCTACAAGGATCGAGCAGAGGGATTCAAGGGTGGCATCGAGGGGGGCGCCCACCGACCGGACAAGGAGACGGTTGGAATGCAGAACGGCCCGGGTTATCTCTTCGCGATCGGTCATCTCGGGGTTCACCAAAAGATCCCCTCCCGTTTCGTTTCCGTCACGCGGCGCTGGCGTCCTGGAGATGGCCCGTCTTGACGAAGATCAGGCACCCTTCCCGCGAGAAGGGATGGTGTCGGCTCATGTGGGGAGCCCGATACCAGCTTCCCGCGGGATAGGATCCATGCTCATCCTCGAAGGTCCCCGAGATCACCAGGATCTCCTCCCCTCCGAAATGTCGGTGGGGCTGAAAGACCGTTCCCGGCTCCCATCGGACCAGGGCGGTGTTGGCCGTTCCTCCGGAGAAGAGGGGAAGAACGGAGAGGCCGGGAACCAGTCCGGGGGAGAAGCGCACTCCCGCCGTCTCACGGCCGGCGCTTCTCCGGTCGTCCTCGGGGAATGTCCCCGCCTTCAGAAAGAAAAGCGACGGCTCGCCGGCAAGAACCGAAAGCCCCGACTCCCCGGCAATGCGCAGGTAGCTTCCGGCTGGCCACACTCGTCCGCCGACCTCAAGACAACCTTCGAGAACGAAGATCTCGAGGTCCCGAGAGTCCGGATCCAAGGATCTCCCCGGGGAAAGCCTCACAAAGGACGACTCCACGACCCCGGGGAGGCTCTCGAGCCGACAGACGGATCCCCCTCCGTTCCGCTGCTCGCACCAGAGCCGGTTCTCCGGAAGGACAACAATGCGCTGTGAACGATCGGCATCCAATAGTATCATCCATCCCCTGAAAATTTTTTTAACATCAACCTTTTTCATTCTACGAGGAGGATCGAAGCAATTTCAAGAGGAGTCAAGGACAATCCGGCTCACCCTTCTTTTCATGTGGTATACTTTGCACCATGCATCACAAACTTCATCAGCCTTCATCGATCTTCGCCTCGATGAATTCGGGGGAAAAGCCTTTCACCCCTTGAATTACCGGAGATCCTGATCAAGCCTGATGATGGGATTTCTCCTGCACCTCACCCTGGAGGCCCCCTCCATGGAGAGCGACTCGACCGGTTCTTCGCGAGATGAGGGAGACATTCAGGACTGGCTCCCTCGCATTCTCGAGATGGCAACCGATGCCATCTACATCACCGACGAAAAGGGTCTCCTGATCTTTTCCAGCCCCACCCTTGCCGACTCACTGGGCTATCGTGTCGGGGAGCTCCTCCGGCGCCCGATCTCTCTGTGGCAACCGGAATGGGAAGGAGACAGCCTGATCCGGCATATCGAAGAGATCCTTGCGCTCCCGCCCGACACGACTTTAACCGTCGAAAGCTGGCATCAAAAACGGGACGGGACGGTTGTCCCCGTCGAGATCCGCTCCCGTCCCTTCATCAAGAACGGCACCCCCTATGCTCTCCATTGCGCCCGAGACATCAGCCGCCGGAAAGCCGCCGATCGGGATCGAAAGACCCTGTCCGAGTACAACCGGCTCCTGATCGAGGCAAACCGGACCCTTCTGGCCGCCTCTGACGAGGCCTCCCTTTATGACGCCCTCTGTCGTCTGGCCTCTTCCCTTGAAGGCATCGCCCTGGCCTGGATTGGTCATCCCGGAGAGGAGGGATATTTTCACATTCTTGCCTCAAACGGGGAGGCCGGATGGCTCGACTTGGTCCAGATTCCATCGAGCCCGGAAATCACCGGCATCACGAGCGCCCCCTATCTGGCATGGAAAAGCGGGGAGCCGGTGTTCAACCTTACTTTCGACGAAACCCTGGCGGATGATCCTTCACCCTTTTCCCGCAAGGTTCAGGAGGCCATCGGACTCTTCGGATTCAAGAGCCTGGCCGCCATTCCCATCACGGGACGGGAGGGGGAGCGTCTCGTTCTCACCCTCTATCATCTCGTTCCAAAAGCCTTCGATCCTCCCCTTCAGGACGTCCTCTCGGAGCTTTCCCGGGATCTCTCCCGGGGGCTCGAACGACTCCAGATCCTCCGAAGCCGCCAGGAGGCTCTGGCCTTCAAGAAGGCCCTTCTCGACAACGCCCTCTCCGGAATTCTCCTCGTCCGGGACCGAACCATCGTCACGGTGAACGCCCACATGATCAAGATGTTCGGATACGAGCGCCCCGAGGAGCTCGAGGGACAATCGGTCAGATGCCTCTACCTCGACAATGACGAGTTCCTTCGGGTCGGAAAGCTCCTCTACCCGGCAGTTTTTCATGAGGGACGGGTCCTGGTGACCGATGTTCGGGGAAGAAAAAAGACAGGAGAAGCTCTTTGGGCTGATTTCTCCATCGCAACGGCGAGAGTCGGGGGCGAAGAAATCCTCGTGGCCACCATCTACGACACCACAGACCGGCATCTTCATGCCAGGGCCCTCGAACGACTCGCCGCAGTCAATGCGCTCCATGCCCGGGCCAATGTCATCCTGTCGACGGTGGAGGATGAGAAGCGCCTTCTCATGGATCTTTGCAATCTCGCCATCACCCAGTCAGGAGTCGTGCTCTCCTGGGTCGGCCAACCCGACCCCCACGGCGAGATCGAATTCCTGGCCGCCGCGGGAGCGACCGACTTTCTTCGGGAAGCCCGCATTTCCATCCAGCCCGACTCCCCCAACGGACAGGGACCGACAGGTCGGGCCTTCCGGGAAGGCCGAGCCATCTTTGAATCGTCATTTTCCTTCCCACCCGGACCAGCCCCCTGGAAGGAGACGGCCCGGAGGTACGGCCTTGAAAGCCTTGCCGTCCTTCCTGTTTTCCATAAGGGACGCCTCTGGGGGCTCTTTGCCCTTTACTACGGCGAACGGCAGGAGTTCGAGGCGCCGGTCCAAAGCGTCCTGGAAGAGTTGGCCCAGAGCCTCTCCCGCGGTCTCGACCGGCTCGATCTCAAGGCGGTCGAGAGGCGAACCAGTGCCCTCAATGCCGCCATCCTTGATGCCTCCTCATTGGGCATCATCCTGACCAAAGGATCGGTTGTCCGCTTTGCCAACAACCGCATGGAAGAGCTTCTCCACCGTTTCGGCCCCTTCGAAGGACGGAGTCTTCTCGAAATCCTGGGGGATCCGGCCGAACCTTCCGGACTCGAGACACGCATTCTCGTCCCCTCCCGAGACCATGAACGTCTCACCCTGGAGATTCCTCTCGACCTTCCCGAAACCGGAGAGCCGAGGTGGCTCGAGATGACTGGGATTCCCTTTGAGCAGGAAGGATTCGATACCCTCTGGACCATCTCCGACATCACCCTCAGAAAGAAGGCCCGGGAGGGGGAGACCCTTCTTGCCCGGGCTCTTGTGGCCGTCCACGAGGGGGTCATCATCACCGACAGCCAGCGCCGGATCATCTACACCAACGAGGCATTCACGACCATTACGGGGTACCGCCATGATGAGGTCGTGGGGCGGGACTGCCGACTTCTCCAGGGGGAGGGCAGTGATCGGGAGACCGTGGACGAGATCCGGCAGGCCCTCGACTCCGGACAGAGCTATCGGGGACAAATCCTGAACTACCGAAAGGACGGCTCGACCTTCTGGAATCTGCTCACCCTCTCTCCCGTCAGGAACTCCGAGGGAGCCATCACCCACTTCGTCGGGGTCCTGAATGACATCAGCGAATTCCGGGAGCTTCTGGCGCAAAACAGCCGCCTGACCTTTTCGGTCCAGCACGACCCCCTGACGGGACTTCTCAACCGCGCGGCCCTCGAGGACCACCTTCTGCGGCTTGTGGCCCGCAAGAATCGCCAAGGGGGCGGTTTCATCGTGGGGATCCTCGACCTTGACGATTTCAAGCCCGTCAACGACACCTTTGGACATTCCGCCGGCGACACTCTTTTGCAGGAGCTTGCCCGAAGACTTTCCGACACCATCCGGAGCCATGATTTCATCGCCCGGCTGGGGGGAGACGAGTTTGCCCTCGTGATCGAAGACATCGTCAATCCAACCACTCCCGAATTTCATGCCTTCCTCGACCGGCTTCGCCAAACCATCGAGAACCCTTTCGAGATCCTGCCTGGACGGATGACCCATATGGGGCTCAGCCTAGGAGTTGCCTTCTATCCCTCCGACGCCCTTGACCCCGAGATGCTCCTCCGGGAGGCCGACCGGGCCCTGTGCCATATCAAGGAAAAAAAACTGGCGCGGGAAAAATGGTGGCACCTCGCGGGCGATCCCGATGTGGGATCCTCCTCCCGAGAAATCGATGCCTATGATGATCAGGCGAAGGCTCTCCTCGAAAAATACGCCGAGTCCATCGACCCCGCTGTCGAACAATTTGTAGAGGCATTCTACGGGAAGCTTGACGGGCTGCCAGAATCCCGCACCATTTTGGAGACTCTGGGAGAGGAGGGGCGACGGATTTTAGCGCTTCGTCAGTGCGAGCATCTCCGGTTTCTGCTCTCGCCCCGGACAGAACGGGAGGCCATCCTCTCCCGGGCAAAAATTGTGGGACAAATACATTGCCTTTCAGGGATCTCGAACAGCCTTCTCGTCGCTGGCATGAACCTCTACCGCAAGCTTCTCGCCAGCCAGATCCATCGGGGGATTGTTCCCGACAGGGATCGAACTAAAATTCTAGCCATCGCCGACCAGCGCATCGAAGATCACATCCGGATGGAGCTTGAATCCGAGATTGCAACAATCGGCCGCTATATGGAAGCGACCCTTGCCGAGCTTCCCATGAAGCCCGCGCAGGATGCCTGCCCCGAAGTCGATCTTCTACAGAGCCTTCCGGGAGTCCTCGGAATCTTTTATCTTTCCTTGCCTCCACAATCCCGGAGAGGAGTCATCCTGGCGTCATCGGGACATCAGAGAGAGACCCTTGCCTCGCTTTTTGAAGAGGCATACGACAGAGAAACCCTTCAGGAAATCTCAACCTTAAGGACCCGATCCTTGCAAAATCCTGAGCTCCCCCAATCCTTTCGGAGACTGGCACAGACGAACGTCCGATCCATCCTGGAAATTCCCGTGAGGCATTCCCATGGAAGAGAAAGGAACCCCGCCGGATCTTCCGGGCCGTATGACCACTGGCTCGTGGTGGCGGGAGAGCATATTCACCAGTTCAACAGCTCCTGGGCCCGCCAGTTTGCCCATACCCTCAGGCAAAAGATCGAAAAGCGCCTTTAGTGACCGGCAGAGAATCTCTGGAGGTCCCCGGAAACACAGAACTTACCGGACACAACTCCACAACGGGAGGAGGGCCATACACATCCAACCGGTGGTGGATATTAAAAACAAGCCCTGAAAGTCAAAAAAAGAAAAGAGCTTTTGTCTGCATGGCAAAACCGGTCAGGACAAAAGGAGAGCGAGTGGCATCATAATGACGTGGGGAGAAGGAAATTGGTCAGGAAGTCCCTGCCTAAAATCACCTTGTAGGGGTCGCCACCAGGTTAAGTTTTGGGAAGGAAAATTAAAAATTCATTTCAGCAAGGGAAAATATGGCGCGCCTGGAGAGATTTGAACTCCCGACACTCGGAACCGGAATCCGATG
>DGKK01000035.1:0-44717 GCA_002387725.1 Nitrospirae bacterium UBA4572
TGCGATCGTCAACGTCGGCTTCTTTGTCGGAGCCGCCGCTCTGGCCTATCTTTTCGGCTTAAAGGACTCACGGCCGGGCAGAAACAGTCCGTCGATCTGAGGGCCACGACTTTCAGGGGAGCCTTCATTCTTTTTGCAGTCTCCCCTTCTTCGGCCTGAACTCCCTCTCCCCTCCCGTCCGTTTCACCCTCGTCCGCGACGGCCCCTTTCAAATCTTCCCGACTCCCTTGACATGTCCTTTTTTGGGGCGACTCCTCGGAACAACCACTTCCCGGCCTCCCGAAAGACCATTCAGAAAACCATCAAGGACCCGAGCCAATTCATCTTTTTGGTAGAATACAAGTGCTTTCCGGATCTTTGGAGAGCCTGTACGGGAACTGCCTGGAACAACCCTCAAACGAGAAAGGAGGCCTGCCATGGGACCCTCGGCCAACCCCATTGCCCTTGCACTGGTTCTGGCCGTCTTTTTTGTCGGAACGGGGTATCTGAGCTACCTGTTCGGCAAGACCGACGCCCACCGGTAAGGGCCTGCGTCGCCGGCGGAGGCCCGGTCGCTTTTGAGCCCTGACCGCGACAGCCATCGGTAAAACCGCCGCCACCCGGCGGGTAAGGAGGGAGAGACCAATCGGTGGCCTCTCCCCTGTTCTCTTCTCCTCCCCAATCTTCTCTCGCCCCCCTACCCTCTTCCAGAGACAATCCCTTGCTGCCTCCACACCCCTCCCCTCAGGGACCGGCCGGCGGACTCTCCCGAAGGGCCTCCATGATCCGGACGATTTCAGAGGCCGGAACGCTCGAGGCGAGAGCCGTCCGGAGAACGAGGAGGCTTTCCGCGGCCACCAGCCCCATGTCGACAAAGAACGGAATCGTCCCGTTGCCCCCGAGCTCCCGGGGACCGAGCCCGGAGAGGACCCACAGCCCCCCGAAATAGGGAAGGACCCACCAGCTGTGGACCACCCCGAGCTCCCGGACCATCTCTCCCGGGGAGGGTCCCCGACGGGTGAGGAGACGGCCGCCCAGGTAGAGGAGCACGAGAACGGCCAAGGCTCCAAGGGTCACGCTCAATGTCCGGAACCCCGCCCAGAAGACGATCCAGTTCGAGACCACAAAGGCGGCCGGGGCAAAAAATCCTGCCAGGGGCAAACGAAACGGTCGGGGTGTCTCGGGAAGGGCCCGACGAAGCTGGAGAAGAATCACGGGTCCCAGACAGTAGGAAAGAACGGTGACGGAAGAGATATAGGCCACCAGTCGATGCCAGGAGGGGAAGGGAAAGAAGAAGAGGGATCCCACGGCCCAGGAGAAAATCAGCCCCGTCCACGGGACCCCCCGGAGGTTGACCTTCCCCAGGATTCCGGGAGCGCTTCCCGTTTCGGCCTGGGCCATGGCGATTCGCGAGGCCGACGTCAGATAGATGAAGGCCGTCCCTCCGGGAGAGATCAGGGCGTCGGCATAGAGGACCGCCCCCCACCAGACGGCCCCGAGGCTCACGGCCAGGGCCGCAAAGGGGCCGGTGACCCCGGCAAAGGCCAGATGGCTCCAGCCCCCCCGGGCAAGATCCCGGGGGTCGACGGAGAGAAGGAAGGCCGCCTGAAGGCCCAGATAGAGCAGGCTCCCCACCAGCACCGACCCGATCACCGCGAGGGGAAGGTTCCGGCCGGGGGTCCGGGTCTCCCCCGCCAGATCGACGGCCTGCCGAAAGCCGAAAAAGCTGAAAATGACCCCGGCGCTCCCCACCGCCGCGAACATCCGTTCAAGAGCGTCGCCGGTCGTTCCTGAGAGGGTCACCGAGAGGTTTTCCGGATGAAAGGAGAGATGCAGGAGGAGAAAGATCGTGGCAAAGGGAATGAGAAGCTTCCACCAGGTGGCCGCGCTGTTCAGGAGGAGGACCAGGCGGATGACGAGGAAGTTGGAGGCCGTGACAGCGCCGAGAAGAAGAATGGCCGTCCAGAATCCCCTCCCGGTGAGAAGCCCCGAGGCGGGGTCGACAAAGCCCGGAAGATAGTTGTTGGCATAGGCCAGGATCGCCATGACCTCGACCGGCGGGACCGAGACGTAGGAGAAGAAGAGGATCCAGCCCCAGACCTTGCCCAGCAGGGGACCGTTGCCCACATGGGAGAGGTGGACGATGGCCCCGCTGCGGGGGGCCAGAGGGCCGAGTTCGGCGAAGACCGTTCCCAGAAGAAGAATCGAGAGGGCGCCGATGGCCCAGGAGCCCATCGACAGGGGCCCGGCCTCCCGGGCTGCATTGAGAGGACCGAAGAGCCATCCCGAGCCGATGATGGCGCCCAGGCTGGCGTAGAGGAGGCCTACCGGGCCCGCCTCCCGGNNAAGGGATCCGGAAGACACGCGGCGCTACCCTGCCGTCGTGGGCCGGAAGGCATTCCCCGGAAAAATTTCCAAAAGGAGCTGACGGAGCCGGCGCCGTCCGGGAAGGTCCGGAAGGCCCGCGAATCCGCTCTTTCCCACAAAGGAGGTCTCCTGCCCCCGGGTCAGAACGAAGAGAAGAAGATCCCGAACATCCTGCATCGTCTCCTCCGGAAGGTTGGGATTCACCGTCCAGAACTCGACACCGACAACAGGATAGGCTCCGGAAATCTCCCCGCCCACAAGGGAGCGGTCGAAGCCCTCGGGAAAGGCCGGCGCCCGCCCCAGAGCCTCGGCCGCCCGCTGCACCGAGTCCCGTCCCGGGGCGACAAACTCCCCCCGGTCGTTTTTAAGCGAGCCACGGACCAGCGGGGTCCCTTCCAGCCATCCCAAGCCCAGATACCCCACCGCCCCCGGAGTCTTAAGAAGGGCGGCCCGAAGCGCCGCCGATCCGGAGACGCCCACCGATCCCCGGGGCCAGGAGGGACGGTCCTCGACGCCGAAAGACTCTCGCCAGAGAACGGAGGTATGGGTCAGATAGGAGGTGAAAAGAAAGGTCGTTCCGGATCTGTCCGAGCGATGGATCGGGCGGACGGGGAGATGGGGAAGAGTCAGTCCCGGGTTGAGCGCGACAAGGGCCGGATCGTCCCAGAACCGGATCTTTCCCGAAAAGAGGCGGGCCAGAAGGGGGCCATCGAGACGCAGGGTCGCCGTTTGGGGCAGGGAGGGAAGGTTGGCCGCAACCACCACCCCGGAGAGGGCCACGGGAATGGGGACAATCCCTCCCTCCTGACGCTTCCGTCGGGAGTCCAGGGGAATGTCGGAGGCCCCGATCTTCGCCCGACCGCCGGTGGCGCTCCGGACTCCGATGCCCGACCCGGTGGCCAGCACCTCGACCGCCCGGCCCGGATGCTCCCGGACATAGGCCGTCACCCAGCTCTCCTCGAGGGGCGTGAGCATGGAGGATCCGGAAAGAAGAAGCTCTTCGGCACGGGCAGGCCCCTGAAACAACAGAAAGAAGACGAAGCTTGCGAAAACATGAGTGATCCGTCGCATGTCAGGTCTCATCGGTCCTCCCTGGAAAGCCCGGCCCTCAAGAGGGGTCCGGAAGAGACAGAAATTGAGGCGGCGGTGGAAAAGGCCGCCCCGCTCAGGATTTCTTCTTCGGAGGCCGGGGGTTTTCGGGTTCGAAGGGGCGGGGACGGGGAATCCCGAGGCCCGAGAGGAAGTATCCCGAATAAAAGAGGGCGACTCCGAAGAGGAAGATCTTCAAAAGGAACATCATTGTCATGGTCTTGACGAAAAACAGGACCACATCGATGAAGGTCACGATGATTCCGGCGAGCTGCAGGACCCGCCCGGCCGGATAGAGGAAGTCACGCACCGGAGAGCCTCCCGGAAAGGGTGGAGAGACAAAGGTCGGCGATCATTCTCGAACGACGCGGATCCGGAGGCTGGCAGGACACCGCCAGGGTCACCCCGTCCATCTGCCTGACGGCGGGAACGGAGATCCNNCGCCGACGGGAGGTCCGGGTCGCCACGTTGGTGGGGGCGCTGCCCCTCCTTCCGGCGATCCGGTCGTTCACCTCCGGATCGTCGGTAAGGGCAAAGACATAGCCGAAGCCGTGCTCGTCCCCCTCGACATAGCGCCTCCGAATCCAGGCGATCCTTCCATCCTGGGCCAGGCGGACAAGGTCGGAAACAGCCACCGGACTCACGAGAACCACCCGGGCCCCGGCCTCGAGAAGGCGGGAAATCCGCCGGGCCGCCACCGCCCCGCCTCCCACCACCAGGACGGAGTCGCCGGCAAGATCGGCAACCAGGGGATAGGCACTCACGAGATGAAGCCCCGCCGCTTCCAGTAGTCCAGGAGAATCTGGGCCTTTCTCGCATAGGTGCTCCCCGGGGACTGGGCCACGATCGTGCGCATCACCTCGGCCGCCTTTTCGCGCTTCTTTTCATGGAAGAGCGCCTTGGCGTAGTTGTACTGGGCCCGGGGATAGATCTTGGAATCGGGATACTTCAGAAGGATCGAGTGGAACCGGTAGGCCGCGGCCTTGTAGAACTTGGTCCGGTAGTAGAAGCTTCCCACGTAAAAATGGAGCCTCGCCTTGCGCTCCCGGCAAAAGGCCACCTTCTTCTGGGCCTTCTCCACATAGGGAGAATCGGGATACTCGTCGATCACCTTCTGGAAGTCGGCCAGGGCCTTCTCCGTCGGGGAGGGATCCCGGTCGATCCCCCCGATCTGGTAGAAATCGCACATCCCGATCCGATACTGGGCAAAGGCGGCGAGCGGATGGGTGGGGTGAAGCTCGAGGAAGCGCTTGTATTCCCCCCGGGCCTCGATGAAATCCCCCTTGAAGTAGAAGCGGGAGGCTTCGTCGAGCAGGGCCGAGGTCCCGAAGACCTTGGTCCGGAAGGAGTGGGTCGGCTCGTCCTTGGGAAGGATGTTGGTGAAGGGGTTGTATTTCTGGAAGGTGTCGCTCAGGGACTGGCATCCGGTCAGCCCCCCAAGGCCCAGAAGAAGGATCAGGGCCATCCCGGCCGATCCCCGGCCTCCTCTCTTTCTCCCTTCGGAGGGAGCCGGAAGAAGGGAGGTCTCTTCACCCTTGACCTTCCCCCGACTCCTGCCCAAAATGACACTCATGACGACGATTCCTTCCTTTCCGGAGGTCACCCGTGACCTCCATTCCTGAGTCTGCCCTGGCGCGCCCCGTCTTCCTCGTGGCCGTCGATTATGCCGTGGGGGGGCGGACGGTCACAAACGACGAGCTCGCGCGAACAACCAAAATTCCTGCGGCCTCCATCCTGGCCCTGACGGGGGTGAGGCGGCGCTCCTATGCCCCCTTCGAGGAGACGGAGGATCTGGCCTTTCGGGCCACGGAGCATCTCCTTTCCCGGCTTCCCCCCGACACGGGACCCCCGGGAATGNNCCACCACGACGCCCGCCTCCCACATCCCCGCCACGGCCATGCGCCTCCACCGCAGGCTCTATCCCGCGGGAGGGGGGCCGCCGGCCTTGGATATCGGAGGCTCCTGCGCGGCCTTCATGACCGGCCTTGTCGCCGCCCGAAGCCTCGTGGGCTCGGGAGCCGTCGACAGTCTCCTTCTGGTGAACGCCGAAAAAAAGACACGCCATCTCTGCCCGGTGCACGCCCCGGAGACCGCCCTCCTCTTCGGGGACGGGGCCAGTGCGGCCTGGATCTGTGCCCGGCCCCCCGCCGGAAGAACCGTCCTCCGGCTGTCCCGGCTCCGGATCGGAGCCGACGGAGGCGCCGCGGGTCTCGTGACCTACGGATTCGATCCCGAAAGCGGACGGAAGATCCTGCACATGGAAGGCGGAGGACTCTTCCGGAAGGCCGTCCGGACCCTCTCCCGGGAGATCGGACGGCTCATGGAGGAGGAGGGGCTCTCACCGGAGAAGACCGGAGCCCTCGTCCTCCACCAGGCCAACCGGCGCATCGTTTCGGGAATTTCGGAGCGGCTGGGCTTTCCGAGGGAGAAGGTTCCCCTCACCCTTTGCGATCATGGTAACACGTCTTCGGCCAGTCTGGGGATCACCCTGGGAGATTTTTTTGCCGGGGAAGGGCGTTCCCTTCCCCGAGGCCCCCTCCTTCTGGGGGCCGCCGGGGGGGGCATCACCTGGGGAGTGGGCCGACTTGACCCGGTGGAGACCTAGACCTCCATTTCTCCCTTGCCTGCGTTTAAGATCCCGCCCACATAAGTTTCTTCAGGAAGCCGAGTCTCCCTCCTCCTCCGATGAGGAGCCCCCCTCCCACTGCCGGATCCGGCGGTGGAGGGAGGTCCGGTCCATTCCCAGGCGCTGTGCCGCCCGGGCGATGTTGCCCTCGCATCGGGCCAGCACCCCCAGCACATAACCCCGCTCGAAGCGGTCCCTCGCCTCTCGAAGGGGGAGGTCCGGCTCCATCCCGGAGGCTCCCGGCCCAGGATCCGGCGGGCTCCCCCCCCGCCCCTCTCCGGTTTCTCCCCTTGAGGCCTCCGCCCCCCTGTCGGTCGTTCCCGGTATCGCCGGCTCGAGGTCCCTAACCTCGATCACCGGCCCCGGAGCGAGTATCAGGAGCCTTTCCACGGTATTTTTGAGCTCCCGGACATTGCCCGGCCAGGTCCGCTCGCACAAGGCCTCCAGGGCCTCCCGGGAAAACAGTTTCGGACGATGGCCGAAGTCGCGGCAGAGGATCTCCACGAAATGCTCCACCAGAATGGGGATGTCGGAGAGCCTCTCCCGTAGCGGAGGAACGCGGATCGAGACAACGTTGAGGCGGTAGAACAGATCCTCCCGGAACTCCTTGCGGGCGATCATCCCCGGAAGGTCCCGGTTGGTGGCCGCCACCACGCGCACGTCCACCGGGATGGATCGGGTCCCTCCGATCCGGGTGAGTTGCCGCTCCTGAAGGACCCGAAGGACCCGGGCCTGGGTCGACAGGGCCATGTCTCCGATCTCGTCGAGGAAGAGGACCCCCCCCGAGGCCTGTTCGAACTTCCCCGGACGGCGGGAGAGGGCTCCGGTAAAGGCTCCCTTCTCGTGGCCGAAGAGCTNNTCGGGGATGGCCGCGCAGTTGACGTCGACGAAGGGGCCCGACCGTCGGACGCTCCCTTCGTGGAGAGACCGGGCCACCAGCTCCTTGCCGGTGCCGTTCTCCCCGGTGATCAGCACCCACCCCTCCGTGGGGGCGACCCGGGCCACCAGCTCCCGAAGGGCCTCGATGGCCGGAGAGTCTCCCACCATCTCGTAGCGGGCGGAAACCTTCTCCCGGAGCGCCCGGTTCTCCCGCTCCAGCCCCCTAAGCTTCAGGGCATTGGCCGCCACGGTCAGGACCCGGTCCAGGGAAAAGGGCTTTTCGATGTAGTCGGCCGCCCCCGACTTGAGGGCCTTGACGGCGGTGTCGATGGTTCCGTGGCCGCTCATCACCACCACGGCGGGGGGATCGGGCAGGCGAGCGATCTCCTGAAGATAGGAGAGGCCGTCGTCCTCCCCCAGCCAGACGTCGACAAGCGCAAGGTCCGGAGGGTCGACCTCCCCGATCCGGAGGGCCTCGTCGAGAGAGGCCGCCACGGAGACGCGATAGCCCTCGTCGCGGAAGATCGAGGAGAGGGTCTCCCGGATTCCGGCCTCGTCGTCGGCCACAAGGATGTGGGTCACAAGGAACCTCCTTCCGGCGGGCCGGGGGCCCCCCGCTCGGGCGGGGGAATGGGAAGGTCGAGGGTAAAGACCGAGCCCCCGTGCTCGCCCGGCGAATAGAAGACCCCGCCCCGGTGTTCGCTCACGATGCGGGAGACAATGGCCAGCCCCAGCCCCGATCCCTTCTCCCGTGTCGAGAAGTAGGGGAGGAAAATCCGGTCCGCCATCTCGGGCGGAACCCCCGGACCGTCATCGGCGACCTCCACCCGGAGGTGGCTTCTCGCCCGATCCGCAAAGACCCGGATCCCGATCCTCCCCCTTCCCCCCATCGCCTCGATGGCGTTTTCGAAGAGATTGGAGAAGACCCGGCGGATCGCCTTGGGATCGATCAGAAGATCGGGGAGGCCCGGCTCGATCTCCACCTCGAAGACCACCTCCCGGTGAGCCGAACGGTAAAGGACGACGCTCTCGAGAAGGACCGGCTCGAGAGAGGCCCGGACAGGGCGGCTTTCGGGAAGCCGGGCATAGGTGGAGAACTCGTCGACGAGATGCTTGATCCCCGCCACCTCGGAGACGATGGTCCGGATCGATTCCTCGAAGACCTGGGGAAGATCGGGAGCCCTGTCCGAGAACTTGCGCCGAAGGCGCTCGGCCGCGAGCTGGATCGGCGTCAGGGGATTCTTGATCTCGTGGGCGATGCGCTGGGCCACCTCGCGCCAGGCCAGCGCCTTTTGGGCATTCTGGAGGGTGGTGACATCGTCGAACACCACCACCGCCCCGGCCCCGGGATCCTCGAATCGATTGTAGCGCATCCGGTAGGTCTGGAGGGATCCTCCCGCATCCACCGTCACCTCCTCCTCCACATGAAGCTCACCCGAGGGGACCACCCGGTCGATCCAGTGATCGAAGGCATGGAAGGCCGGATGGAGCACCTCTCCCAGGGGTCGGCCCAGGACGAAGGAACGTGGGATGGCGAGGATCTCTTCCGCCGACCGGTTGAAGGTGGTGACGATCTTTTCCCGGTTCAGGGAAAAGACCCCCGTTCCGATGTGCTCCAGCACCTTTTCCATGTACTCCCGGCGATGGGAGAGCTCGAGGTTGGTCTGCTGGAGGGTCTCGGTGGAAAGGGCCAGATCGGAGGTCATCTGGTTGAAGGACTCCACAAGGACGCCGAACTCCTCCTCTCCGGTGAGGGGAACCCGGACCGAAAGGTTCCCCCGGGCCACCTCCTCGGTGGCCTTTTCCAGGGCCAGAAGGGGGCGGGTGATCCGGCGGGCGAGGTAGAGGCCGAACCAGACGGCGCCGAAGATGATCATGATGGTGATCATGAAAAAGACCAGAAGATAGGACTGGCGGATGGGGTTCCGAAACTGCCGAAGCTCCCGGTAGTCGGTATAGGCCCGGGAGAGGCCGGCCAGCGTCCGGGAGAAGCGCTCCGGCACCAGATGGTCGACTACCAGAACGGCGGGCTCGGGAGATCCCCTCCGGGCGAGCGTCACCGGAACGAGCGCCCGGACAAGGGTCCCCACGCCGCTCTTTTGGACGGCGACAGTCCCTCCGGGAGGAAGCCCGGAAAAGAGGGCCGGCCCCGGAGGATCGAGAAGCCGGACATTGATGTCGAGCGAGCGGGCCAGCCGCACAGGGATCCCTCCCTTTTCCCCCCTCACCCGGTAGAGCTCGAGGCCGGAGAGGGCCAGCCGCCTTCGCGTGTCGGAAAGAAAGGCGGCAAGGGAGCCCCCTCTCCCCGCCGGCCATCCTCCGGCCCCCATGGCCAAGGAGCGGGCGGTTCGGAGGACATCGAGGCGCACCTCCCGGTCGTAGGCCCGGGAGACGGACGAGGAGGCCCGGAGAGAGGCGGAGACCGGAAAGGTGAACCACCGCTGCACCGAGGTGTTGAGAAAGCCCGAGGCCACCACGAAGAGAAGGAATGAGGGGATCATGACCATGAGCAGGAAGGAGCCGATGAGCCGGGCCTGGAACCCCGACCCGAAGCCGCTGCCCGTCCGGTTCCAGTAGATCTTGACCACGCTGCGAAGGAGGACGTAGAGGAGGAGGACCGCCAGGACGACATCGATATTGAAAAGGAGCACGACGATGACCCGGGCGACAAGATCCGACCCCGACCGGTCGGAGGCATGCTGGAACTCGATGCCCGTCACGAGAAGAAAGAACAGGAGCCCTGCCCCCGTGAGAAGGGCCGGAGAGAGGGAGGGAATCCTCGACGGGCGCGGGGGCGGGGAGCCGCCCTGGCCGGAAGGGGAGGGGTCCATGGGACTAGGAGACCCTTCGGTCCGGGGAGAGCCGGGCGAGCCGGCCAAGATCCCGGAAGAAGCCCTCCCACTCCTCGGGGCGGGAGGGGAGAGGAAGACGGCCGGAGGCGCGGACGGAGAAGGGGCCCAAAAGGGCATTGCGGCCCTGTTCCCTCAAGACGACCTCGGCCTGGGGAAGGGGCGGGGAGAGCCGGGCCACCACCGATCCCTCGATGCCGATGGTTCCCGCGGTCAGCCGGACCGGATCGGCCCGGAGAACCCCCGGAGCGAGCGCCAGAATCACCCGGATGTCGGACAGGGTCTGTCCTCCCAGGGTGAGGGAGGGGGAGCTCACCACCGACCGGGCCCGCAACCGGTTCACCGCTCCGTGAAGGTATCCCCGGAAATCCAGGGTTCCCGCCAGGGCCGGAGGATCGGGAAAGAGGGGGGCGAGCGACGGGAGCGCCAGGCGTCCCCGGACAAAGTNNGGAGAGAACCTGCCCGGCCACCCGGAGCCTCCCCCCCGGAGAGGAGGCCACGACCTCGAGGTCGGAGACCCCCCCATGAGCGAAGGAGGCGGTCGCCCGCAGCGTGCTCGAAACGATGGTGCGTCCGGAGAGGGTGGCCGAAAGGGATCCGGAGGGGATTTCCAGACGGAAGCGGTTCATGAAGAGGTTCGGGCGAAGGAGGGCCCGGGCCGCATGGAGGGTGATTCCCGCCTTCCGGTCGGAGAAGAGGAGGGAGACGTCGGTATCGGAAAAGGAGATCCGGCGGATGGTGGCGGAGGCGGAGATCCCCCGGGGGCGGACTCCCGAAATCCAGCGGGCGAGGAAGGCCCGGAAATTGTCGCCGGAATCGCCCGAGACGGCCTGGACGCGCCCCCCCGAGACCGACAGCCAGTCGATCTCCACCACCCGGTTGAGGAGGGAGAGGGGTTCGAAACGGGCCTCGAGACGCTCGATCGACAAAAGGGGCGCCACGGGGGGCTGCCCCCCCTGCGGGCCCTTCTCCCTGGCCATGACGGGGGAACCGGCGAGGGGGCAGGAGACGGAGAGCCCCGTCATCACAATGATCCGGCGAAACCAGTCGACGGAGAGCCCGTCGAGCCTCACCGAACACCGGAAGGCGCCGGAGAGGGCCTCCTGTGTCCGGAGCGCGAGGGTCCGCTCCAGAAGATGCGTCCCNNGGAGAGCGAAGAGGCCCAGGCGGCGGCGATTCAAGCGCCCGGACCTCCGGCGGGCCGCCCGCTGTCCTTCATCCGCACGAAGAACATCTTGGTCTGGTAGAGAATGTCCTTCATGTAGGAGCGATCCTCCTCGGTCATGGAAGACCCCACCGTCTGGGAGACATAGTCCAGGAGATCGATATAGAGCTTCGCCGCCTCGAGGCTTCCCTCTCCCTGCGGACGGCCGGTCTGGGGATCGATGCCCAGGGCGTGGACGGCCATGGCGCCAAGGATCGCCGGTATGTGGCCAAGCCTCGGCTCCTCACGGTCTGCGGGACTCTCCTCGCGGAGCCCTCCCGAGAGCCCTGCCCCGCCGCGGGCCGCCACGTAGCGGTCGATCAGATCGAGGTAGAAGCGGGCCTCGCGCGGGCTCCACCGTTCGTCGGGAAGCCCCGTGGAGGGGTCCACGAAGAGGTGGGTCGCCACCATCCCGGAGAGAAGGGCCAAGAGGCGCCCCTCCCGGGCCTCTTCGGTCTTTTCCCGAAGGGTCTTCTCCTCGGTCGCGGAGGGAGGCGGGGGAGAACTCTCGGCACGGGCCCCTGCATCGCTCTTCTCCGGAGCCCCCACCGGTTCGTCGGAATCGTACCGGACCCTCCGATCGTTTATAATGACTGTGGGTTCCTCATGACCTTTCTCTCGGGATTCGTCTGGCATCGGAATTCATCCTTCCTTCTTTAAGGGCAGGGCCCATGCATACCTTCTGGAGTGTCTTTCTCCCCCTTTTCGTGGCCATCGATCCTCCGGGGGTGCTGTCGATTTTCTTCAGTCTAACACAAGGGGTCGACATCGCCCAAAAAAGAAGGACGGCCCGGTCGGCCGTCCTCACGGCCTCCCTCACCGTCCTCTTCTTCGATGTCTTCGGAACCCGACTTCTGGACTTTCTGGGGCTCACGCTTTGGGACTTCACCCTGGCCGGGGGACTCCTCCTTCTCGTCCTCTCCGTCTCGGACCTGCTGAAGAACCAGGACCCGGAGACGGCCGGACGGCCCCCGGGCCCCTTCATCGGAACGCTGGGCCCCGTTCCCCTGGGGATCCCCATCATCGCCGGCCCGGCCACGCTCACCACCTCGCTCATCGCCTCGAAAAGCGCCTCGCTCGCCTGGGCCCTGACGGCCCTGGCCGCCAACATGGCCATTCTCCTCGCGGTCCTTCTGGCCGCCGACCGGATCACCCGCCTTTTGGGAGCCCCCCTCTCCGCCGCCGTAGGAAAGATCTTCTCCCTTCTGCTCGCCGCCATCGCCATCCACCTGATCCATCGGGGCATCGACGGCCTCCTGGGGCTTCCCTTGAGCTGATCGCCCCGGGGAGCCCGAAAACCCACCCTGTGACCTGTTCCGCCCCTCTCCCCCAAAACCCGCCAGAGAGGGATATGGAGCTTTTTTCCGGAAGGATCAGTAGTTTCTACAGAGGCATCCGGACCGGGTGCGGTGGCAGGCGTNNTCCCGCCGGAACGCACGTATCGGGCGAGAGGATGTGGGCCCGGAGGCGAAGGCTCTTGCGGTCCGGAGGCGGAAGGAGAGTTCCGGCAACGGTGAGGCGGTTGCCCGGCATGACCAGGGAGGAGAGAGGAGCGCCCGACCAAAGGACGGTCACGGCTCCCAGGGGGGGTTGGCCGGTCTCTGGGTAGAGGGAGGGGTCCAGGGGATAGGCCAGAAGGCGGAGGGTGGCCTGCCCGGGCTCCTGACGGACCCCCAGGAGAACACCTCCCAGAATGTACCGCTCGCCCTCGTAGTCCCCCGGTCGGGCAAAGACGGCCGGCCCCGCGACCTTCCCCTTCGCCCACTCCCGGGCGGAGGAAGAGAGCATGGACGGCGCGCAGCCCGCCACAATTCCCAGAACAAGGAGAAAAAAAAGAAATCTCGCGGTCGGTCGCATGGGGCCTCCTCTTCCCTATTGGCACGAGGGCCAGGCTCTCCCTCAGTCAGGAAAGTCCACAAGAAAGTCCAGGCTGCACTCCAGGGGGCAGGTGCGCCTGGCGGCCAGGTTCAGGATCACCGCATCCCGGGGGAGCTCCCGTTTTGCATGGCTCCTGCCAGGGTATTTTTGATTCCGATGATCGCCCGACCCGATCCGATCAGACTGTCGATCCCCTGCGTTCCGACGTAGGGACGGCCGTTCAGTGCAAAGATCACCTTCCCGGCCTTTTCATCGACTTTCACCAGACGAATCTTCAGATATCCCCCATAGAGAGTCATTTCGTGGTCGGTGTCGAGAAGGATCGGGACATCGTTATACACCATGAGTCCGATATGGTGGCCGATCGGACACGAGATGGGAACCATCCGGAAGTGCGGGAACCACTCCGAGTTGGCCGCGACCGTCTTCTTTTTTCCTTTGATTTTCCATATCTCCCCCGCCATCAGTGGGGCGGAAAAGGAGACATACTCCGCGATCTGGCCCGCATGGGTATAGACCCCGAAGATCCGTGTCGGAGTCTTTTCGGGAACCTGGCCCACCGGATATTCGTCAAGGGGATGGGGCCGGATCGAAACGCCGTCGAGAGTTCTCCAGAGGACAAGCGGACCCCCTTTGGGCCCTGGCATCAGGTAAGTGATGACGCTGTTCCCCACGTCGAAGCTCCGACCCGCCAAAACGGAGAAGTTCCGGCAGGTTTCCTCCTGAAGATCCTTCTTGAGAAGAACGGCCCCTTGGCCAAAAATCACTCCCCGATCTCCCACGGGAAGATGGGTCTCAAGTGGGGTGGCATCATAGACCAGCCCACCCGCGGGAATCAGGATCAGGGGAGGACCGACAGGATTTCCGTCCTTGCCCTTCTTGCGGACCACCGCCGAGCCCTTGATGACAAGACTTTCGATGGTCTTGTTCTTTCCTCCCCTCATCGGGACCTCCTTCCATCCGGGAAGGACACGGGAATCCAAAACGGGGGCATGGGGAAGAATCTCCGCTCCCGGGATCAGAAGATGTTTGCACCCGAAGGACTCTCCCGCCATGAAGGGGTCGAACGGGAGAGGATAGGAAGCCGCCCGGGCCGCCTCCCCTTTCCCGGCTCCCAGAACTCCCGCGACCAAGGCCATAACAAGAAAGATCTCACGTCTCATGGCTGAAGTTCCCAAAGGGAAACGCCTCCTTTTCCCGTCACGGCTTCCTTTGCCGGCAAGAACATTCCCACCGGAGAGAATCCGCCTGAAGAGACCATTGGGGCAAGGGCTTCCACAGAAGTTACCATGTTTTCAAATCCCTGAACCATCTGGACCACCGGAACAATGAAGTCGTTATTTTCTCGGCCGTCAAGATCGAGGACCCCGAGGTTTCGGCCGTGATCGTGTCTCCCCTGGGGCAGGAGGATCCGATTGGCGGTAGGTCGTCGCTTCCCTCGTTGCCGGACGAGATGACGGATGGGGGCCAGGCTCTCCTGTCACTTTGGAGGGGCGATTTTCACACACACCCTGACCGTTCCCTCCAGTATGCCCTGGAGAGCCGCCATGCGGTGGGATAGCTCCTGTCGCGTCAATCCTTGCTCTACCATCAGTCTCCCGGCTTCGGTCCGACCCCTGGGACAGGGGAGGCGACCTTCGGATCATCGGACCCTTCTCAATCCCCTATCCGGTCGGGAGTGCCCGCATGACTCAGTCGGCCTCACAGGGTCTCTTGTCGATTTTTTTCGAACGGCCACCAGGAGCGTAAACTTCATGCTACTCCCGAAGGCCGATCGACAACCAAAGCTGAATGGGAATCCCCCCTTGTCCGATATTTCCACCGGTCAGTGCCGTAATCGAGTTTCCCAACCCCTGGACGGGAAGAGGCCCGACCGGAACTGCCGCATCGATCCTTGCAAAGAAGTGTTTGGAAGAAAAAGATTCCTCCACACCGGGTCCCATGGCGCCAAAACTGGTTCCAATTCCCGAGATTTCTCCTGCATCGAAGAATCCCGACGTATAGAAAGCTCCGGCATCAACGGAGTCCGTCCGGGTGAATGTCAGTGTTCCAACGTAAAGATTGTTTCCGAAGAGGGAGGCCGTGGGAAGGACCATCACATTTGCCATGCCCCCGAGCGTGGCTTGGAGCATGGGATCGAGGGTTCCTCCACCGATATATTGCTGGTCCACCGTTCCCAGAGTCATCGAGTATTTGGGAGTAAAGGCAAACCCGACCTGTCCGTTGCCCGTTATATAATTCTGAAAACCCTGTGTGTCGTAATAGAAGGGATTGACGGGACTGGAGCCGCTTCCCTGGGAGAGATCGTATTCGGTGTCGGAGAGGTCAAAAGAGAGATTCAGGCGGCCCAACGCCCTGGACCCCGACAGATCGAGGATCCCGCCAACAAGGCTTCGGTCGTTCTGGACCGTGGGAGAGTAAGAGTCCTGGAATTCTTTGAGAAAAATCGTCTCCTTGAGTACAAGCTTCCGGTCTTCCTTCTGGACAATCGCCTGGTTGATCCAAAGATCTCCCGAGTAATTGCTGCCGCTCACCCCCAGAGCGGTGAGTGCTTGGGTGTTGACCCCGCTTCCCCAAGGCGACAGGCCAAGCCCGATTTTGTAGTTCATGGCAAATAAATCCATTCCTGCCCGCACATACAAGCCTATCGGAAAGGAGTAACCCAAACTTCCCGAGTTCATGCCCCCGAACGTCGTTGAGGCCCCGACGGTGAAGAGTCCTCCCGCCAAAAGAGCATTGTTGACGTTTCCGATCGCGTTCAAGGTAACTGCACCGGTTGGAGCATAGCCGTAATTATCGATCTCGATCTGGGATCCGGAGAAGGTCGGAGTCGGCGTGAGGTGCACGAGAAAGTTGTCAAACTCCAATGCCTCCGGAAGCGGGGCGAAGATGTTGCCGGTGGAGAGCTGCCCCTTCGGATTCTCGATGACAGAGTCATCGGAGACTCTCCCGAGGGTCGCGGCCTGAAGAAGAATGTTTTTGAGGGTGTTCAGAAGAAGGGAAGGGGCCTCAACACGATAGGTCTCTTTTGCTTCCTGTTGAATCTTGAGAAGGGGCCAGTCAAGCCGCGAAAGCCGACCGGAGAGTGTTTTCACAATCTTCTTGGCCAGCGGGTTCTTCATGTCGATCACCAGATTGGCCACAAGCAAAAACACCTGTCGACGAATGTCCCGTGCCCAGTCTTTCCGGTCGCTATGGATGATCAGGATGTGAGGCAAGGAAAAACTCACATTCCGGGTCGCGATTGCCGGCACCATCATGCCGTCGGCCCGGGTAAATCCGGGGATCTGAGAGAGGGAAAAGAGCTTTGCGGACATGCCCTCAGAATCGACAATCCCGTTCTCGGGAACCGGGAGTTGCGCGGACGCAAACTGATTCTCTTTCTCCGATCCACCTGCGACAATCACCCGGGACACATGATAGGTCAGATGCCCCCTGCGCAGCGCCTCGTCGAGGGTTGCGGCGATTCTATTGAGTGTCTTGGCCGTCACATTCACCCTGATGATCAGGTCCGATTCCTTAACCGCCTTGACCGGAAATCCCATGCGTGCAAGATGCTGAATTGCCACGCTCATGAGCGCCTTTTCCTCTTTCGTCGCGTTGGGATAGAGTCTTTTTTCCACCCACAATGCGACACTGGCCCGAATGGAAGAATGCCAGTCGCCCTGAGGGGCGCGAATCCTTAAGGTCCAATCCCTGTCGAATCGATCGGGTTCCTCCTTCTTCGCTCCGGGCTTTTCGGGACCGGCAACCGCAGGGGCACAATCCATCATGATGACCGAGAGAGATCCCGTCGAGATGCAGTCGCTGGCCCGAACTGGATCCGGAACAAAGACCGCCATAAGGACCAAGGACAAGCACCAGGACGCCTGTCGGACCATTTTTATGTTTCTGACCTTCGTGCTCAGGGGAAACCCTCCCGGCCTGTCCTTAAAAAACATTCGAAGAGGGAGAGACAGAATGTGATCATGTTACCGGAACCTGTAACGTGCCATCCGGCTTCAAGGCCTTGAGGACCGGCCGTAACACTCCCCGCTTCTTTCCCATTTCATCGCCTCCGGTGCCGCCCGCATCATCCTCAGGCCGTCATCGATTGTTGTGAGGAAGCCCGGGAGCTTTTCCCGACCAACCGACCCGGGAAAACGTCGAGATCCTCTCCCACCATTTAGCCTGTCGGGAAAACAGACCGAAACACTGGAGAGGCAGCGGCCTGATCGCGGAAGGTTCCCATCTCTCATCTTCGCAGAAGACGTTCCCCTTCGGGGCAGGGTGACTGGATCGAGCTCCGGTGTAGTTTTTCCGGATCCGTTCTCGCCCCACCCTTCCACAATGGGTGAGGAATATTGGCCTGACAGGACCATTCGGGCCGGATTCAGTCGAGACCGGGGCAAGAAACCCGGATCCAGGGCCTCCCAACAAACTCTCCGTCCTTCCCTTGCATTCTTCAGACTTGATGTCGTCTCATTCAGGAAAGTCCACAAGGAACCCCAGGGCGCTCTCCAGAGGACAAAATCGTTTTTCTGCCAGATTCAGGATGACCGAATCCCTGACGGGAACATAATCCCGGATCGCCACGGAAAAGGAAGCCTCGCCCTCCCGTAGTTTCTTTGCCATGTTCTGCAAAATGCAGCAGGGGTATTTTTCCGTATGCTCAAGAACGGTAATAAGCTCGGGAAGGCTCATATCCGTTCGCATCTGAAGGAGCCTGGCCAGCTCCTGATAGAAGGAGGTCCGGAGCGCAAGAAATCTTTCCCGGGACTCCGATTCAGAATTCTTGTCGCAGACAGGCTCACGACGGACCGTATAAGGCTTGATGGCCATCCCCTCCTCCTCATCCCCCCGGACAGGTGGGGCACAACGAATTCCCGATCCTGTGGAGAACGGCTTCCACGTTCATTCTTATCGGGCATTCTGGAAAAGCCTTGTCGCTCCGGATATGTCGAGGGCGGAAAGACGCACCGCCAATTCCTCTGCCCTCCCTCTCATGGTCTCGTCCCCGCTCGACCGATAAATCCGACACAAGATCGGAAGCGCCCGAGCGGCCAGCGCCGGCTCCCAGAGAGCGAGGTCGACTCTCTCGATCTCTTCGAAAAGAACATTCGCTAACGAAAGAACGGGAATCTCCCTCCCCATCTGTTCGACGGTCGAGAGAAACTCGAGGTTCAGGAGAAATCGTCCTCGAGGCGAAGGCTCTTTCCGGCGAATCTCCTCGAAAAGGTCGCACGCCTCGAAAATCTTTCCGGCCGAAATGGCGGAGCAGACCGCCGAAAGTGCCGGGTTCGACCTTGGGGATCCGTCGTCTGACTCGTCCGTCTCCGCCGACATCGTTCCTTGGGCAATCCAGGCGCGACCCTCTTCCGACAGAAACGGTCTCTCCCCTCCGGAAAACGAAAGGCGCTCGATTCCGGGAAGCCGGGCGACAAGGGTCCGAAGCGCCCCGCGAAGGGCCTCCGCTCCCCCCGATCCGTTTGGACCACGGCTTTCAAGAATCTTCCCCGCCCGGAAGGAAAGGTCGAGCCAAAAGGGAAATTCGGCCTGCCTCCCCAGGAGAAATCGGAGAACATCATCTTCTGCCCCCGACTCGAGTAGGGTTTCCAGGGCCGACAACACGTGCGGAGGAGGGGCGGGAATCCGGGTCATTCCGTCCTCGTTCGAGGGCATTTCCCGAATGCCCTCCCAGAGAATCAGTCGCGAGAGAACGTGCGAACGGCTATCCTCCGGGTCGGCCTCGAGCAGGCGATCGGCCAGCGACAGAAGTGCCGGTGAAATCTCCTCCAACGTCGTGAGCGGATCTCCTGCCTGAGAAATCACGAGCGTCTTTTCAGGCCCATCCGGCGGGGAAGGGGCCGATGAAGGAGCTGTGGCGGGCGTACCGCCAGATTCGGAAGGGGCGGGGGGCGGGGCCCNNCGGGGCCTCCGGTAAAGTGACCGGCAACCCTTCGACCAGCGGATACAAAGGAGAGAGGGACGGACCGTCGGGATCCTTCTCCCCCAATGCGGCATTTAGTTCCCGGATCTCACGGACGCCTTGCGCCATAACCTCGGGGGAGAGAGGCGGAGAGGACAGGGCGGGAAGGATCTCCTGCATCTGGGTCATCCACCAGGACAACGCGGTTCTCCGGGCGCGGAGACGGGAGATCGGAGGAAAAAGAGCCTCCCAGTGTTCCGCCACCATGGCATTGAGCAGGGAAATTCCCTCCACCACACCCGCCGGACCCTCCGTTTTCGCCATGGCTACGCAGAAGTAGGCAGCGACAAGAAGATCCTTGCTCCGACTTTTCAGGATCGATTCGGAAATTTTTCGGACATTCGACCAGTCGACAACGGCGGAGGCCCCCGACGTCACCGTCTGGGAGCGATTCATCTCGGCCTGGAGCTCAAGGAAAACATCCTGATCGCGAACATCGTCTCCGGCGGGGGCCTCCGGACGAATCGGACTGCGCCCAAGGTCAGCTCCGGTCATTTTATACTCCCTTCTCATGCCGGGAAGCCGGGGGACCCCCGCTCCCGCCTTCAGATGGAACTCCGGAGACCTCTCCCGGAAGGCAGACCGCAATGTCCGTGGGGAGATCCTCGATGACAAACGGCTGGCTCTTCAATGCGGCCTTCTGATTGTCGAGTGTGCTGGTGTCCTGAATGGCCAGCTCCTGATCGATCCGGGCAATTTTCTCCTTGACCCTGTCGAGCGACTCTTGGGCCTGTAGGTAGTCCTGGTAGCGGAGAAGAAGGGTATGAATTCCTTTGAACTGGAAATGAACCGTCAGGTTGGTCACCCGGAGATTCTCCAGAGCCTTTTTCTTCAGAGGAAAGTCCGCCGGCGTCATGGTCAGACTCCCTTGGTAAAACTGCTGGGCAAACTGAATGAATCCGTTCCCTCCCGAATATTCCCGGGTCAGAACGAGATTTCCGAGACGGATCTCGAGGGAGGTCTTTCCGCACGTGAGAGAGGACCAGACCCAGGCCCTTCGGACCGGAAGATTGAGGTTGTTCAGCACATGCTTCTTCTCCGCGCACTCCAGGGTGAGCCTCGTAAGATAGGGACGGGCAAGAGCTTCCGGATTCACGTCCGTGGGAAGCGCCTTGATCACCACCGGAAACTTCGTCTTGGCCATGGAAAGAATCTTTTTCCGGTCGTTCTGTTCCTGCTTGCCCAGCGACTGTCGAAGATTCACCAGGTCGAGATGTCGTTTCTTTTTCTCAATTTCGTTTCGCTTCGCCGTCAGATCGAGTGCGCGTTGGGAATTGATGGTGTCGTTGATGAAGACAAGGAATGAAGGCCTTATGGACACGGTGTGCCTGTCTCTGACAAAGAGATTGAACCCCGGGGGAGTCCGCTGGACAAAAGGAGCCATCGTCTTTTCCATGAAGGCAGGAATGGCCCCTCCCTGCCCGAGGAGAAATTGCTTGAGGTCTTTGCTGGACAGGGAGGCCTGGGCGGGGGCGACGACAGTGGCGATCCACTTGTCCTGAATCTCGCAGGCCGCCTCGCGATCGATCATGTCAAGGGCCGTCCGGAAAGGTCCTGAAATCACTCCCCATAAAATCTTCTCCTTGGGGTCCCCATGAGGGAGAAGGTTTTTCCGAACCGTTTCAAGGGCGTCCGATGTCGCTATCAGCAAGGGGGGCTTGTTCGATCCCTTTCTGGAGTAGGAATAGTAATCTCCTGCGAGCTTCAGGGCGTGCCCGCGACCCTGGATTCCCTCGTCCACCGTGGAGGACAGGGCCGACATATACTGGCTATAGGTTNNTGGCTTGGCCGGCCGCCACCAGTGCGGTCATGGTCTGGCGTCCTTTCCGGGGTCCCCCCTGAATTCCCGCTCGCCCGGATTCATGAAACGCCAGGGCGTAGCTTTGGATTTTCGAAATGAAATTCGACTTCAGCCCCCGATATTTGGCAATTTGGAGATACTCCCTGAGGAGGACCTTCCATGGCTTGCGAGAGTCCCCCGGGCTATTGGGAAACTCGTGATCGAGACGTTCGGCCAGAAGGAGATAGGGGTTTCGGGGACCCGGAAGAGACTGAAAGACGGCCTTCCACTGCAAAACGTCGCCGAGCGTCTCTTCCCCTTCCTGAAATCCGCGAACAAAGGAAAACCACACGACCTCTTTCCTGAAGTCGTACCAGATCATGAACTTCTTTATGGAGCGGGAGACCGAAAATGATTCCGGGCTGGCCTTGCGAACTTCCGTAAGGAACTCGTTGATCCGTTTCATTCCGTTATTGGTAAAGGCGGGGGGAACGACATCTTCGGTCACATCCTTTCTGGTGCCTTTCCAGAAGGTCGCCAGCGCGACCCGGTCGGCATCGTCCCGGGCGTCGACCCAGTCGGCCAGCCAGTGAAAGTCCGGAAGGGTTTGTTCGACCTCCAGAAGGAGCGACTGGAGCGAGTCCAGATTCTGGCGCACCGGATCGACAGACCCCCAGGCGATATACGCCAGGTAGATTTTCGAAAAGTGTTTGGCCTCCTGAGGAGAAATTGACGGATCAAGGTCGACGATGTCCTGGGCCCCCGGCTGGGGCCTGTTTCTGAGATCGGAAAATGAGGCTCCGTCCATCCGGTCCTTGATGAGGTTGATCCGGCGCACGAGAATGTCCACATAATCCGCCAGACGGTGGGAGGGGTCGTCGTCGAGGAGCTCCCGGACCTTGGCGCGGAGGGTCTGGTTCAGCTGGGGAAGGACGACCGTTTCGAACTCGTTGTCGAACCGGTGCTTCATGGCCGTCTCCAGCCTGCCCGTCTCACGGGAGAAAGCAAGCAACCGGGAGGAGAGGCTGGCATCCCGCTTGGCCATCCAGTCGATCAGGCTCCCGTAGCGCTCCATGCTCTCCATATTCTGGTGGAGGTCGCCATTGACGTTGATCGGCCCCGGCTGGCGGGAGACCATGACCTTGACCGTATGGGCGGCATTGGCGTAGGACAGGATCAGGTAAGCTCCCATCGCCGCGCTTGCTCCGTACCACCCCACGAGAAGAATGTTCGTCGCCATCTGACGTAATTTGGCCATCAGGCCCGTGGGAGCGGCAAGGATCCTGTCTTCCGGAAGTCGGCGCGTGAAGAAATCCTTGAGGAATGCCCCCGACAGCAAGGACGGATCCCGTCCCCCGCCTTTGACAAGGCCGGCAGAAGACGGGTCGGCTCCGGAAAGGGAGGGCATCTGGGCCGTCTTCGAGGGAGCCTTGATTGGAAGGACCGCTCCGGGAGAGCGGTCGATGATCTCCACATCCCTTTCTCGTCCTTTGGCAAAGTCGTGGCCCAGAATCTGGGAAAACCTGGGGGTTCCCAACACGCCGCTCGAGAAGAAAAATCCCCGGAAGTCCGGCCGATAAAGATAGGGAGAGTGTTCGAAGAGTCCCTTGAGAAAAGGGACCATCAGGGGCTCAAGCGCCATGATTTCGAGCGGGAAGACCAGACTTTCGGAATCGGGCGGAGGCGCATCGGCCCGAAGGAACATCAGGGCGCGGATCCGTTCCCTGATCTCCCGGATTCCGCGGCTCAGAGTCTCTTCCCAGGACTCCGACGGATCGGCGAGGACACCCATCATTTCGCCGGTCTGGGCGATCGGAATGGAATTGAGATAGGCTCTGAATCCTGCCACCAGGTCGAGTTTGGTGACCATGATGTAGACAGGGAACCTCACATGCAGCGTCCGCATGAGGGAATCGATCCGCTGGCGGATGTTCTGGGACAGCTGGGACAGCTTCACGGAATCATAGGTCCAGAGCTCCTCGACCGAGATCGTCACGATCACTCCGTTGAATGGCTCCTTCAGCCTCGTTCGGTGAAGGAGGCTCAGGATCGTCGACCATTCCGCCGTGGCATCCTCGGCCGGATCGACCGATACGTAACGTCCGGACGTATCCAGAAGAATGACCTTGTCTTCGAGCATGAGCTCGATGGTGTCGGTCGGCGGGGGAATCTCTTCCCGGGACACGGTCCGGAACCGGATCGGGATATTGACGTTGACCAGAAGCGTCGTCTTTCCCGAGCCCGTGTTTCCGAGGACAAGGTAGAAGGGAAGCGTGGAAAGGGGGTTCGACAGAAGCCCCCCTTCCCCCTGGACGTTCTTTTTTGCCGTTTTCCAGAGGCTCTGGATCGCCAGAAGACGTCCCGATTTCTTGTCCGTCATGGCAGAGCGTCTCAATTGGGCCTGGGCGATCTTCCGCCTGACAAAGAGAACGATTCTCCTGGCTGAAAAGACGACGACAACGACCGCAAAAGCGACCGAAATCGAGACCTGGATGGGCCAATGTGCCCAAATTCCCGCCACCCAGACCAGAGCGAACAGGGCCATGGCCACAAGCAGGAAGACAAGAGGTCTCAGGATCTTTTTCAACATGGAACCGGTTCCTCCGATATCAGTGAAGCCAAGTGGATCAGTTGAGATGGATCAACACGTTTTGGACCATCTGATGGACGATCCGGTCGAAAACCGCATAAAGAATCAGGAGGGCCGCCGGAGGTGATCCCCAAATCAGGAGATTCTTCATCCTGCGTTTTCGGTTCCTGGTCTCCGCGCTGGCGGAGGAAAGGGCGAGGGAGGCGGGCAAGACACCGGAAAACAGGGTGCCTCCTTCGGCTAGGCGAACTGGCTCCAGAAGATTCTGGAGCCTCTGGCGAACCTGGAGAGCTCCGCTTTCTCCCCCCTTCATTCCGAACTGCCCCTGAAAGCCCAGGTGAAGAATCATGTAGTAGATCGCCAGGATTTCCCGATCCACCGGATCGGGCCCGAGCGCGGAAAGTCTTCGGAAAAATTCGACTCCTCCATTGACAATCTTGAAGTGAGCCTTCTGGAGGAGCATCGATCTCCACTCGCCGGCTCCACTCCAGTCGGCACACATGAGGCTTTCGTCGATCCATACGATCACGGGAAAAAGCCCGTCGTCGAAGACCTTTTCCTCGATACCCGCCTCTTTTGCCGCACGACGGGCTCTCTCGATACGGGAGACGATCTCTGCCCTCATCTCAAGCGGCTGGAGGGGAACTCCCCCCATCAACTGGTCCTTGACCCAAGCGGCAACCGGAACATAGTAGTCGGTCAGGGCGGCCATCATTTCACTCCTATCAGATCGATCGTGGTTCCAGGCGGTGCTGTGGGCCAGAAGATCTGGATCGATTCCTCCTGACGGATGGAATCCCAGACGCTGTCCCGGACTTCAACCCGGAAATAATGGGTGTTGAGCCGCCGGGGAAGTCCGGAGGGAGGACCGCTCATCGGGGTCAGCTCGACCCCCGGCAGAGCCCGGCGGATCAGCGTATCCATGAGCGAGGGCGTTCCCACCTTGGCGGTATCCTGAAATGAATCGAGAACCGCTTCGGCCTCTTCTTCCGTACGGATGGCGAGGTAATACCGGGTCCGGGGCGAGAAGAAGGATTGCGAGAGGGTTGCCTGGAATCCGTCGGGGGCCGGATTCAGGCGCACCAGGAGATCGGCGCCGATCGTCAGGCTGTTGAGAAGGGTAAAAAGGACCGTCTGGGCCCGGGCCACGCATCCCCAGATATCCTCGTGGGAATAAGCCGGAAGGGGATCGGGAAAGACTTCGGATTCTCCGAAGAGGTTAATGCTGCTCGAAAAGGTGCTGAGCTCCCCGACCATCTGGCGCAGGACCCCATAGAAGACCCAAGGGTGGAGAGGGTCGCTTTCCGTATACTGGTAGAGAAGGGGAACATAGCGGTTCAAGGTCCGCAGGGCCAACAGGTAGGTGATGGACCCCGCCTCGGAAGACTCCCCCCGGTCTTCGCCGGAGGACTTGAACTCCTCGAGTTGCCGGGCCCGGCTGGCGCATTCGTTCCGGATCTCCTGGACCAGCCCCGCGAGGGTGCGGGAGGCCGACAGGGACAGGGAAGGGGGAATGAAGGTCGGACTGGTCTTGATGGCCCCCCCGTCCCACAGAACCTGGGCGATCGGAATCAGGTTATAGTGGTCGAGATGCTGGATCTCGCTGTCCCAGAAGAGACGGATATTGAAGTAAAGGCTCTTGACCAGGGCGTCGGGCCCCTCCCCGTAAAGGTCCCGGACCTCCTCAGGATCGGCAAGGGTCACAAAACGGGTATTCCCCCCTTCCGCTTCGAGGTCGGAAACAACGGTCACGTTGGAAGCATTCTCCTGAAACCGATGGAGGCCGGCATAGATCGTAAGGGGGCGGTCCCGGTAAGTCCAGTCCTTTTCGAAGGAGCGAGGACGGATGACGGCATTCCCGGGGAACTGGACATAGGTCCCGTCCTGAAAGATCGCGGCAAAGGAGTTGATGTGTCCCGTCCCCCGCGACAGGGCCGACGTCTGAATATCGATCTCCCGAACGCCCCAGGCGAAGGGAAGCGTGGCATCGAGGTAGGGACGCGCCAGAGCCTGCTGCAGAAGATCCGTCAGCTGGAAGTGCTGGGGCTGCAGAAATAGCCCTTGGTGCCAGTAGATAGGTTTTAGGGATTTCATGAGATGTCGGCTCCTTCCCTCTCCTCTGTGGTCCTCAGTTTAAGCTTCCTGTTCCATTGCCGGCAGGCTTCTGATTGGCCTCTTTTGCCCGGGGATCGAGAACCGCCATCCCCAGAAGATGCCGCCTCCCCAGCCAGATCGAGGCTAACGTTCGGGCCGGACGATAGTGGTTGCTCCGAAAAATGATGCCTGTCCGCTTCACCGTCACAGGAAGCGGCCGAAGCACGATATCCTGCTTGGCAGAATACTGGGAATACCCGGCGATGACTCCCAGGTACTGCGCATGGTTCATGCGGTCGACAGTGAGAAGCTGATGGGCTCCCGGAGGGATGATGAATCGCCACATGGCGAGAATGCCTGCCCTTTTCTTTCCCATGGCCAGGGTTTCCATGGCCCGGTCCGGATCCTGGATCAGAGGCAAAAAAGCATTGGGGTCCTGCAGCTCCAGAATTCCGATGACCAGCGTGTGCGGCCGCTTGTCCGACAGGTTCAAATCAGGATCAGCCAAGACATCAAGAACCACGGATTTTTTTTCAAAAGACCACTGGACCTTTTTTTGGACCTTGTTGTCGGGATTGGTTTCTGTGTGGACCGAGGTGCAAGAGGCAAGGGCCATTGCAGCTAAAGCGATTATGGCTCCAACCATCCAGGTAGGCCGTTTGGGGCCGTGGGGCGTTGTCATGAAAAAAGGACTCCTTGCGTTAGGGGGCCAAAAGAAGGACCGAGACCTGGCTCGGCACGAGACAGACCCCCGGAGCGTTGATTCCGTTCTGAAGGGTCGGGGAGGTCAGCCGGGTCGCCGGAGCCCCGCCCACGAGAACCGTGTCGGCCCCTTCAAGACACATCCGGCTTCCCATCACCTCCTGGCTGACCACCCCCCCGAGGACCCCGGCATCGTCCCCTTGGGTGAGGGGAACCTCGGTCATGAGATTGTGGGCGGGGGCCCCTCCGAAGAGGACGTTGGGGACCGGGGGAACCCCCATGGGCCCCATGGCAATGTTCGGATAGGGAATCGGGACGACAGCGGGACCGGCAGGCGTCTTGCAGACATCCGGAAACCCCAGGGACATCCCCCCCATCTGCGTGTTGGCAAACATCTCGCTCCTCCTACCCCAGATGGACCTGGTCGCCATCGATCTTCACCAGGTCGCGACTCGACAGAATCGTGCTTTCGGAGTCCACCGAGACCACCGATTCGGAGACGATCTGGGTAGCTCCCGCCACATGGCGGTCGACCCCCTCGACCTCCCGGACCGAGCTCCCTGACCGCTCGAAGATCCATTCCCCCACCCGCTCCAGGATCTGGCCGACCTCCGAGATCTTGCGTCCGGCCAGCGCGAGGAGATCTCCGGCCAACGTCATTGTCCGGGCCGAAACGGAACAATCGGAGAAGACCCCCCGGAACCGGGGAGACTCCATCCCGATTTCGCCGTCGGATGTGAGATGCACGCCCCCGGGGAAGCTCATCGTCCGGGGAGACTCCTCCGGACCCGAGAGGAGAACGGTCATCACGACCGCCCCCCACCCCTCGACCTCCACAAAGAGGACCGTGTCGTCCTCCCGGGGGTCGGGCAGACAGCCCGGGGCTTTCCGGGCCGCGAGGATCTCTCCGCCGGCCTCCAGAGTCAGGCCCTTTCCGGAGACGGAGAGGACGGTTCCCGTCCGGAGGACGGTTTTTTCGCCGGTTTCGAATCCGATTGTCTCAGACAGCATGGGGTCCCTCCTCTGTGTCGAAGATCCGTGGAATGAAGGATTCGGCCTCCGCCCGCTCCGGGTCGGTCTCCCGGGCCAGGGACCGGGTCGATCCCCCGAAGTCGGCTCCCCCTTCCGTCGCCTGGTGGAAGCTCGCCCGCCCGAGCGCCGACCCCCGGAAGAGGGCCCTGTCGAGCCGGGCGTGGGAAAAGTCGCAGAAGACCAGGTTCGCCCCGGTGAAATTCGCCCCGGTGAGATCGGCCTCGGAGAACGGGGCGTAGGCCAGGTCGGCGTCGGTGAAGTCGGCACCCGCCGCCAGGACCTTCTGGAATGAGGCCATCGGGAACCGGGAACCCCGGGCCGAAATACCCCCGAGGTTCGCCTCCACGAAGAGGACCTTCTCAGACTCCGCCCCGTCGAAGAGGGCCCCGGACAGATCCGAGCGGGAAAAGTTCCCCAAGGAAAAGCTCGCCTTCACCCAGCGCGTCCCCGACAGATCGCATTCGCTGGCCTGAATCATCGGAAGCCGCATCCCCGAAAAATCGAGCCCCCGGAGCACAGACTTCACGAAAATCGGGTTCGAGAAGATGGCGCCGGAAAAGAGGCACCCGGAGAGATCCCCTCCGATGAAGGAGGACTTGACCAGCCGGCACCCCGAAAAGTCCGTCTCCCCGAAATTCCCCTCGACGAAGGCCGCTTTCTCGAGATCCGACCCGGCGAAAGAAGTCTTTTCCAGGGTCGCCTTGATGAAGGCCGCCTTGCCCAAGCTGGCTCCCAAAAACCGGACTCCCGACAGATTGGGATTGACCCAGCGCGATCCTGGAGCCGCCGCCTCGCCGAACCGGGCCCCCGACAGGTCGCAGTCGACGAAGGAGGCCTTCTCGAGGCGGGCCTTCGAAAAGTCGGCCTTCGGCAGCCGGGCATTCTTGAAAAGGACACGGTCGAGCCCCACCTCCCGGAAGAGGGTCCCCTCCCCCACAACATCGATGAAGATCGCGCCCGCAAGATCCTCTCCCGACAGATCGACCCCCGACAGGTCCGCCTCTGAGATGGGAGCGCCTCCCGCGAGGCAGTCCCGGATTTCCGGAAGTCCGATCCGCCTCATGAAGGCCGGTCTCCCGAAAGGACCGTCTTTCCCGTCAGGGCATTGTCCCAGCGCGTGGAATCGTCAATCTTCGCTCCGGTGAACCCCGCCGCATAGAGGGAGCCGTGGGAGAAGTCGGCGAACCGGAGGTCGGCCTTCAGGAAGAGGCCCTGGCGGAAGTCTCCGCCGCGGCCGTCGGAGCCCCGGAGATCGGCCTTCACAAACCGGGCTCCGACGGCCCGAACCCCCGAAAGTCGGGATCCCGAAAGATTTCCGCCGGAGAGGTCCGTCCCGGCGAGGGTCGCCCCCCGAAAGTCGGCTCCGGAGAGATCGAGACCTCGGAGATTGGCCAGAGCGAGGTCCGCTCCTTTGAAACAGGATCGGGAAAAGTCGACGGAGTTCGGAAAGGAGGCCTTGCGGAGGACCGCCCCCGTAAAGCGGGTCTCCGGCCCCGCGCACTCGAGAAAGGTGACACCGGAGAGATCCGCCTCCGAAAAATCGCACCGCTCAAAATCGGCCTTCATGAAGAGGGCCCGGGTGAAATCGGAGCCGGAAAAGTCCGCCTCCCGGAACAGGAGCCGTTCCCCGGAGTCCGGATCGGAGCCGGAAGCGGGATAGGGAAGGCGCCCGGCCCGCATGAACTTCGCCCCCGGAAAGGAAGACTTCCGGAGCGTCGCCCGATGGTACTGGACCTGGAAGAGCTCGGCCCCGGAAAAGCGTCCTTCGGACAATACGCAACCGTCAAGCACGGCTCCGGACAGGACGGCCTTTTCGAAATTGGCCCCCGTTCCCCGGACTCCGGTGAGGTCGGCGCAGCCTAATCCCGCGCCGGAGAAATCCGCCCGTTCAACATGGGCACCGGAGAGCCTTCCGTGGGCCATCCAGGCGCCGGAAAACCGGGCGCCGGAGAGATCCGATCCTGACAGGTCGGCCCCGAGGAGGTCGCATTCCGAAAAGTCGCATCCGGAGAGATCGAGTCCGGAGAGATCCGCCCCGCGAAGCGTCTGTCCCCGGAAGCGCCGATCTCCCCGGAGTCCAGCCGTCACCCTCTCGCGGCCTGCCCGGGCCCGCTCCGGGTCGGCGTCGGGAGGCCGGAAGTGGTGGAGGCTCCGCACCATGGAGTTCGACAACGTCCCGCTGGCTCGGAAACTCTCCATCTTTTCCCGGGCCCGGTCGATCCGGGAGAGGGCCACCCCCATCGCCTGCCGCTTTTCCGGTGGAACTCCTCCCGGTATCTGGGCCTCCTCCTGGGTCAGAAGCCCCTCAATTTTCTCCCGGAACTCTTCGAGACGCTCAGTTCCCGGCCCTCCCCGAGGCTTGGATGGGGCCTCCGGTTTTCGCATGAGGGTCCGGAGAAAGCTCTCCCTGTCACGATTTGTGTTCTCGAAGACCTCGGCAGGGATCCGGCCCACCGCCTCCCGAAGGGTCGCCTCGGCATAGGCGGCAGGGTCCTCGACAGGAATCCGGCGCGCTTCGCTCTCTCTCACACGGTCGAGAAGCGACATCGGAGGCTGATGACGGAGGGCGTTGAGGGCCTGTTCGACCTCGTCCCTTTTTGCCTCCAGAGCCTTCCGGAGACTCTCCTGCCCCTCCGGAGACTCCCCTGCCCCGATCGCCGGTTCCCCCCCGGCCAGGGCCCGGTCGATCGTCTCTTTCCTGTGCTCCAAGATCTTTCCGATCTTCTCCCCCGCCGTCGACGGGGTGGAGGCGAGATGGTACTCGACATCCAGCATGTGCGACCGGGGATCGTCCCCGAGACGCGCGGGCAGCAGCGGCACGTCGGAAAAGCGGCTCAGGTCCTTCGGATTCCGAGCGACGCGACGGTCCCGGACCGAGAGGTAATGCTCCGGCAAGCGCCCCTCCCCCGGATCCTCGGCGGCCAAAAGTACGGATTCCACCTCGAAAGCGTCGTCGGAAGCCACCGGAAGCGAGCCCCGGTGGATCATCACCCCCAACTCGAGATCGGGAAAGAGCCAAAGGGTCTCCGGGGCGAGTGGCACTTCGACGAAGGCCCCATTCCGGAGCGTCGCGAAGCTTCGGAGCACGATCCGGGGAAGGTGGCCCTCCAGTCGCTCCTTTGCTGGATGAAGCCCTTCCAGGGAAAAGGCCTCTCCCCCGGCAAAGGTTCTGGGAAGCCACTGGTCGGGAGGCGCCTGATTGTAAAGGGTCCAGTCGGAGTCGGCCGGAAGCTCCGGCGGCTCCTGGCCGATCTCGCCTGCGCGGTAGCGGCCGATGCGATCGGAACGGCTGCTCCACATGAGTCCCAAGGCTCCCAGACCCGCGGGGGCCGGACGGTCATCGGGGGAAAGAATCGGATGGGCCGGGTCCTCGATGTTGGGAAGAGGGTGGGGACCCTCCGAAGACTCTCCCCAATACCCCACTCCGACCGGATTGGCCGGGTATCCCGGGCCACCGTAGGCACGGCTCCAGTCGATCGGCATCGCGGTGAAGGGAACCGGATCGCTTATCCGGAGGATCCCCCGCTCCCGAACCCACACCCGGTTTCCACGGACATCCAACACCTTGGTCACGGGACCGACACGGACGACAACCCGGCGGGAGGAAACGGCCTGTCCCCCTGGCCCGTAGCAACGGGCGGAAAGGAGCACCTCCCCCCGGTCCTTGGGGATCCCCTCATCCCAGACCCCTTCCTTGGGCAGGGAGGGTGCGATCGTCTGCCAGAGCATATGTTCAGGAAGCGGGACGTCAGGCTCGTTTAAGGAAAAGCCCACTAGCCCCGTAAGGGCCAGACGGTGGCCTTGCCGCCGGTAGGTCCTGCAAAGGAACCCGAGAAGAAGGGGTTTGATGACACGAAGTCCCATAGAGGTCGGCCTCAGGTGAAGACGTGGATTCCGGCGGACTGGATGACGGCGCCACAGTCACGGGCCACGGTCGATACATTCTCGATCTGAATGGTGTGGTTCGCGAGCTTGGCCTGAACCTCTTTTGCCTCGAGTTCGGAGGCAGACGCCCTTCCGGCGGGATGCTCATCCGTGATAAAACCCACAGTGACGGTATTGTGGGCTCCGATAAACAGATCGAGAATATCTCCCAAGACCACATTCTGAAGTCCCACCGCGTTGAAGTTGATCTGATCGCCGAGTGTGATCTGTGTGCACAACCCCAGGGCCAGCTGGTTCAAAGTCCCCAAAACGACGGTATTGCTGCTGCCGAGGGCTACTTGGGATTGATTGCCATTGGCCAAGGCGTACTGGTTCCCCGTGGTGTAGGACGCCTGGTTCCCTTGAATATAATTGACCTGATTTCCCGTGGTGTAGGTCGTCTGGTTCCCTCGGATATGATTGACCTGATTTCCCTTGGTGTTGTTGGTCACGTTGCCCGAGTTGTTATTGACGGTGTCTCCCGCGACATTGGATTCAAAGTTCCCATTGGGAACGTTGACGATGACGTCCCCGTTCGCGCTGTTGATGTGGATGCTTCCTTTTCCCGGTCCGTTTGGCCCGGGGGTGCTTCTGTTGCAGGACTTGATCACGGCCCCGCCATTCTGTCCCGAGATCCAGAAATCTCCGTTCGTCATCCCCGAATAGAAACCGTTTTTATCGGCTTCGTTCGAAAAGGGAAGTTTCGACTGGGCACTGTTCCCGCTCCCGATCCCGTTGATGAAGATCCCGTTCATGGCCTGAAGGCTGATATAGGAGCTGGAGTATCCCACAATACCGGTCGTTTCGGATACTTTTTCGATGTTCTCGGAGTTGGTGTTGAGGCTGGACATGGCAGGCTCCTTTTCATGGTTGAGGAAAACCGGAGGTCAGAGACTCCCGTCGATGAGCATGAGGACGTTCCCCCCGGCAGACCGGATGATGTTAATTTCCGGATTCTTGTTCGACACCAGATTCCGTCCCTCCGAATTGTGAAGGGCCCCAACGATCACCGGCTGGTCGGGATCTCCTCCCATGAAGGCCACCAGGACCTCCGTATCCTTGTGGAGAGGGAAATGCATCCCGTTGTCGGCCCCGGCCAGCGGGGTGGCGAGCCGGACCCACCCCGAGCCCTTCTGGCTCTTCCGCTTCGTGAGGGCGAAGGGAAACCGAATCTTGTACTCTCCGAACTCGTTGAGCTCCGCAAATTTCCCCGACCCTTCCGCCTCGACGATCCCCTGGACGACACCGGAAATGCGGGGCCATAGGGTCTTGCGTTCGGGGCGGAACGGCACATCCGCAGGAATGGCCTCAAAGGAAGTGGTGAATCGTCCCTGCTCGGCAACGCTCCCCGGCCCCCGGGAGGATTCTGTCAGGGACCCGTCGAAACGCGCGCGGATGACGAAAAACGACCCGTTCACCTCCTCCCGAAAATGGCTTCTGACCTTGACCGTGGTTCCTGCCCGGATATCAATGGCGGAACTCTTTCCGGAGAATCTCCGCTCCCGACATCTGACCAGCTCGGCGAGAAGTTTTGCCTGGCGTTTCGCCTCGGCGTTCGTCCGGAGATTCTCCCCGTACTCTTCGACGAGAGTCTCAAGGCGCGGGTCGAGAACCTCTTCCTCGCGGATTTCGAGGTTCGCCTTTCGATAGTTGAAGTCCTGAACGACCACCTTGCCGGTGACCGGACGGATCGTTTCTGAAAACTCGATCAGCGAATCGTCCGAGAACCCCACATCGAGATCCCCCGGGGGCCGGTAGACCAGCGACTTCGTCCAGGCCGGCTTCTGGTGGNNGCTGGTCGTAAAAGACCAGCCTCTCCTTCTCTCCCGAGTGGTCGAAGTAGGTCACGATCCCCTCCCGCTCGACCCAGCGGTGGAGAAACTGGCGGAGAGTTTCCCGGTACTGACAGACAAAAGACCGTTGTCGCCCGCCCTCGACGATCTTGAACTGGTAGTCCTGGGAGGTGAAACCCGCCTCCTTCAGGACCTCCTCGAGGAGCCCCGGAATATCCTTCTCGAGCGTGTAGACCTCCGAATACTCGGACAAAGCCAACCGTGCGATGCGTGGAACAAGCGTAACCTTGTATTCGGTTCGGTCGAAGACCTGACGGCAGACCTCCACCTCCCCGATCATCCCGTGATAGGGCATTGTCACGACGGGACCTTCCCGGCGCGATTCGATGACAAGGGATGCGTCCTTCCCCAGAAGGTCCCGAGGGACCAAGGACGTGTTGCGCGTCAGAAGAGTCATCCGAAAGGAATAATCGGCGTTCAGCTCCTCTTCGCCCGCGAAATCCACCACCTGGAATGTGTCGGGGGGCAGGCCCGACACGGTGAACTTGAAGTTGACCTCTCCGGCCATCTCGGCATTCCCGGCACTCATAGGTCTTTCCTCTTGTTTTTACGTATCGGCTTCGGTTTCTCGGATCCCGGATTCTCCGGAGCTTCGGTGGCACCGGTTCCGATGACGGTCGTCCCGTCGGGAGCAATCCCCACCCGGACCGGTCCGTCCAAGGTGCCCTCGACCAGCCGGCCGATCAGCTCCCGGGAAATCTCCGGGAGGATCCGGCTCTGGAGGAGGTAGTCTATGTTCCGGGCCCCGGCCTCGGAGGTCTCGCACTGGAGCGCCACATGGTCGATTAGCGAGTCCTCGAAGACGATCTCCACCCCATTGTTCTGGACAAAGGAGCGGGAGAGGCGTTTCGTCTTGAGGCGAACGATCCGTCCCAGGGCTTCTCCCCGAAGGGGGAGGTAGGGGACGATGGTCATGCGAGCCAGCAATGCGGGCTTGAAGTGCCTCGACAGATCGGGACGGATGAGAGTCACCAGATCTTCGTAGCTGGCCTCCGGATGCTCCAGCGCGTAGGCGGAAAGCTTTTCCGAGGCGAGGTTGCTCGTCAGGAAGATCACCGTGTTGGAAAAATCGATCTCTTTTCCTTCGCCATCGGAGAGAACCCCCTTGTCGAACACTTGGTAGAACATGTTCAGGATGTCGGGATGGGCCTTTTCCACCTCGTCGAGCAGGACTACGGAGTAAGGCCGCTGGCGGACGGCCTCCGTCAGGAGCCCCCCCTCGCCGTATCCCACATATCCGGGAGGAGAGCCGATCAGACGGCTGGCCTGATGCTTTTCCTGGAATTCGCTCATGTTGAGGGTCACCGTGGCCTTTTCGTCGCCGAAGAGAATGTCGGCCACAGCCAGAGCCGTTTCGGTTTTCCCGACTCCCGAGGGACCGACCAGAAGGAAAATGCCCACCGGCTGGTTCGGAGCCTTGAAGCCGGCCCGGGAGTTCCGGATGATTTCTCCGACCCTGGCAAGGGCCGGCTCCTGGCCCAAAACCCTCTCGCCCAAGGTCTCCTGGAGCCTCATGACCGTTTGCGCCTGCTCCCGCAGAAGCTTGCCCAGGGGGATGCCGGTCCAGTTCGAGACCACCCTCGCCACCGTTTCGGGATCCACCTCGAAGTGGATCATGGGGTGATCCTCCTGGATCTTCCGGACCGCCGCTTCCTTGGTCCGAAGCTCTTTCATCCAGCTCTCCCGGTCGGGGCCTTCGCGTCGAGGATCCTCGCGGTGGGCCAGCAGTTCCGCGACGGCCGTCTTCTCCTTTTCCCATCGCTCTCGTTGGCGGGAGAGTTCCTGTTCGAGAGTCCCCAGCTCCCGGCCGATCGCGTCGAGCCGTTCGGCCGGGATATCCTGTCCGAACGTCTGATCCCGGACAAGGCCGTTTTTTTCCCTCTCGAGGGCCTGGATCCGCCGTTCAAGCCCTTCGATCTTTTCAGGCTTCGAGGACTGGGAGATCCGGATTCTCGCCGCACTGGTGTCCAGAAGATCCACCGCCTTGTCGGGAAGCTTGCGCCCGGTCAGATAGCGGTCGGACAACGTGGCCGCGGCCACCAGGGCATCGTCCCGGATCGTGACGTGATGCACGGCTTCGTAATGGGCTTTCAATCCGCGAAGGATCAGGATCGCCGTCTCCACTGACGGTTCGTCGAGTTTGACCGGCTGGAACCTTCTGGCCAGGGCCGCATCTTTTTCAAAGTACTTCTTGTATTCCGCCCAGGTCGTGGCGGCAATCGTCCGAAGCTCTCCGCGAGCCAGGGCCGGCTTGAGAAGGTTGGCGGCGTCCCCTCCGCCCTGGGCCCCTCCCGCCCCGATCAGGGTATGGGCCTCGTCGATGAAGAGAATGACCGGAACCGAAGAGGCCTTGATCTCATTGATCACCCCCTTCAACCGGTTTTCGAATTCCCCCTTGACCCCCGCTCCGGCCTCGAGGGCTCCCATGTCGAGCCCCAGGAGACGGACCTTCGACAGGGATTCGGGAACGTCGCCCTCCACGATGCGAAGGGCCAGGCTCTCGACGACGGCCGTCTTGCCGACCCCCGGATCTCCCACGCAGATGGGGTTGTTCTTGCGGCGGCGCGACAGGATATCGATGATCTGCCTGACCTCGGCATCACGGCCAAAGACCGGATCGATCTTCCCCTTCCGGGCCTTTTCGGTGAAGTCCTCGCAAAAGCGGCCGATCGCGGTCCCTTCCTCGGAGGGGCCCTCTTGAGACTCTTGTCCTCCTCCGATGGCTTCCGCCGATCCCGACGCGAGGGTGTCGAACTGATCCTTGAGGCGCTCTTTTCCTATCCGTTCGAGGGACTTCGAGGGTCGGCCCGACGAATAGGCCGAGAGGCGGTTGACAAAGGCCTGAAGAAAGACCCCCGAGCGCGTATGCGGCTCGTTTCGGTTGATCGACGCGATCAGGTGGGCATCCTGAAGAACCTCGATCAGCAAAGGGGAAAAGACCGGGCGGCCGCCGTTTCCCGACCTGAGATCGTCGAGAGCGTTCGACATCTCTCTCCGCACGCTCCCCCCATCGATCCCTTCGGCTGCGAGGATCTTCATGACGTCCGAGTCGGGATGGTCCAGGAGGGAGATGACAACATGTTCGGGGGTGATTTCGTAATGGCTTCGTGAAAGGCACAGTCCGGCCCCCTGCTCCACCGCGCGGGTCAGAATGGGAGACATGCGTCTGAACAATGGTTTCAAATCGGCGATGATCATGGATCCCTCACGTTGACTGAGAGTGTTGGAGCCCCCCGGCTTACCGCCCGCCCTTCTCTCCCGATGTCCGATGGAGCCGAAGAAAAGGAGCTCTTTGCCGGACGATTGTCATTCTTCCCTCTCCTCCCGGATACGCCCCTTTGTCCGGGCGAACGGGGACCCTCCTGAACCCGGGAGGATCAAGGATTCGTTGCACCAGAGACCCCCTTCGACAAGTTTCGAGCCGCTCGGACCGAAACGATATGAGACCCCCCCCTCCCGAACATCTCCGGACAGGGAGGTCATCCCTGGGTGGACAGGACGGAGTCGACGCCGATGAACACGCTTTTCTCCGGCATAAACGACCCGTTTTCGAGCCAGGCGTCAAGCCCCAGACGATTTCTGGAATCGCTTCCCAGGCAGGTCGGCCGGGGATCGGTGTCGGACAGAAGAACCTCCACTTCCGCCACAAGCGGATCAAGAAGATAGAATTCCTTCCAGAAGGCGATCTTTCGAAGATTCTCCCGCCCGGGGAGGAGCGTTTCAAAAATCTCGTTATGAATCGGTCCAATCCGGATCAGGACCTGGTTTGTCCTGTTGGCAACCCGGTCTCCGAGAACCGTCTCCTCGCCCAGCGGAAGACGGCGTCCCAAAGCCAGCCTCTGCTCTTCGGGAATGACCACATCCCTCTCCACGCATTGCCTCACCTCGACCGGCACGCCCCCAAGGACATCGGAGAGGATCGCTTCAAGTCCTTTTGCCGAGCGAGGATGCTGGGTCAGAAGCCCCGCATACCGGAGTACCGTGGATGCGAGGGGGTCCACCTCCCGGAAAACCGGAAGGGAAAGGCCCGTAAAAACATGGAACAGATTCTCGATGTCCTTCTCGCCTTTTTCGTAGGCTCGCAGTGAAATACGGTTTTTTTCCCAGACCTCGTACAGGAGCGGGTAAAGTCGGCCGTGAAGAATGTCGAGGAAGTCTCGCGCAGCCGTACCGTCCTCGTTCTTCTCCTCGATCAGATCTTCGGTATAGAAGGTCGGGAGCGGCGACGCCACGCCGTAAAGCCCGAAGAAATTGACATCGAGGACCGGCTTTCCGGCCGCCCCCCCCACTCGAGCGATTCTATGTCGTTGGGGGGAAAGGCGAGAGAGAGTGTGGGGCGGATCTTGACCTGCCTCCACAGTTCTTCGTCGAAATTCTCCCCTTCGACATTTTTACGCAGGAGCCTCAGGAGACGGACCGCCTGGAAAAACTGGAACTCCGAAGCGTGCTTTACGAGGTCGTCTCTGAGAACCTCTAGATCAGTGTTTGCGTTCCCAGGCGTTCCGGCCATGAAAGTGTTTCTCCCGTCAATGCGTTCTCAATCTGGAGCTTCGTGAAAGTATTGATCGTGGCATAGACCGACAGAAACTCGTTCAAGACGGTTCCGAACAGGTAAAGATCTGCCACATCGGCAAACCCGTCTCCCCGAACCCGCACCAGGATTTCCGTTCCCCGGAGAAGCACTCCCCGGATAAAGCGATCCTTGCGGGACAGTCGGACCTCGTCGATGCTGTCGATCCGCTTCCGATTGACATCCTCCAGCCCCTTGTTCCTCTCCATCGGAAACACATAAATCGAGAGAAGTGCCCGGAGTCGGGAGGCATCTCCCAGAGAAAGAAAATTGATTCCCAGTTGGGAGAGGATTCTCCATGCCAGGCCATCCCCGAGCGGGGGCTGGATGTAAGGCGTGGGGGACGTCAGATTGGAAAACATAAGGCGTTCGGGAGAGTTGTCGGTCGGCCGGTTGATCTCCCCGGGTTTCAACGCCTCGGGAAGCATCCTGTTGGTTGCGCGCAAACGGACCGACAATGTCTCGTCCGTCGGGACCTCCCCTTTTCCGTAGAGAATCCCCAGATAGGTCTCGGCCCTGGACTCCGTCCGGGAGGCCCTTCGAACAACCCGATAGGCCCGGGAGGACGAGGAAGTTTCCTGCCCGAGGAGTTCATGGAACGGGCGGTATTCCGAGGTCTTTCCTGTGGCGGAGGAGACTCCGGTCACGCGTTCGATAAAGAAAACATCGAAATGATCCCTGTTTCCCGCGGCCAGCCGGATGGGAATTTCGCTCTGCCGATGGGTCAGGGAGATGGGCTCGGCGTCGGTTTCGAAGAGGTTCACCGCCGGTACGGCTCCCAGAACGAAATGGTGGGGCTGCAGATTCAGGGGGCGGGCCGGGCTTTTTGTCAGGCGAAAAACGATAGTTGCCGTGGTTCCCGTTCCTCTTCGCTCCCACTTCGACAATCCCGACAGCTCGACAAAAAGGAACTTCGCCGGCATGACAAAGAATTCCTGGAAGAGCCTGTAGGCGGAAAAGGAATTCGGAGAGTAGGGAAAGAGGGCCGAATCGTCTCCGAAGGAAGAGGCCCGCAAAGAATCGGGAGAAAGAAATGTGGAGGGCTCCCCGGGGACGACGATTTCGATCGATTCGAGATTCTGGGTGAGATGATAGAAAAGGTTCGATCCCTCGGAATACGGACCTCCCAAGTAAAAGGAGAGTGAAGGGGCGGCAAGTTGAGCCAGAGGCATCCCGGACAATGTGAGGTGTATGGAGGCAGGGCGCCCAGCCTCCTGCACGACTTTGACGGCAGACACCGTCAGGGGATGGAGATCGATATCCTGGCATGTCTCGAAGTAGCAGGTCGTTCCATCGACGGGAGAAGAGCCGGCAAGGGTACCGCGGGGAATCCGGACCGTTTCGGTCAGCTTGCCCTTGGGAGAAAAGGAGAGAATGGTGGCGCAGGGAACCGGACGCAGGAACTGGGAAAAAAGGACTTGGGCAATCTCCTGGACAAACTCCGGAAAATGATCCGTCAGCCGCTGGTGAAGGATGGACGTCAGAAATGCCACCCCTTCGAGAAGTCGCTCCACATCCGGATCGGCAGACGGCTGCCCCAGCATCGGAGCCACCGCCGGATGGGCCGAAGAAAACTCCTTCGCGAGCACCCGAAGGTTTGCCAGTTCTTGCTCATAGGCACCGGTAGACACGGAATGAAATCCCCCTTTTCTCCTGACCAGATCTAGGTCAGGACAACCTCTCCACTCGCCTTGACAAGCACAGGAAACTGGATCGGCATATTCTGTCCGTTGACCAAAATCTCTCCCGAGATTTCAAGTCGCAGAGCCCCAAGCTCTGTTGTCGTCTCATGGGCGCGAACACGGGGAGAAAGAAGCCGGGGCTCATATCGCCCCACCGTCTCAAGAATCGCCCGGACAATTTCAACCGATGACCCGGCCTCAAAGGACCCGGCCACGTTCGACAAATCTGGAACGCCAAAATCGTCGGCAATGGGAACCGATTTTCTCCGGGTTCGGAGAATGCGGGACAGATGGGCCCGGATTGAGCTTCCCACCTGTTCAAATCTCGATTGGTTTCGGGCCTCCGATCGGGAGACCAGAGAGCCTATTCGCTCGAGGAGCCGTTCACGGGCGTCCATCTGAATCCCTCACTTCTCCTTATCCCGCTGTTGCTATTTTGGGTTGTTCCAGGAGTCTTCCCCGGAAATCCCGCCGTCTGCCCATGTCACCGTGATTTTCTCAAAGGCAAAGGAGACATCCTCCATATGACCCATCTGACGGTCTTCCGCCTTGAGAACATTGGGCATCCAATCCCGAATCGCGACGATCGTCGCATTTTCGAGTTCGGTGGTGTAGTACTTCTCTTCCTTGCCCTGGGGATTGATCCGATACCAGTCGATCGTCACTTTGGTCATCTGCTCTCCGGTGCATAGCGCCTGAAACAGCTTGGGGGAAGCCTTGTCGATTTCCTTGGTGATGGTGATCGGATTGTGAACCCTGCGTCCGGTGGGAAGACCCGTCTGAGGGTTCTTCGGGAGATCCACCGTATAGTCGAAGGACTGGACCTGGATGGCTCCCTCACGCCCTTTGATGGTGCAGGATCCTTCGATTTTTCCCTGATTTTTGGCCTGAACGAATGCGTACAATGGCATTGGCATCATGAATCCTTTCTTTTAGATTGTTAAGGTCAAAGAAGGGCGGGGCTTGGATCCCCGCCATGGGTCACTTTTTGTCGAGTTTTCCGACGAGCGACAGCGTAAATGAAGACCCCATATACTTGAAATGGGGACGCACCTTCATGGACACTCGGTACCAGCCCGGATCGCCCTCGACATCCGAGACCGAGATCTCAGCCTGTCGAAGAGGACGCTTGCTCCGGACTCCAGCGGCAGGATTGTCCATGTCGGAGACGTACTGTCGGATCCAGTTATTGAGCTCGGCCTCGAGATCGGCCCGCTCTTTCCAGGTTCCGATATTTTCCCTCTGGATGATCTTGATGTAATGCGCCAGACGGCTCATGACAAAGATGTAGGGAAGCTGGGTTCCCAGCTTGTAGTTGAGTTCGGCTTCCTTGCCTTCTTTTGTCTGGCCGAAAAGTTTCGGCTTTTGAGCCGAATTTGCCGAAAAGAAGGCAGCATTGTCGCTATTTTTCCTCATCGCCAAGGCGATGAATCCCTGCTCGGCCAACTCGAATTCCCGACGTTCCGAGATGAGGATTTCGGTGGGAATCTTCGACTGGACCTCCCCCATCGCTTCAAAGTTGTAGATCGGAAGATCCTTGACCGCTCCCCCTCCCTGGGGACCGATGATGTTGGCATTCCATCGGTATTGGGCAAAGGAGGCCGAAAGGCGAGACGCAAAGGCAAAGGAGGCATTCCCCCAGAGAAAGGCGCTGTTGCCTTCGTCCACGCCCTCCTGGTAGTTGAATTTTTTGGAGGGAACCGTCTGGGATCCGTAAGGCACCCGCAACATGAACCGCGGAACGGTCAGCCCGACGAAGCGGGCATCTTCGCTTTCCCGGAAAGCATTCCATTTGGCAAACTGGGGCATCTCATAAATGGACGCCAGATCCTTGAGATTCGGGAGCTTCGAGAATTCGTCGACACCGAAAAACTCCGGTCCCGCTCCGGCGATAAAGGGAGCATGGGCCATGGAGGCCACGCTCGCGACATTCTGGAGAAGCTTGATGTCCTGGGGGCCGGGATTCATTTCGTAGTTGGCGATGATCGATCCGTAGGGCTGGCCGCCAAACTGTCCGAATTCGTTGGTATAGGCAATCTTGTAGAGACCCGAATTCGTGATCTCCGGCGCATCCTCAAAGTCTTCCCGCAACTTCTGTTTGCTGACGTTGAGGATTTCGATCTTGTTGTTTTCCCTGAAGTCAGTCTGGTCAACGAGATACTTGAGCGAACGCCAGCTGGACTCCAGCTTCTGAAAGTCCGGGTGGTGGAGAATGGCATCCACCTGCCGGCATAATTTCTTGTCAAGGTCGGCGATGATCTCGTCGACGGTGGACTGCGTCACCTTTTCCACCGACCGCTGGGGCTCGAGGAGCTCGTTGATGAAGGCCCTGACGCCTTGGCGGGTGATCGAATAGGCTTCGTCCCCCGGCTTCAGCCGCGTCGCCTCGACGAGATCGTCGATCAGCGAATCGCTGAATGTCGACGAACCGGACTTGGCTTCCTGATCTTTTTTCGCATTTTCCGCCATCAAATGCCTCCTGGATTCGGGTCAATTAAACAATCGAACAAAGTGAGGAGAGGGATCACTCGATGCCAAGCTCGGCAAGAAGTTTGGCCCGGGTCTCATCGTTCTGAATGATCTCCTGGAGCTTTTTTCTGAAATCGGGGATATTGCCCAGAGGACCCTTGAGGGCTTTAAGCGCATCCCGAAGCGCAATCAGTTCCCGAAGCTCTGGAACCTGATCCACAATGGCGTCTGGAGTAAAGTCTTTCATTTCCTTGAATTTGAGAGAGACGGTCATTTTTTCGGGATCCTTGCCTTCGGCCTCCGGAGCCAGATGGTTCGGAATGCTCAGGTCGAGACTCAGATTGTGGCTTTCCAGCACGTTGTTGAAGTTTGTCTTGTCGACATTGATCGGCTTGATTTCCTCGAGCTGACGAGGATCCTCTTTCAGCGTGAAGTCACCGATCACCAATTGCTTGAACGGAAGCTCGACATCCTCCTTGGCATCTCCCGTGGAGGGACGGTAAACAATGTTGACGCGCTCTTTCGGTGCGACCGATCCCTGTTCGTCCATGGCACTTCCTCCTCGCTTGTCCCAAGGAATCGGGACTGTTGTTGATTAAGAGGCGAACGGTCTACCGACCGGCTCACCCATGCGAACCACCCTCCCCCAAGAGAGGACGGAATCGGCGGAGACCCTCGCGGGACGCTCCAAAAAGGCACCCCCCAGCTAGGCACGTTCATCCCCGTCACCGCCCCCATCATTTTCCCTGCGATCTCTTCCTCGCCAAGAGGACCCATTGGTGGGGGAGACCAGAACCTGGCCTTCTAACACCTCCCCTTTTCTCTCCGCAATTTTTCGTAAGAACCGACCCAAACCAGTGCAGGATGACGTCCGTGTCTTGTGGCGATCACTGCGCCTCCTGGCTTTCGAAGACTCCAATGTCCGAAGGCAGCCGGAAGGTCGAGATCCGGAGGGAATAGGAGTCCGCTCTCGAGCCGGTCAGCGTCAGGAGATCGAATGGCTCGGCATTTCTGTTGTTTGGCGCCCCCGAGACCTCTTTCTTGCGGACCTCGGACAAGGGAGACGCCGGGGAGGCGATCTGCGTGTTCTCCTTCAGGGAGATCGTGTCCACGGGCTGAATGTCCCGAAGGCCGACGGCAAGGATCGTTTCGTCCCCGGATGTTGGCGGAAAGGAGACGTTTGACGAATTGAGGTCAAAGATAGTAGAGGAGTCTTCCGTCAGGTCGCCCATATTCAGGCCGGCTGTGGGGGACGAGCCAAAGTTTCCTGACAACGGAACGGCCAAGCTCGGCAAGGAGGACGCCGGACTTCCGGCCTGAGAGGCAACTCCGTTAAGACCGCTCGGGGCGGAGAGCTGGGAAATGTTTGCGGAGCTGGTCTGGGCGGCGGGAACGATGGGGCTTGACGAAAGCGACAGAATGCTTCCGCCCGTGAAGTTTGGGGAGAAGAGATAGTCGCCCGCGGCAAGCGCCGAGAGAAAGGCGGCGTTTCCCGTCAGATCCTCCGAGGAAAGAGAGACCGTTCCCCCCAGATTCGTTCCGTCACTCGAGGACGAGAGCGTGGCCGGGAGGGGCTTGCCCAGACTCCCCGCTTGTCCGGTAGGCACCCCGAGAATCGTGGTATCCGACGAGGTCAGAATGATCCCCGCCGTTCCGTCATAGGTTTTCACGGCCGTCGTAGTGAGGGAGATTGTCGCCGGAGTGATGGATCCGGTGCCTGTGAGGGTGGCGGTATTCGCGCCGGTCAGCCGGACCCCGTCGACAGAATAGTTGGAAAGGAGGGTTCCGTTCCCCGCGGAAAAGGAGCCGGGGCTCACCGGGACGGAAACGGTATAGCCGCTTCCCACGTTCGCGACCGGATGTCCCCCGCTGAAATAGGATCCGGTGGCGGCGACAAAAGAGCCCGAATCTCCGTTGACGAAGCCGGAGACCGTGACGTTCGGTGAAATGCTCTGGGTCAACCCGTTCGCCGTCTCCGAGGCGGCCGCTCCGACGAGATAGGCTACGGAGCTTCCGTCGTAGGTCTTGTCGACGGAAGAAAGGGTCACCGTCAACGGAGCCGGATTGACGGTCAGGGCGGATCCGTTCGTAGAAGCCGGGGAGAGGGTGAAGTCTCCCGGGACCACCCCCGTTCCGTCGGTATTCGTCCCGTAAGAGAGGGTGGGAACAATCGAATAGGTTCCGACGTTGCTTGTCTTCGTCGCCGATGTGCTCCACGAGGCCGTGACGAGATTGGGAATCTCCGTCGAGGAGATGGAGGGGCTCGACAGCGTCCCGGACAGCGTCGGGACGGTCCCTCCATAGGTCATTGAGGCCGGATTGGCCGTCTCTGTCAGCGTCGCCGGGGTAATAGCCCCGCCCGAGAAGCTCGTGGGAAGGGTGTAGTTCGAGGCGGAGAACTCTGCGTTTCCCGTCAGGTCGGAATCCGTCACGGTCAGAGTTCCCCCGAGGTTCTCTCCCACGTTCGCGCTGGTCAAGGTCCCGGTCAGGCTCGTGTTCAAAGTGGCGGTCTGTCCGTCCACACCCGTGAAGGTCGTATTGGAAGAGGTCAGGGTGAGATTTGGAGTCCCGTCGTAGGTCTTCGTCCCGGTTGTCGCGGCCGTCAGGGTCGCCGGGGTAATCGTCCATGTTCCGCAAACGGCAGTCACGGAATCCACGCTCGTCTGGGTCGTCGGAGCTGACGTGATTATTCCGTTAAGTTTGGGTGTCTCGTTATAGGTCCCCACATTCGGTCCGAAGGCCGGCGGGGGCGTCACGGTATCCCCTTGGGGAATCGCGTTTCCTCCCAAGGTATAGATCGTCCTTACGCTCGCCGTGACACACAATCCGTTATAGACGGAGGTGCCGTTTACCGTAACGGTGGCAGTAGGGAGATCCGGCACCAGCATGGGGGCCTTTATCGTTCCGTTTCCGGAAACCACGAACCCTTCAAACCACGGGGCGGTCGTGTCGGTAGAGTTGAAAGACCCCGATTCCCAAGTGTTAAAGGATCCGAGATTGAAGACTCCGGCCGTAGCCGATTTCGTGACGGAAAACTCGCCCAATGGAATGCCATTGTTGTTGTTGCTCGTCCCGCTCCCGCAATTTGCCCCGATAGCATTACCGTCGTAGGATGTGGTGTTGTAGTAGGAATCCTGCACCGTGCCGGCGTTGTATCCGGCGACCCCCCCCACGAAGTAGGT
>DGKK01000035.1:44803-76277 GCA_002387725.1 Nitrospirae bacterium UBA4572
TTGTATCCGACGACCCCCCCCAAGTAGTAGGTTCCGCTGACGCTTCCCATATTGTAGGAGGTCTCCACCGTGCCGCCGGTGTTGTATCCGACGACCCCTCCCATGAAGGTGGTTCCGCTGACGCTTCCCGTGTTGTAGGAATACTCCACAGTGCTGCCGGTGTAGTTGTACCCGACGACCCCCCCCACGAAGTAGGTTCCGCTGACGCTTCCCGTGTTGTAGGAAGTCTCCACCGTGCCGCCGGTGTTGTACCCGACGACCCCTCCCACGTCGGAGCCGTTGACATAGATCGTCCCGGACACCCCAAGATTTTCAACCTTCCCCCCGGATCCCAGATAGCCGATGAAGCCCACGTCATTTCCGGAATACCTGCTCCCCGACGTTCCGATCGTGTACCCGCTCACCGTGTACCCGTTCCCGTTGAAGGTCCCGGTGAAGGGAGTCGAACTACTGCCGAGAGGAATCCAGTTGTAGGGGGTGCTTCCGGTGGCCAAATTCATGTTCGTTTCAAGCTTGATGGTGTCCGTCAGGGGATCGGTCGGGGTTGTCCCGATGGTCAGACTCGTCTGATTCGTATCGACGCTCTCCAGCCCTGTCGCATTGCAGATATCCAAGGTCGTTCCAGACAAGATATAGTTCGGATCGATCCTGACCGTTCCCTTGCTGCCATAAGGCGCGGAGACGTCGATCGGAGCCACGTTGTCCAGGACAACCCCGCTGGCGTTGATGAAGACCTCCCCCCCGTTCCCCCCGTTCGGCGCCGAGGCGTCGAGGACCGCGGTGGATGCAAGCGTGGTCGTCCCGGAGCCCATCCCGCTCTGGAGCACGATTTGGCCCGTCTTTCCACCGACCGTCTCCGCGGAGACGACCCCCGAATCGTAAACCGACCCCCCTCCCGACGTCATGACGGAAAAGGAAGAGCCGGAGGTTTGGGAGAGGGTCACCATCTTGCCGGAGGCCATCACCACCTCTCCTCCGGGGGCCGCGATCGTCCCGGAGTTGGCCACGGAGGTTCCCACCAGGACGACCTCCCCTCCCGGCGCGACGGTCAGGGTCCCGGCATTCGTCACTGCTCCCGATGGGGCAGACGAGGGAGAGATCGCCCCGTAGGCGCGGACTCCCGCGGCCGAGATCTCCGAACCCTGACCGAAGACAAGCCCGTTGGCATCCATGAAGTACAGGATCCCGTTCGACGTCACCTTGCCCGAGATCACCGCCGGGGCGGTGCCCCCGATATAGTTCATGGAGACGGATTTCGCCCCCGGGGTCTTGTAGGTCACGGTCTGGGAAGAACCGACGTTATAGGAACTCCAGGAGTAGGAGGCGGAGGAGGTCGACTGGCTGACGAGAAGCTTGCCGGTGCTGTAGGAGAGAGCGGCTCCCCCCTTTGTCACGACACCCCCGTGGGGGAGGGCCCACGCCATTGTCGGCATCGTCGTCAGGGGGAGAAGGAAAGAGAGGACAAGGCTGGCAACCCGGGAGACCCACCCTCTCTTGAGCCGTTCGATCGTCGTCTGTTCGTGTCGTCCGTCCATGGGAGACTCCTGGAGAATCGCACACCTCACTGAGGATGATCCGGAGGTGTCCGGATCGATATTCCTGTTTCCCGACGTTCGCGAGAAAGAAAACTTGTCCGAATCTTGACTATTGTCTTGCCTTCCTGCTTCCTTTTTCTTTGGGATTATGAGTATAATGAGGGTAGCATCAATAAAGTGTTATAAAAATAAATATTTACACACAGCATTTTAAAGAAGATATCGGTCCAGATCCTCTGGAAGATGCGCTTTCGGATGACTGGAGGAACCGGAGAGGAGGCCCCCCTCCGATGGGACGTACAGGACGATCCCTCGACAAGACTCTCTCTTTTTCCCTCCTTGGCCCGCCCGACATTCGTCTGGGCGAGCGGACCCTTGCGCCTCTTCCCTCCCGGAAGGTCCTGGCCCTCCTCATCTATCTCGCCGTGGAATCCTCCCGCTCCCACGACCGGAAAGCCCTGGCTCTTCTTTTCTGGCCCGACGCCCCCCGGAAAAGGGGCTCGCCTCCCTCCGGCAATCCCTTCTCGCCATTCGACGGGCTCTTGGCGACGAGCGGCTCTCCCGGCCCTTTCTCATCACCGATCCCCGCACGGTGGCCTTCAACACCCGGGCCCCCCACCGGCTGGACCTGACGCTCCTCGAGAGCCCGCCCCCCGAATGCCGGGTCCTCGAGGATCCCGCGGCCTGCCTTCGGTGCGCCGAACAGCTGATGGGGGCGGTGGAGAGCCTCCGGGGGCCCTTTCTCGACGGATTCGATCTTCCGGACTGCGAGGAGTTCGATGCCTGGGTCGAAGGGGTTCGGGAGCGGACCCGGACCCTTGCCGCCCGGGCCATCGAACAGCTGGTGCGGATCAGGACGAGTGCCGGAGACCTGCCGGAAGCCATCCGGATTGCCTCGTTGGGCCTTCGGATCGATCCCTTCGACGAAGGGGGGCACCGGCGGCTCATGCGTCTGTTTGCCGCCTCGGGAAACCGCCGGGCGGCGGAGCTCCAGTTCGAGAGCTGCCGGAACATTCTCGTCCGGGAGCTGGGAGTTCCCCCCTCACCGGAGACGCTGGCGCTCCTTCGGGAAATCACCGAAAAACGGGAGAGCCGGGAGGAGGTCCTCAAAGAATCGAAGAAGGATGTGGGACGATCGCCTGTGACGGTGGTTTTTTTTGACGGATTATGGCTGGAATCCCTCGAGGACGGGGCCTCTCCTGAGGGCGAATCCCAAAATCTCCTCGACAAAATTCCGGAATTTATCCGGGAGAGGGGCGGCGTCCCCTCCCCCTCCCACGCGGGAGGGTGGGTGGCCCGGTTCGGTGTCGGCCCCTTCCGGGAAGGTTCGGCCCGGCGCGCGGCCCGAACGGCCCTCGAACTCGTGGAGTTTTTTCGGACCGCCGCATCTCTCTCCGTCCGCGCGGGCATTCATTCCGCCCTGGTCAAGACCGCGGACCCGTCGGATCTCGTCGACCGGACCGCCATGCTGTTGTGCATGGAGGCGGAGACCGGCGAGATTCGCGTGTCGGACTCGGCCAAATCCCTCTTTGCCGATCAGTTTCGGGTCGAAACGATCCCGGTTTCCCGGACCCCTCCGGGAGTGGGATCCGTCTTCCGTCTTCTGGGGGTGAGCGATGGACCGACCATGGAATCGTGGGCGGAAAAAACGGGTCTTGTGGGCCGCACACAAGAGCTCTCGCTCTTTGAACGGGTCTGGAGCGGGCGCAGGGGAGGGGTCGTCCTGCTGGAGGGCCCCCCGGGGATCGGAAAGAGCCATCTTCTCCGGGCCTTCGCCTCCCGCGCCCTCTCCGGAGACGATCGGAAGGAAGAGAATGGTCCCCCGGTCATCCGCATTCTCGAATGTCTTCCCCAGTACACCAACAGCCCTTATTTCCCGGTAATCCGCCTTCTGAGAAGCCTCGTCGGGATCCCGTCGGACCCCGTCGGCTCCCGGGCCCGGGAACGCATCGATTCCTATGTTCTTTCTCTGGGACTTCCTCTCCAGGAGGAGTCCGCCTCCCTTTTGTCCGATCTGATGGGTCTCTCCCCCTCGCTCCAGAATTTCTCGGGTCGTCCCTTTCGGGAGGCGCTCGAAAATCTCTTCCTCTCGATTCTCCGGATCCGGGGACAACGACGCCTCCTGCTGGCGGTCGAAGACATTCACTGGTCGGATGATTCGACCAGGAATGCCCTCAAAACGGTCCTCGAGGATCCTCGGCTGTCGGGGAGAATGGTGACCGTCCTGACGGTTCGGCAGGGAGAGTCTCCCGCCTGGCTTGACTCCCTGCCCAACCTTCACCGGCTCCGACTGTCGCCTCTCACGGAAGAAGAAGGACAATCCATGCTTCGATCCCTCGCAGAAGAACGCGCTCTTCCCGAAAAGGTGGCGGCCGACATTCTCCGATCGTCGGGGGGAATCCCCCTCTTTCTCAGGGAGGCGGTCCGGATCTTCGAGGAGTCTCCGGTTGAGTCGGGCCGCGTTTTTTTCTCCCCTCCCCGGCACATCGACGAACTTTTCTCGGAACGGCTCAGACGCTTTCCCGAAGACCTTCCCTTCCTCCAGCGGGCCGCCGTCGTGGGTCAAGTCGTTCCCATGGACCTCTTCAGGGCGATTTCGCCGGAATCTTCCGAAAGGCTCGAGGGCTTCTTTCGGCGGGCGGAACACAGCGGCCTCATCTTTAGGAAAGACCTCGCCTCGGGCGAGATCTTTGAGTTCTGCCACTCTCTTGTCAGGGACACCGCCCTCCGATCACAGACCCTTGAAAGCTATCGCCACTGGCACAGGGCGATCGCCGAAACCCTCCTCGAACGATTTCCCCACACCGCAGAGAACAACCCCGAGCTCCTGGCCTATCATTTCGAAGAAGCCAAAGAGCTCGCAAAATCGATGCTCTGGTACGAAAAGTCCTCGCAAAGGGCTTTGCTGCATGGCGCTTTTGTCGAAGGGGAGAGCCACGCCGAGAAAGCCCTTCGCCTGATGGCTCTTCTCCGGTCCCCTTCGCCGGCGAGCGAACAGCAGGAAACCCGGCTCCATCTTCTTTTGGGAAAAATACGCACGGAAACGAGAGGTCTGGGAACGCGGGACGTGGGGCAGGCCTTTCAGAAGGCCTTGACCCTCAGCTCACACAAGAAGACGCCCTCGAAAGAGTCTTTTCTGTCGGTCTACGGACATTTCCGGTCCATGGTCGCCCAAGGACGACTCTCCGAGGCCCAAAGGGTTTTAGAAGATCTTGCGGAAACAGAGAAGAGGTTCAGGGATCCGGATTTTCGACGGATGGTTCTTTTTTCGCAGGGATGTCTCTCCTTCTGGAAGGGGGCTTTTTCCGCTTCTCTTGACGCGTTGTCCCTCCTGCTCGAAGAAACCGGTTCGCCCAAGGGCCTCCCTCGAACCCCCGAGGGAGAGGCGATCTTCCGCCAGGCCTCCGCCTACCGCTCCTGGGGCTATTGGTTCACGGGCCAGATTCCTTCCTGCCGCCAGGAGCTCGACCGGCTCGAAGACTGGGGCAAAGACGCCGGTCATCCCCTGAGGGGATTTTGCCTGACCTTTGCCTGTGACCTTTACCGGTATCTCGGAAATGAAGAAAAGGTTCTGGAAAAAGCGGAGGAAATCATCGCGTGGTCCCGGGACCGGAACACCGATGCCTGGCTTCCCACGGGGATCGGGTTCAAGGGGTGGGTTCTGGCCAAGAAAGGCGATCCGGAGGGGCTGGACCTTCTTTACAAAAGTCTGCCCATGGTGCGAAGGGTGCACCGGGTGGCGGAAAACGTTTTTCTTTCCATGCTCGCCGAAACGTATCTGATCCTGGAAGACATCCCTAAAGCGGAGGGGATTCTCCATTCGGCAAAATGCTTTTCGGCCCGCACCGGAGTCCGGTTCTACGATGCCGAACTCTGGCGTCTGGAAGGTGAAAGCGCCCTCCGTCGCAAAAAGATCTCCCAGGCCAGGGAAAACTTCGCGACGGCCCGGCGTCTCGGAGAGGATCAGGGCGCCCGCATCCTCTCTCTTCGGGCCGCCCTGTCTCTGGGTCCTCTCCTTCTCTCGGAAAAAAGACCGAAGACTCTGCTCGCGGGACTTCTGGCCCCCTTTCGGGACCTGTGGGAGGGACCCGGGGCCGATCCCTCCCTTCCGGAGGTCCGGATGGCCCGGGAGCTTCTCGATCAGCTGGCACCGTCGAAGAAAGGGGGCGGAAGGGGTTTTCCGGCCGGAATCCCTACAAAATGAGCAGGGCGTCCCCGTAGCTCAGGAAGAAGAATCCCTCTTCCAGCGCCCTCCGGTAGATCTCCCGCCACCGCCCGTCCCCTCCCAGAAAGGCGTCCACCAGAACGAGCAGGGTCGACCGGGGGGTATGGAAGTTCGTGAAGAGGGCATCGGCCGCCAGGAACCGGTATCCCGGCCGGACGTAGAGCCGGGTCCACCCGGCCCGGCCCTCCGGGGGAATCTCCCCCAGGGCGAAGGCCGACTCGAGGGCCCGCAGGGAGGTGGTCCCCACCGCCACCACCCGGCCTCCCCGGGCCCGGGTGCGCGCGATGGCCTCGGCCGTCTCCCGGGGAACGACGTACCACTCCTCGTGCATCCGGTGGTCCTCCACCGGCCCCTCGGAGAGCCCCCGGAAGGTCCCCACCCCCACATGGAGGGTGACGCTGGCCCGCTCCACCCCCTTCTCCCGTAGTCGGTCGAGAAGCTCCTCTCCTAAGTGGAGCCCCGCGGTGGGGGCGGCCACCGATCCCGGCACCCGGGCATAGACCGTCTGGTAGCGCTCCCGGTCGCTCCCGTCGGCCGATCGCCTCCGGGCGATATAGGGCGGAAGGGGCATCTCCCCCTGGGCCTCGAGGAGGGCGACCAGCGCCTCCTCTCCCCGGTACTCCCCCGAAAAGCACTCAAGCGCCTCGTCGTAGCAGATCCCGTCGAGAACCCCCCGCCCCCCGAAGAGCGCAAGGCGTTTCTCCCCCTTGAGACCCTTCCCCAGAAAGCGGACCGTCCCCGCTGTGCCGCTGTCGAAAGGTCCGAGAACGAGGAGGTCGATCGCCCGTCCCCGGGAGGTCCGGGCCCGGGTCCTTGCCGGAACGACCCGGGAGTCGTTGGCCACCAGAAGATCCCCGGGGGCAAGGAGGGAGGGAAGGTGCGCGACGGAAGAGGCGAGGAAGGGAGGACGGCCGCCGTCCCCCCGCCGGGGAACCACCGCCAGGCGGCTCAGATCCCGCCGGGGGGGAGGAACGAGCCGGATCCGCTCCTCCGGCAGCTCGTAGTCGTAGTCCCGGGCCTCCGGGGAAGATCGGTCCACGGCTACCGCCGGAAGAGGGCAAAAAGGAGAGAGAGAACCACCGAGAGGACCAGGGAGAGAAGAAGCCCCGAGACCAGGGGGAAGGCGAAAATCATGCCGGGCTTCCTGATGACGATGTCCCCGGGAAGGTGGCCGAACCGGGAGAGGAGGCCCCGGCCTCCCAGACGCTCGACGAGCGCCAGGATCCCCGCCAATACCAGAAGAAAGATCCCGGCCAGGGCCAGCGTCCGGACCATGGCGCTAGGAGACCTCGAGCATCCGGTCGAGGGCCCGGCGGGCCCCGGCGATCACCTCGTCGGAGAGCCGGATCTCGGGGGAGAGATCCTCGAGCGCCCAGAGGAGACGCTCGAGGGAGTTCACCTTCATGTTGGCGCAGTCGCAGGTCTGGCAGGCCGGAATGAAGGTCTTTTCGGGATTTTCCCGGGAAAGGCGGTGGATCATGCCGAGCTCCGTTCCCACGATGACCGTCTTTTTGTCGGAGAGCCGGACCTCGGAGGCCATACGGCTCGTGCTGGCCACCACGTCGGCGGCCTCCGCCACCGGGGCGGGGCATTCCGGGTGGGCGATGACCAGGGCGTCGGGGTGGCTCTCCCTCTCCCGGGCGATGTCGCTGGCCATGATCCGCACGTGGGTGGGGCAGAAGCCCGAATAGAGCAGGAGATCGCGGCCGGTCTGGCGCTGGACGTACTCGCCGAGGTAGCGGTCGGGGATGAAGAGGATCGGGCGGTCGGCGGGAATGGAGTTCACAATGGCCACGGCGTTGGCCGAGGTGCAGCAGATGTCGGACTCGGCCTTCACTGCGGCCGAGGAGTTGACGTAGGTCACCACGATGGCCTCCGGATGGCGGGCCCGGAGCGCCCTCACCTCCTCGGGGGTGATCATGTCTGACATGGGACAGCCGGCCCGAAGGTCGGGAACCACCACGGTCTTGTCCGGGGAGAGGACCTTGGCCGTCTCCGCCATGAAGTGGACCCCGCAGAAGACGATCACCGGATGGGAGGTCCGGGCGGCGTACCGGGAGAGCTCGAGAGAGTCTCCCACGAAGTCGGCCACCTCCTGGATCTCGCCGATCTGGTAGTTGTGGGCCAGGATGATGGCCTCCCGGCTTTTTTTCAGGGCCTCGATCCTCTCCACCACCGGATCGCGGGCCACGGCGCCGGCACTCATCGCAGCGCCCCCTTCTCAAGGAGAATCTCGGCGATCTGCACGGCATTGGTGGCCGCCCCCTTCCGGAGGTTGTCCCCGCAGAGCCAGAGGTTGATTCCGTGGGGGACGGAGGGATCCTGCCGGATCCTCCCGACCAGGACCTCGTCGCGGCCCGCCACGCTCCGGGGAACCGGATAGAGGTCGTGGGCCGGGTCGTCCCAGACGAGGACCCCGGGAGCCCCGGAGAGGGTCTCCCGGACCGCCTCCGGCGAGACCGGCGCCGAAAAGGCCAGGTTCACCGACTCGGAGTGGCCCACCATCACCGGCACCCGCACGCAGGTGGCGGAGACGGAAAGATCGGGCATCTCCAGCATCTTTCGGCTCTCCCGGACCATCTTTTCCTCCTCCTTGGTCGATCCGTCGGGAAGGAATGCATCGATCCTCGGGAGGCAGTTGAAGGCGATCTGGTGGGGAGCGTAGACCCGGGGGACGATATTGTCGGCCTCGCCGTTCAGGATCTGGGCCACCTGGGTGGCCAGCTCGTCCATGGCCTCCCGCCCGGTCCCCGAAACCGACTGGAAGGTGGTGACGACGATCCGCTCAAGGGGGGCCAGCTCCAAAAGGGGCCGCACCGCCACCAGAAGAATGATGGTGGCGCAGTTGGGGTTGGCGATGAGGCAGGGGCCCCGGTCGGGGAGATGGTGCGGATTGACCTCGGGAACGACTAGGGGGATCTCCGGAACCATCCGGAAGGCCGAGCTGTTGTCCACCACCGAGGTTCCCTGGGCAACCAGCGCCGGAGAGAGCTCCCGGCTGGTCTCCGCCCCGGCCGAAAAGAGGGCCAGGGGAACGCCGGCGAGCTGGGAGGGTTTTTCGAGGCGGCGGACGGAGACGCTCTTTCCCCGAAAGGAGATCCTCTCCCCCTCGGAGCGCTCCGAGGCAAAGAGCAGAAGCTCGGTCACAGGGAACTCCCTCTCTTCCAGGACAGCGACCATCTCCCGTCCTACGGCGCCGGTGGCGCCGACGATGGCGACCTTCACCGTCCCCTCCCCAAGCTTTCGAGAAGACGGAAGAAGGCCCGGGAAATCCTCTCGCCCATCTCCCGGCAGCCCACCAGGGTACATCCCGGCTCCGCGATGTCGCGGGTCCGGACCCCCTCCTCAAGAACGCTTTCCACGGCCTTTTCGAGCGTCCGGGCCAGGGCCGGCTCGCCCAGGGAGTGGTCGAGGAGCATGGCCAGGGAGAGGAACATCGCGGAGGGGTTGGCGATATCTTTTCCGGCGATGTCCGGGGCGCTCCCGTGGATGGGCTCGTAGAGGCCGGTCTTGCCCCCCACCGAGGCCGAGGCCAGCATCCCGATGGAGCCGGTGAGCTGGGAGGCCTCGTCGGAGAGGATGTCCCCGAAGATGTTCCCGGTGACGATGACGTCGAAGCCGCCGGGGTTGCGCACCAGCTGCATGGCGGCGTTGTCCACGTACATGTGCTCCAGGGTCACGTCGGGGAACTCCCGGGCCACCCGCACCACGACCTCCCGCCAGAGAACGGAGGACTCGAGGACATTGGCCTTGTCCACCGAGGTGACCTTCTTCTTCCGGCTCCGGGCCACGTTGAAGGCCACCCGGGCGATGCGCTCGATTTCGGGCTCGGAGTAGCGCTCGGTGTTGATCCCCACCCGGACTCCGCCTTCGGTGACGATCCCCCGGGGAGAGCCGAAATAGATCCCGCCGGTGAGCTCCCGGACCACCACCAGGTCGAGTCCGCGGATGACCTCGGGCTTGAGGGTGGAGGCGTTGGCCAGCTGGGGAAAGAGCTTCGCCGGACGAAGGTTGGCGAAGGCGCCCAGCTTCTCCCGGATCCCCAGAAGGGCCCGCTCCGGCCGGTGCTCGTAGGGAAGGGTGTCGTACTTCGGTCCTCCCACCGCCGCCAGAAGGACCGCCTCGGAGTCCAGCGCCCGGGCGACGGTGTCGGCCGGAAGGGGATGGCCGGTCCGGTCGTAGGCGGAGCCCCCGATGAGGGCCTCGGAGACCTGGAGGTCGATCGTCTTCCGGGAGACCATCTCGGAGAGGAGCGCGGAGACGGGGGCCATGACCTCGGGGCCGATGCCGTCGCCAGGGAGAAGGAGGATCTTGTGGGTCTTGCCGTGTGTCACGTTGAATCCTTTCGCAGGGGGTCGTCGGTCCGGGAGAGGCCCCGAACCGCAGATTGAGAGAAGGGAGGGGCGTCCGGATCAACTCCCGGAAGGGCCCTCCCCCCGGAGGCTACAGGGAAACCCGGGAGGAGAGTCCGGCCCTCCGGTCCCGCTCCTTCTTTCGTTCGAGCCGGTTGAGCGCTTCGAGATAGGCCCGGGCGGCGGCCACGAGAATGTCGGNNCGACGCGCCCTTCCTCCTCGAGACGCACCGTAACCTCGCCCAGGGCGTCGCTGCCGCCGGTGATCCCCTTGATGGTGAAGGAGAGAAGGCGCGCGGCGGAGCCGGTGAGGTTCGACAGGGTGCGGTAGATGGCATCCACCGGGCCCGTCCCGAGGCCGGCCATCTGGCGCTCCTCCCCGTCGACGGAGAGGACGATGGTGGCGGTGGGAGGCACGAGGGTTCCCCCGCTGACCGCAAGGCGCTCGAGGCGGAACCGATCCGCCTCGGGGGTCCCGGACCCTTCGGAGAGAAGGGTCTCGATGTCCTCGTCGTAGATCTCCTTCTTCTGGTCGGCCAGCTTCTTGAAGCGAAGGAAGGCCGCGGAGAGATCCTCCTCGGAGAGGCGGTAGCCCAGGGTCTCGATTCTGGCCCGGAAGGCGTGGCGGCCGGAGTGCTTGCCCAGGACGAGGCTCCCCTCCGAGAGCCCCACCTGTTCGGGGAGCATGATCTCGTAGGTGCGCTTGTCCTTGAGCAGGCCGTCCTGGTGGATCCCGGACTCGTGGGCGAAGGCGTTGGCCCCCACGATCGCCTTGTTGGGCTGGACCAGCATGCCGGTGATGGTGGAGACCAGGCGGGAGGCCCGGACGAACTCCTCGGTGCGGATCCCCGTCTCAAGGCGGTAGAAGGACTTCCTGACCCGAAGGGCCATCACCACCTCTTCCATGGCCGCGTTCCCNNCGCCGATGCCGTTGATGGTGCACTCGATCTGCCGGGCGCCCCCCTCCACCGCCGCCAGGGAGTTGGCCACGGCCAGCCCCAGGTCGTTGTGGCAGTGGGCGGAGAAGATCACCCCGTCCGCGCCGGGAACGGTGGTGCGGAGAAAGTGCAAAAGTTCCCTGAACTCCGTGGGGAGGGCATAGCCCACGGTGTCGGGGATGTTGATCGTTCGCGCCCCGGCCGCAATGGCGACCCCCACGGCCCGGGCCAGGAAGTCCCGGTCGCTTCGGGTCGCGTCCTCGGCGGAAAACTCCACCTCCCCCACAAGACGCACCGCGTGGCGCACCGAGCGGTCGATGGTCTCGAGGACCTCCTCCGGGGAGAGCTTGAGCTTCTTCTCCATATGGAGGGCGGAGGTGGCCAGGAAGGTGTGGATTCGGGGAGAGCGGGCCTTCTCGAGAGAGCGGGCGGCGGCTTCGATATCCTCGGAGCGGCACCGGGAGAGGGCGCAGACGGAGGCGTGACGGATCTCTTCCGAGATGGCGCAGACCGCCGCAAAGTCGTCGNNGGCCACGGGAAAGCCGGCTTCGAGGATGTCGACCCCCATCTTCTCGAGCTGCCGGGCGATCTGGAGCTTCTCCTCCTTCTGCATGGAGGCCCCGGGGCTCTGCTCGCCGTCGCGGAGGGTGGTGTCGAAGATGCGAACCCGCTCCTCACTCTTTTTTTTGTCGCCATCTGCCATGATGCTCTCCTTAAAATCCTGTCGAAAATGCGGGCCGGAGACTCTCGTCCCGGCGGCTAGCGCGTCCGGGGGGGACCGGGCTTCCGAAACCGGACGATCCGCCCCCGGCGCTTGACCGTTCCCCCCATCCACCCCAGAAGGGGCTCCCCGGGATCTCCCACGGGAGAGCGGAAGCCCCAGCGGTAGAGGAGGTATTCCGTCGGCCCCAGGGCGGCGTAGAGAAGGATGCCCACAAAGAGGCTCGAGGTGGGGTAGAGGACGAAGGAGAGCGCCAGGATCATCACCGTGACGAAGGTGGTCATGGGACGTCTCAGAAGGCGCGCCTCCTTGAAGCTCCGGTACCGGAAGGGGCTCACCATGAGGATCGACACAAGATAGGTCGAGAGAAGGAAGAATCCGGGAGGAAAGGAAAAGACATGGGAGAGCGGTCCCGTGCGGGCCAGCTCCGAGGCGACGATGACCAGGGCCCCGGCAGGGATGGGAAGTCCCAGAAAGTATTTGGAGGAGATCTTGGTCGTCATCACGTTGAACCGGGCCAGACGCAGGGCCCCGCAGGCCAAAAAGAGAAAGGCCGCGGCCATGCCCAGACGGTGGTAGGCAAAGAGGTCGGAGTTGTAGACTAAAAGGGCGGGAGCCGCTCCGAAGGAGACGAGGTCGGCCAGACTGTCGAACTCCACGCCAAAGGCGGAGGTCGCCCGGGCCAGGCGCGCGATCTTGCCGTCGAGGTTGTCGAAGACCGCGGCGATCAGGATGGCGAGGGCGGCCTCCCGGTACCGGTGACCAAATCCCGCCAGAATGGAGTAGAAGCCGAAGAAAAGGTTTCCGGCGGTAAAGAGGTTGGGCAGAATGTAGATGCCGCGGCCGCGGTGGCCTGCCGGCGGAGTCTCTTCCCCCGGCTCGGCGTGGGAATCAGGGTAGTGTTCCAAGGACCGTCTCTCCTCCCTTGACCGTCTCGCCCAGGCGCACAGAAAGTGTCGTTCCCGCGGGAAGGTCGAGGTCGACGCGGGAGCCGAAGCGGATCAGGCCATAGATCGTGCCGGCTGCCAGGGTCTCCCCCGGCTCGGCATAGCACAGGATACGGCGGGCCACAAGGCCGGCCACCTGGACCATGGTAAGGCTCTCCCCCTTCTCGGTGCGCATCTCCACCCGATTGCGCTCGTTCTGCTCCGAGGCCTTGTCGAAGGAGGCGTTCATGAAGACCCCGGGAAAATAGGTCACACCGGTGACCGTCCCGTCGACGGGAATCCGGTTGAGGTGGACGTTGAAGACGTTCATGAAGATCGACACCTTCACCCGTCCCGTGGGTCCCGTCTCCGCCACGACGATCTTCCCGTCGGCGGGAGAGACGATCCGGCCCGGAGGTCCGGCCGGGACCCGGCGGGGGGGATTTCGGAAAAAGTTCACCACGAAGGCCACAAGAAGGAGGCCGACGACCCCTAGAACCTTCGACAGGGAAAAAAGGACGGCGGCAAGGATTCCCGCGATCAGAATGAAGGGAATCCCCTCCCGGGCGATGGGGGTCCGGAAATGGTCCGGTCCGACCTTCACGACAGGCTCCCGCCCCACACGGTGAATGGACGGCCCATCAGTTTTTCGACTGGTCCACGATGCGGGATTTCTTGAGCCAGGGCATCATCGCCCGGATCTCTTCTCCGACCTTCTCGATGGGGTGTTCCCGGCCCTGACGCTCGAGGGCCTGGAAGACGGGCTTGCCGGCCCTGTTCTCCAGGACGAACTCCCGGGCGAAGACCCCGGTCTGGATCTCGTCGAGAATCTTCTTCATCTCCTTTTTGACATCGTCGTTCACGATGCGGCGACCCCGGGTCAGATCCCCATAGCGGGCGGTGGTGCTGATGGAGTAGCGCATGTTCGAAATGCCCCCCTCGTAGATGAGGTCCACGATAAGCTTGACTTCGTGGAGACATTCGAAATAGGCCATCTCGGGGGCATACCCCGCCTCGACGAGAGTGTCGAAGCCCGCGGCGATCAGGGCGGAGAGACCTCCGCAGAGCACGGCCTGCTCGCCGAAGAGATCGGTCTCGGTCTCCTCCCGGAAGGTCGTTTCGAAGACACCGGCCCGTCCTCCGCCGATGGCTCCGGCATAGGAAAGGGCGGTCTCCTTGGCCTGACCGGTGGCATTCTGGTGAACGGCGATGAGGCAGGGAACCCCCGACCCCTTCTGGTATTCCGACCGGACGAGATGGCCCGGTCCCTTGGGGGCGACGAGGAGAACATCAACGTCCGCCGGGGGATGGATCTGGCCGAAGTGGATGTTGAAGCCGTGGCCGAAGGCCAGGGTCATCCCGGGACGAAGATGGGGGGCGATCTCGTTTTGGTAGACCTCCGCCTGCTTTTCATCGGGAAGGAGGATCATCACGAAGTCGGCCTTCTTGACGGCATCGGCGACGGAGACCGGCGCGAATCCGAACCCCTGGGCCTTGCCCCTGGAGCTTCCCTGGCGGATGCCGATGGTCACGTCGACTCCGGATTCCTTGAGGTTGAGGGCATGGGCGTGGCCCTGGCTTCCAAAGCCAATGATCGCCACCTTCTTGGACCGGATCCGTTCGAGATTGATGTCGGCTTCATAGTAGATCGAAGATTTCAAGGATCACTCCATACGATGAGGGGTGGAAGGTCCGGGGTCCGGAGAACGACTCTCGCGGATCCATGGGGGTTTTGTTTCTGTATTGTTTTTTTTGCCGGGGGGGAGGAACTTTCGGCTGTCCTCCGGCACCGGAGTCAGGCGGTAATCTCGCTTTCATGGCGGGAGCTCCGGGAAGAACTCCGGACCTCTTCGCGGGCAATGGCGATCGTCCCCGACCTCACGAGCTCCTTGATCCCCAGGGGGCGAAGGAGAGCGATCATCGCGTCGATCTTTTCCTCCTCTCCTGTGGCCATCAGGGTATAGGTCGTGGGAGAGGAATCGACGATGTGGGCCCGGAAGATCTCTGCGATGCGGAAGGCCTCCTGACGGTCCTCCGGGCGGGTCGTGGTGTTGACTTTCACCAGAACGGTCTCCCGGCTGACGAAGGGCGTCATGGAGAGGTCGACCACCTTGATCGTATCCACGAGCTTGTTGAGCTGCTTGGTGATCTGTTCGACCACGTGGTCGTCGCCGACGGTGACGATGGTCATCTGGGCAACGCTGGGATCCTGGCCGGGACCCACCGAGAGGCTCTCGATATTGTAGCCCCGGGCGCTGAAAAGCCCGGCCACCCGCGAGAGAACCCCGAAGCGGTTTTCCACAAGAACCTGAATATGGTGGCGTTTCTCGGAAGAGGGACTCATGCCGTGATCACCGAATCCTTCTCCTTGCGGGAGGAACGGGGAGACTTTCCTGAGGAGGCGGCGGGAGCCTCGAAGATCATCTCCACATTCGATCCGCCGGCGGGAACCATGGGGAAGACGTTTTCTTCCGGATCCACCATGAACTCCATGAGAACGGGACCTTTGGTGGAGAGCCCCTTGAGAAGAACGTCCTCGACCTCTCCCGTCCGGGTCGCCCGGAACCCTGCCACTCCGAAGGCTTCGGCAAGCTTCACGAAGTCGGGGGACTGGCCCACGAAGGAGGAGGAATAGCGGCCCCCGTAGAAGAACTCCTGNNCCCCTGCCACTGGCGGACCATGCCGAGATATTTGTTGTTGAGAACCACGATCTTGACGGGGATTTCCATGGAGGCCACGGTGGCCATCTCCTGAATGTTCATCATGAAGCTACCCTCTCCGGTCACCGCAATGACCCGGGCCTTGGGATGGGCCCTCTGGGCGCCGATGGCGGCCGGGAATCCGTATCCCATCGTTCCGAGCCCTCCGGAGGTGAGCCAGGTGCGGGGGCGAAGGAATTTGAAGAACTGGGCGGTCCACATCTGGTGCTGGCCGACATCGGTGGAGACGATGCAGTCTCCTCCCGTCAGGTCGAAGGCCTTCTCGATCACGAACTGGGGCTTGATCACCTCGGTGTCGTGGCGATAGGTCAGGGGATGCTCCTCCTTCCAGCCGGAGATCCTGTCATTCCACTCGGAAAGATCGGGAAGACCTTCCTCTTCCTGTATTTTCCTCACATCCTCGAGAAGGTCCGAGAGGATCAGGCGGGCGTCCCCCACCACGGGAACGTCGACCCGGAAGTTCTTTCGGATTGAGGTGGGGTCGATGTCGATATGGATGACCTTCGAATGGGGGGAAAATTCCGAGATTTTTCCGGTGACCCGATCGTCGAAGCGGACTCCCACGGCGATGAGGAGATCGCTGTGGTGGACGGCCATGTTGGCGGCATAGGTCCCGTGCATGCCCAGCATGCCCATGAAGAGGGGATCGTTTCCGGGAAAGGCTCCGAGACCCATGAGGGTCAGGGTGACAGGGATCTTCGTGAGGGCGACGAGTTCGGCCAGTTCGGCGTGGGAGTCCGAGGCGATGACCCCTCCTCCCACATAGAGGACGGGCTTCTTGGCCTTGGCGATGAGCCCGGCCGCCTTCCGGATCTGCCAACGATTTCCGTGGACGGTGGGATTGTACCCGCGAAGGGCCAGGGTTTCGGGATAGCGGAACTCGGCCCGGTCCACGATGACATCCTTGGGAATATCCACAAGGACAGGCCCGGGACGTCCGGAACGGGCGATATAGAAGGCCTCCTTCATGATGCGGGGAAGCTCCGAGATGTCGCGAACGAGATAATTGTGTTTGGTGCAGGAGCGGCTGATCCCCACGATGTCGGCCTCCTGGAAGGCATCGTTTCCGATCATCTTCGTGGGAACCTGACCGGTGACGACGACCAGAGGAATCGAATCCATGTTGGCGTCGGCAATTCCCGTCACCGTATTCGTGGCTCCGGGACCGGAGGTGACGAGAACCACACCGACCTCACCCGTCGTCCGGGCATACCCTTCGGCCGCATGGACCGCCCCCTGCTCGTGGCGGGTCAGGACCACGGACAGGGAAGGATCCTTGTAGAGGGCATCGAAAATGGGGAGGACGACGCCTCCCGGATACCCGAATATCTGGGAAACACGCTCTTTCTTGAAGCATTCGAGCAGCATTTCGGCACCGGTCATCTTTACCATATCCTGAAACTCCTTCGGGAGGTCCATCGAGGTTTAAAAGTAAATTGTAAGGAATACCGGGAAAGGGGGTCAAGTGCAGAGCCCGCCCGATTTCGGGAGTTCCGACAGATTTTTTTAAGGATCAAAGGATCTTCCCGATCATTATCATGGTTCCGGAAAAACGGGAGAGGAGACCCGGAGGCTGGACGGAAACGGAGGGAGGAACTCTCCTGAATCTTTTTGTTTTTCATTTCATAAAAATCTTGAAGTCGTACATAGAGCCGGAGCTTTTTGGGGAAAAGGAAGGGATTGTCCTTGAGGGAAAGGGGGTTGATCCTATGGAAAGTCTGGTGAATCCCTGTCGGGAAATCGCTCATTTGACCCTCACTCTGTTCTTTGGTAGGATCAAACCCGCCCCTGATTCCGCCCCAGAAAAAGGCCTCGGTCATCATTATTTTTCTTTTATTTTTTAATAACTTAAAAGATATTAACACCGAGATTGGTTCTCCTCCTTTCCTCCCGGTTTGTAAGGTATTTTTTCACAGGTTTTCCACAGACTGTTAAAAACTTTTCACAGCGATGTCTTCGGCATCTGGACCCAAGAGATTTTCATGCAGGATCTATGGAACGACGTACTTGACCATATCGACGAGAGAGAGGGGACCTCTGTCCTTGAAGGGGTTCGGGATCTCTACCGGGAGTGCCGCCTCGAAAGAACGGGCAACCGGCTCCTTCTGGTGGTTCCCAACGGCTTTGTGAGCCGACTTGTCTCCGGCCGCCACCAGGAATCGATCATCGAGGCCTGCAAGATCCTCACCGGTCTCGAGGATCTCGAGTTTTCCATTTCGGTCTCCGAGGAAAAGAAGTCCAAAAAACCCAGGCAGACTCCCAAACCTCCCCTTCCCGTCCTGAAGGAGTCCGCCTCCCGGGATCCCTCCTGGGAGAGCCATCTGATTTCCCGCCATACCTTCGACACCTATGTGGTGGGAGAGTCGAACCGTTTCGCCCATGCCGCCGCCTTCCAGGTTTCGGAAAATCCCGGGAAGTCCTACAACCCCTTCTATATTTACGGAGGGGTGGGTCTGGGCAAGACTCACCTCGTCAACGCCATCGGCAATGCGATTCTCGCCAAGATCCCCTCCTCCCGGATCCTTTATCTCACCTCCGAATCCTTCCTCAACGAGATGGTGAGCGCCATCCGGTTCGCCAAGATGATCGAGTTCAAGGAACGCTACCGCACCATCGACGTCCTGATCATCGACGACATCCAGTTCATCTCGACCAAGGAGAAGACCCAGGAGGAGTTTTTCCACACCTTCAACTCCCTCTTCGAGAAAGGGAAGCAGATCATCCTCACCAGCGACTGCCCTCCCAACGAGATCGCAACGCTCGAGGAGCGGCTCCGGTCCCGGTTCGCCTCGGGTCTGATCGCCGACATCCAGATTCCCGACTTCGAGACGAAGGTGGCCATCCTCATCGAGAAGATGAAGCTCGAAGGGATCGCCCTTCCCGAAGACGTCATCTATTTTCTGGCCACCAGCATCAAGTCCAACATCCGGGAGCTCGAAGGGGCGATGATCCGCCTCGGGGCCTACCAGACCCTCATGGGCAAGCCGGTGACCATGGAGGTGACCCGCCGGCTTCTGTCGAACCTGATTCAGTCGGCTCCGGCTCCCGTCCATACCGAACTCATCGTCAACGAGGTGGCTTCCTATTACAAGGTCTCCCCCAAGGAGATCCGCTCGAAAAAGCGCAACCGCTCGATCTCGGTGGCCCGTCAGGTGGCGATCTTCCTTCTTCGGGACCTGACCCAGATGTCCTTTCCGGAAATTGGCCGGGAGATGGGAGGACGCGACCATTCGACGGCGATGTATGCCTTCAGGTCCGTGGAGGAAAACAGGGATTCCGATGCCGTCTTGTCCCGGGATATCGAGACACTGAAACGGCGGCTCCTCCAGCTCTAGCTCACGGGGAGCCGCTCTTCCAACCGCCGAGGTGGCAAGGGTCCCTGCGGACCTCCCCCACCATGGCCCTTGTCAGGAGTTTTTATGGATTTCTTGATTGAACAGAGCGTCTTTCTCGAAGGGCTCGAAAAGGTCTCCGTCCTTTCCGACCGGAAGAATATCGCCCTCCTCTCTTCCCATATCCTCCTCGAGGCGGGAGAGGACGGCCTCACCCTCCTCTCCTTCGACCAGTCGGCCGGAGGCCGCCTGCGGGTTCCCGCCAAGGTGACCACTCCCGGGCAGGCCACGGTTCTGGGCAAGAAGATCTTCCAGATCGTCCGCGAGCTCGCTCCCGGGATGATCCACGTCTTCCGGGAGGAGGGAGGGCGCAAGGGGATGACCACGGTGGAAAAGGATTCCGCCGTCTTCCACCTCAAGGGAATCGACCCCCGGGACTTCGCCTCCTTTCCCGAAATCACCCCGGAATACTCCTTCGGGGTGCCGATCCGGGACCTTCAGAGGCTGATCGAGAAGACCTTGCCTTTCGTGGTGGAGGAGGAGGGAACCTACATGAACGGGGTCCTGTTCCAGCGGGAGAGAACCTCCGGCGGAAAGGCCGCCCTGAATGTGGTGGGAACCGACGGAAACGGACTTCATCACGGACAGATTCCCTTGGGGGAAGAGGGAGGGATCGACCTCTCCGAACAGGGGGAGAAGAGATTTCTCATCAAGAGGCGCCATGCCGCCGATCTCATGCGCATGCTCGAGACCGACTCCAAGGACGAGAAGCTCACCGTTGAAATCTCCGTCAATCCCCGTTACGCCCAGTTCCGGTGGCTCGGATTCTATTTCTTCGTCCGGCTGCTCGATCTGCGCTTTCCCAACTACCGGGATGTCTTCCCCGAAGAGCACTCGGTGACGGTGGACATGGGACGGGAAGCGGCCACCTCCATCATTCGGCGGGCCGGGCTCATCTCCGAGAAAAACGTCGAGCTCGAGCTGACCTGGGACGAGCGGGCGGTGACCATGACCTCCCAGAACATCGACATCGGCGACTCCCGGGAGCAGACCCCGGCCATCGTGACCGGGCCTCCCAGCGGATTTTTCTTCAGCATCCAGTCCCTTTCCAAGCTTCTTGGGGTTGTGGGGGGAACCACCCTCCGGATGCAGGCCGTGATCCTCGACGATCCTCTGGAGCACAGCAAGGTCCCCGTGGTCTGGAGCTCCGTCGAGGAACCGCAGTCCCGTTATGTTATCATGCCTCTCGAGACTCATTCCTGAAGGAGAAATCCCGATCCGGGAAAGCTTCGGCAACCATCCCCGGCGTTCTTTGAAACTCCGGCGTCATCCATATGAGGGAGCGTGACGATTTGAACTCTCAGATCCAGGACACTTACGGCGAACAGCAGATCCGCATTCTCGAAGGTCTCGAGGCCGTTCGCGTCCGTCCCGGCATGTATATCGGAAGCACAGGCATCGACGGCCTCCACCACCTCGTCTACGAGCTGGTGGACAACAGCGTCGACGAATCCCTGGCGGGATACTGCACCGCCATCGAGGTGATCCTTCACTCCGATCGCTCGGTGACGGTGAAGGACAACGGACGCGGGATCCCCACGGGGATGCATCCCGAACAGAACCGGTCGGCGGCCGAGGTCGTCCTGACCGTCCTTCATGCCGGAGGCAAGTTCGACAACAACACCTACAAGGTGTCGGGAGGACTTCACGGTGTCGGGGTCTCGGTGGTGAACGCCCTCTCCGAGACGCTGTTTCTGGACATCGACCAGAAGGGGAACCACTTTCGCCAGGTCTACCACAAGGGGATCCCGGAGGCGCCGCTGGCCATCACCGGAACCTCGGAGACCACCGGAACCTCCATCCGCTTCTATCCCGACCTCACCATCATGGAGACCGACGCCTTCTCCTTCGATGTCCTGGCCCACCGGTTCCGGGAGCTGGGATACCTCAATCCCGCCCTGACCATCATCCTTCGCGAAGAGGAGACCCTCCGGGAGGAGGTCTTCCATGACGAAGGCGGGATCCGGTCCTTTCTTCTCTTCGTCAACGAGAACAAGAGGACGATCCACGATCCCCTCTCCTTCCGGAAGTCCTTCGACAACGGCTCCACCTTCGAGATCTCCTTCCAGTACCAGGACACCACCGACGCCGAGACCCTCCTAAGCTACGTCAACAACATCCCCACCCGGGAGGGTGGGACCCACGTCCGGGGGTTCCGGGCCGCCCTCACCCGGGTGGTGAACCGCTTCATCAAGGACAAGAATCTCAACAAGGGAGAAGAGGTCAGGGGCGAGGACATCCGCGAGGGTCTCTCCGCCATCGTCAGCATCAAGATTCCCAACCCCCAGTTCGAAGGACAGACCAAGGCCAAGCTGGGGTCGAGCTGGGTCTCGGGAGCCATGGAGACCTTCCTCGCCGAAGCCCTCGAGGATGCCTTCGAGAAGCAGGGGGCCGTGGCCCGGGCCATCGCCGACAAGGCGATCCTCTCGGCCCAGGCCCGGGAGGCCGCCCGCAAGGCCCGGGAGCTCACCAAGCGAAAGAATGTTCTCGAGGGATCCAATCTCCCGGGGAAGCTGGCCGACTGCCAGGAAAACGATCCGGCCAAGAGCGAGCTCTACATCGTGGAGGGGGATTCGGCCGGCGGCTCGGCCAAGCAGGGCCGCGACCGGCGATTCCAGGCCATCCTTCCCCTCAAGGGAAAGATCCTGAATGTGGAGAAGAGCAAGGGGGTGGAGAAGTTCATCACCCACGACGAGGTTCGGGCCCTGATCACCGCCGTCGGATGCGGTCTCGGCGCCGAGGAGTTCTCCCTCAAGAACCTCCGGTACCACAAGATCATCATCATGACCGACGCCGACGTGGACGGTGCCCACATCCGCACCCTCCTCCTCACCTTCTTCTTCCGCCACATGAATCTCCTCATCGACGGCTCCTACGTCTACATCGCCCAGCCCCCCCTCTACAAGGTCGCCTTCCAGAAGCAGGAGCGCTATCTTCTCAACGACCAGGCCCTGGAGGCCTTCATCCTCGAGAAGGCCTCCGAGAAGGTCGACTTCTCTGCTTCGGAGGCCGGCCCGTGGCTGGAGGGGGAGGAGGCGGTCAAGCGCCTGCTGGTCCTCTCCCGGTACGAGCAGGAGGTCAAGTACTGGACCAACCGGGTCGGCCACGGACCGCTCCTGGCCCTCTTCGGCCTCTACCCCTCCCTTTCCGGCGAGATCCTTCACCACGAGGAGGAGGCTCGGGCCTTCGTCGAGTTCTGCCGCGCCCGCTACGGGGAGTCCTCCGGTGGAGGGGTTCTCGAGGGAACGGTCCATCCTGTGGAGGGATCCGGAGACACCCCGCTCCTTCGTCTCGTCTTCGAGAGCCGCCAGCTGNNCAGCCGCCAGCTGGGGTACGAATCCCGCCTGACCCTCGACCCGGCCCTCTTCGGCGGCATGGTGGGAGGGAGCCGCTCCCTGCGCATCCTTCGGACGGAGGGGCTGCAGGGCCCCTACCGGATCCGGGACCGCGAGTCCGGAGAGGTCCGGACCTTCAACTCTCCCGGGGCGGTTTTAGCCGCCGTCACCGGCCCCGTCCGCTCCAAGATCACGCTCCAGCGCTACAAGGGTCTGGGGGAAATGAACCCGGAACAGCTCTGGGAAACCACCATGGACCCGGCCAAGAGGACGCTCCTCAAGGTCTCGATCCCCGACTATCTCGAGGCGGACAGGATCTTCACCATCCTGATGGGTGACCAGGTGGCTCCCCGACGGGAGTTCATCGAACAGAACGCCCTCGACGTTTCCAATCTCGACATCTAGCCTCCGGAGGATTTGTTGGATACCCCCCTTCCCCAGGATGCCCCTCGCGAAACAACGGTTTCGATCGACGAGGAGATCCGTACCGCCTACCTGAACTATTCCATGAGCGTGATCGTGGGCCGGGCCCTTCCCGACGCCCGCGACGGGCTCAAGCCGTNNAAGCCGGTCCAGAGGCGGGTTCTCTTCGCCATGCACGAGATGGGGGTCCGCCCCGGAACCGCCTACCGCAAGTCCGCCCGTATCGTGGGCGACGTCATCGGAAAATACCATCCCCATGGGGATACCGCGGTCTACGACACGGCGGTCCGCCTCGTCCAGCCCTTCACCCTGCGCTACCCCCTGATCGACGGGCAGGGCAACTTCGGATCGGTGGACGGAGACGCCCCCGCCGCCATGCGTTACACCGAGATCCGCCTCACCCGCCTCGCCGAAGAGATGATGGCGGAGCTCGACGAGGAGACGGTGGACTGGTCTCCCAACTACGACGAGTCCCTCGAGGAGCCCCGGGTCCTTCCCGCCTCCCTTCCCCTTCTCCTGTTAAACGGCTCCTCCGGCATCGCCGTGGGGATGGCCACCAACATCCCTCCCCACAACATCACCGAGGTGCTGAACGCCCTTCTTCACCTGATGGACAACCCCGAGGCCACCGACTCCGATCTCATGACCTTCGTCACCGGCCCCGACTTCCCCACCGGGGGGGTGATCCTGGGCCGCTCGGGGATCGAATCGGCCTACCGTACCGGCCGCGGGTCCATCGTCATGCGGGGGGTGGTGGAGGTGGAGGACAGCACCCGGAGCGATCGCCAGTGCCTGGTGATCCGGGAGATCCCCTATCTCGTGAACAAGGCCCGCCTCATCGAGAAGATCGCCGAGCTTGTCCGGGAAAAGAAGATCGAACACATCGCCGACATCCGGGACGAGTCGGACCGGGACGGGATGCGCATCGTGGTCGAACTCAAGCGGGAGGCCATTCCCAGGATCATCATGAACCAGCTTTTCCTCCTGACCCCGCTCCAGAGCTCGTTTGGCTACAACGCCGTCTCCATCGTCAACGGCCGTCCCGAGACCCTCTCCCTCTCCCAGACCCTCCGGGTCTTCCTCGGCTTCAGGAAGGATGTGGTGACCCGGCGANNCCCTCTTCCGACTCCGGAAGGCCCGGGAGCGCTTCCACATCCTCGAGGGTCTCCGGCGGGCGATCGACCTCATCGATGAAATCATCGCCCTCATCCGGCGCTCCGGATCTCCCGAGGAGGCCCGAAACGGCCTCGTCTCGACCTTCGCCTTCTCGGAGCTCCAGGCCCAGGCCATCCTCGACCTCCGGCTCCAGCGCCTCACCGGCCTCGAACGGGAAAAGATCGAGGCCGAGTATCGGNNGAGGAGGTGGCCGCCCTCATCGCCTCCCTCGAGGCGATCCTGGCCTCCCGGGAGGCCCTCCTCGAGGTGATCCGGCAGGAGACCCGCGTCCTTCTCGAGCGTTTCGGGGACGGGCGGCGCACGGTGATCGTTCCGGACGAGGGAGAGCTGACCCCCGAAGCCCTCATCCCCGACGAGCCCTACATCGTGACGCTCTCCTACGAAGGCTACATCAAGAGGATGCCCGATGCCGTTCTTCCCACCCAGAGGAGGGGAGGCAAGGGGCGGATCGGGGTGACCCTCAAGGAGGACGACTGCCTGATCGCGACCCTCAACGCCCGGGCCCACGACACCCTTCTCTTCTTCACCGACCTGGGCAAGGTCTATCGCCTGAAGACCTACGAGCTTCCCGAGGCGCAGCGGACCGCCCGGGGCAAGCATCTCCTCTCCCTTCTCTCCCTCTCCCCCGACGAGCGCGTGGCGGCGATCCTTCCGGTGCGCTCCTTCGAGGGGGACAATCTCCTTCTCTTTGGGACGGTGAAGGGGTACTTCAAGAAGACCCGCCTCTCGGAATACGCCAACATCCGCCAGGGGGGTCTCATCGCCACCGTTCTTGAAGAGGGAGACCGCCTGGCCCGTGTTCTGGTTCTCCACCCCGATCGCCGTCTTTTGGTGGCGACCCGGGGCGGGATGTCCATCCGCTTCGAGGCTGACAACATCCGTCCCACGGGCCGGGCCACCCGGGGGGTGAGGGCCATCCGTCTCTCACCGGACGATTCGGTGGTAAGCTTTGAAGAGGTGAGCGACAGCGACCTGCTGCTCGTCACCACCGAGAAGGGCTTCGGAAAGAGGGTCGATACCAACCTTTTCCGCCTTCAGAAGCGTGGCGGAAAGGGCGTGCGAATCGCCAAGGTCACCCCGGAAACCGGTGCAGTCGTGGCCATCCTCAAGGTGACCGAGCGCGACGACATCGACGTGGTGACCGACACCGGCAGGGTGATCCGCATCCCCTCCGAGGAGATCCGGAAGGTGGGTCGCGGGGCCAAGGGGGTCAAGCTCGTCTCCCTCTCCGACAGCCCCCAGGAGACCATCGTGTGCGCCGCCATCAACCCGAAGAGGGAGCCGACCCCCCTCGAGGCCTACCTCGAGAAGGAGCCGACCGGCAGGGAGAGCCGGGGCGAGGAGGAGGACCCCGACGGCAAGGCCGACGACGGAGACAAGGATTCCGACATCCGGATCTGACCATCATGACCCCTGACGGATCCTCTTATCGCGGCAGGCAGGTCTGCCTGGCCGGCGCCTTTCTTTTGTGTCTTGCGGGCTGCTCCCAGTCCCAGTCGCGGATGGCCTACCACGAGGGACAAAAGGCTTTGGGCGAATTCCGGATCGAGGAGGCCCGGAAGGACTTCGAAAAGGCGATCCGCATCGCACCCCGTTCGGGGATTGCTGGCCTGTCGTATTTTCGACTGGGCGAGATCGAGGACCGCTACGAAAACCGTCCCGACCGGGCGGGGGAAAACTATATTCGGGCCCTGGAAAATCTCTCCGACAAGTCGGTCCGCTCCCGGGCGTCCTTCTATCTGGCGCGGGATCTGGTGAGCCAGGGGCGCATGAACAATGCCCTCTCCGTGCTGAAAAAACTCCGGGAATCCCATCCTGACCGGATCCTCTGGATGCGGGCCACCTCCCTTTCCGCCGGGATTCTGGAGCGGGAGCAGCACTACAGGGGAGCCCTCTCCCTCTACCGGGAGGTCTGGAAGAAGGACGGAGAGGAAAAGGAGGGGATCCGGGCCTGGCTCAAGGTCGGGCTCCTTGAAGGGATCCTGGGGGATGCAAAGGCCTCGGCCCGGGATCTCCGGGCCTTTCTCAAGAGCCATCCCCATGGTCCCATGGCCGACATTGCCGAGTTCAATCTGGCCCGGGCCCTCTCGGCCCAGGGCCACGACCGTCAGGCGCTGGCCCTTCTGGCCGACGTCATGGGCCGCTATCCCAACCCCGACGAGGTGACGTCGCAGATCTCCTCCATTCGCCGCAAGATGAAGGCTGCCGCCAGCGCGGAAACGGCTTCCGGCAAGGGGACGGGAGCGAGTTCCCAAACAGGGACGGGGAAGACTACCGGAAAGAAATGATGAGGATCAACGAGACCTTTTTTTCCATTCAGGGGGAGTCGACCTTTGCCGGGTGGCCCTGCTTTTTCATCCGGACGACCGGGTGTCCCCTGCGGTGCCGATGGTGCGACACCACCTACTCCTTTTACGAAGGAGAGGAGAGGACCCTCGACTCCCTCGTGGACGAGGCGTTGTCCCATCCGGCCCCCCTCGTCGAGGTGACGGGGGGTGAGCCCTTTTCGGCCCCTGAGCTCCCCCGGCTCGTGGAAAAACTTCTCGACGCCGGCAAGACCGTCCTCATCGAAACCTCCGGAGCCCTGCCGGTGCCGCAGGGTCTCGACCGGCGGTGCCACCTCGTGATGGACATCAAGCCTCCCGGCTCGGGGATGGCCCACCTCATGGCGGAAGAGACCTTCCGGGCGCTTCGCCCGGGGGACGAGATCAAGGCCGTCATCGCCGACCGGGGCGACTTCGACTTCTGTCTCGACTTTCTCGATCGGCTGGCCCTTCCCCGGGAGATCCCGGTGACCTTCTCTCCCGTCTTCGGGGAGTGCTCCCCCGGCGAGCTGGCCGAGTGGGTCCTCTCCTCCGGGAGAGAGATCCGGGTGGGCATTCAGCTGCACAAGATTCTGTTCGATCCCGAAAGGAGGGGAGTGTAGTGGCGACAGGCGGCCGGGGCGTTGTCCTGGTGAGCGGAGGAATGGACAGCGCAGTCACGGCGGCCCTTGCCCGGAAGGAGTGTGATTTTCTGGGATTTCTCCATGTGCGCTACGGAGGTCGGACCCAGAGGAGGGAGGAGCAGTCCTTCCGGGCTCTCTGCGACCATTTCCGTCCGGACCGGACCCTGATCACCGACGCCCCCTCCCTGGCCGCGGTGGGGGGATCCGCCCTGACCGACGGGAACCTCGAGATCCCCGAGGGGGACCTCGAGCGCACGGGGATCCCGGTGACCTATGTTCCCTTCAGGAATGCCCACTTCCTCTCGGTGGCGGTCTCCTGGGCCGAGGTCCTCTCCTGCGACAGGATCTATATCGGGGCTGTGGAGGAGGACAGTTCCGGCTACCCCGACTGCCGGCGCTCCTTCTACGATGCCTTCGAGCAGGCGGCCCGCCTGGGAACGGCCATGGAGATGGAGGGCTCCTCCCTCTCCATTGTCACCCCCGTGATCCATATGGACAAGGGAGAGATCGTGCGCACGGGGCTTTCCCTCTCCGTTCCCTTTGCCCTGACCTGGTCGTGCTACCGGGAAGGAGAGAAGGCCTGTGGCCATTGCGACAGCTGCCTTTTGCGCCTGAGGGGATTTTCCCGGGCCGGGGTCTCCGATCCTCTCCCCTACGACCTCTCATAACCGTCGGAAGACAGAGTCCTCCGGCGCACACGCCAAGATGCCGATGAAAGGATGATCATGACCAAGACAGAGATACTCGCCACTGACCCCACCAAGAAGAAAGCCGCGGCCCTGATCCTTCCCCTCTTCGAGGAGGAGGCCCCCTCCGGCGTCTCCGCCACCGTCGACCGCACCCTGGGCGGGGAGATCGCCAAAATGATCAAGAACGGAGAGATCCGCGGGGCGTCGGGAGAGGTCACCCTCCTGCCGACCTTCGGCAAGCTTCCCGCCCGCACCCTTGTTCTCGTCGGGCTCGGAAAGCGGGACAAGCTCCACCCAGAAACTCTCCGCAAGGCCTCGGGAAGCGCCGCCACCGCCCTCAAAAAGCGCAACCTTACCGAGGCGGTCTCCGCCCTGGCCCTGGTCCTTCCCGATGCCGCGGCCGCCGTGGAGGCGGTGGTGGAGGGAACCCTTCTGGGCCTTTACGACTTCGACGCCTACAAAAGCCCCAACAAGGACAAGGCTCCGTATGCCCTGACGGGTCTTGCCGTCGCAGTGGCGACCAAGGATCGTGCGGCGGCGTCGGAGGGACTGCGCCGGGGTGAGGTGATCTCAAAGAACACCATTCTGGCGCGGGATCTGGGCAACCATCCCGCCAACGTGGCGACCCCCACCATGATCGCCCGGACGGCCGAGGAGGAGGCCCGAAAGAGAAAGATCTCCTATCTTTCCTACGACCGCGAGAAGCTCGAGAGAATGGGCCTCAACGCTCTGGTGGGCGTGGCCAAGGGATCGGACGAGCCCGCCCGCCTCATCATCCTTGAATACAAGCCGGCCAAGCCGGTGAACTCCGCGCCGATCCTTCTCGTGGGCAAGACCCTGACCTTCGACTCCGGGGGGATTTCCCTCAAACCCGCGGACAAGATGGAGCTCATGAAGGGGGACATGAGCGGCGGGGCCGCCGTCCTGGGCACCATCCTTTCGGTGGCCGACCTGGGGCTTCCCGTCCATGTGGTGGCGGTCATGCCCGCCACCGAGAACATGCCCTCGGGCCGGGCCAACAAGCCCGGGGATGTGGTGCAGGCCTACAACGGCAAGACGATCGAGATCATCAACACCGATGCCGAAGGCCGCCTGATCCTGGCCGACGCCCTCTCCTTCGGGATCCGGACCTACCACCCCGAGCTGGTGGTGGATGTAGCCACCCTCACCGGTGCGGTGGTCGTCGCCCTGGGGGGACAGGCCATGGGGGTCCTGGGGAACAGCGAGCCCCTTATCGCCCGGGTCCGGGAGGTGGGGGATCGGGTCGGGGAGCGCGGCTGGCCCCTGCCCCTCTTCGAGGAGTATTTTGACCAGATCAAGAGCGACGTGGCCGACATCCGGAACACCGGGAACAAGGGCGGAGCCGGGACCATCACCGGCGCGGCCTTCCTCCACCACTTCGTGGAGGAGACCCCCTGGGTCCATCTGGATATCGCCGGGACCGCCTGGGTGGACTCCTCGGAGCCCTACAAGCCCAAGGGCAACGTGGGGATGGGCGTCCGGCTTCTGACTCATCTCGTGGAAGAGCGGGCCCAGGGCCCCCTTCTCCCGAAGGTCTCAGCCCCTGCCGCTTCCTCCCGGAAGGGGGTCCGGAAGTCCCCGGCGCCCCGCGCCACCCGGTCCAGAAAATAGTCCATGGCAGGAAAAAAGAAGGACGAAAGGGAGGCCGACGAGAAAGCCCGGGCGGTGAGCACCAACCGGAAGGCCCTCTTCCGCTACGAGGTCATCGAACGCTTCGAGGCGGGGATCGTCCTTTGGGGAACCGAGGTGAAGGCCATCCGCGAGGGCTCCGTGAATCTTGGCGACGCCTTCGTGCGTTTCGAGAAGGAGGAGGCCTGGCTCTACCAGATGCACGTGGGCCCCTACCGCGGAGGCAATCGGGAAAACCACGACCCTCTCCGGGTCAGAAAGCTTCTTCTCCACCGGAAGGAAATCCTCCGTCTTTTCGGCCTGACGCTCCAGAAGGGCTTGACGGTTGTTCCGCTGGGGATATACTCTAACAATAGAAAGAAATTCAAGGTCACCCTGGCCCTTGTGAAAGGGAAGACCCAGGGGGACAAGCGGGAGGCCATCAAACGTCGGGAGGCCGACCGGGAAATTTCCCGAGTGTTCCGCTCAAACCAGAAGTTTTCCAAGCGCGACGAGTAGTTCTCGCCACGCCCACGGGGGCGATCTGGATTCGACGGGGACAGGAAAGCCCAGATTGCATGCCGAGGTACCTGGAGCCTCGTAAATCACCTAGGAAAATCCAAATGCCAACGAACCTATGGCACTCGCAGCCTAACTAAAACTTAGTCTGCGCGCCGGAGAAGCAGCGCCAACCTGACTTCCGAGGCGTCGACGATGTTGGCTGGCCGTGAGGGTCCGTTCCCGCCCGATCGGTGAGACCTTGGGAACTCGCGGGTCTGCCGGTGTGCCTTTTCCCCTGCAGCCTGCTAAAACTTAAATAAAGGCTAAGCATGTAGTAATCTGGCGTGGACCGTTTCCGGACGCGGGTTCGATTCCCGCCGCCTCCACCATTTCGTTTTCCAAAGCCATCCAAGAAAGTCTAAAGAAGATTAGAAAGCCAGCGTAAATGCTGGCTTTTTTTATGTCTGTAGTCCCACGATGTCCACGTTCGTCCATTGACAGTCACATGAAAATGACGGTAACTTTGACGGTAACTGGACCCTGTTCGATATGACTTACCGTCAATCTACCGTCAAAACTCTTTTTAAGGGCGAAAAATGGGCCTTACAGATGTTTCGATTCGAAATTCTAAGTCAAAAGACAAGGCTTTCAAGATGTCGGACGGTGGAGGTCTCTACCTTTTGCTCAATCCCAATGGTTCCCGTTGGTGGAGGTTCGATTACCGTTTTGGCGGCAAGAGGAAGACTCTGTCCATGGGTGTCTATCCCGAGGTTTCCTTAAAAGATGTTCGGGAGAGGCGCGATGAGGCTAGGAAGATGCTCGAAGCTGGAATCGATCCATCCAATGCCCGCAAAGCCAAGAAGGAAAGCGATTCTGGAGCGGATACCTTCGAGACCATTGCTCGCGAGTGGTTCGAGAAGTTTTCCTCGACCTGGTCCCTCACTCATGGGGAGAGAATTATTCGGCGTTTGGAACGGGATGTCTTCCCTTGGATTGGAAAACGGCCAATCAAAGAAATCACGGCTCCAGAGCTTCTCTCCGTTCTCCGTAGAATTGAATCTCGCGGGGCGGTGGAGACAGCGCACAGGGCGTCTCAGAACTGTGGACAGGTCTTTCGGTATGCCGTCGCTACCGGTAGAGCGGAACGGGATCCTTCCGGTGATCTGAAGGGGTCAATTCCTCCAACGAAGGTCAAGCATCATGCTTCGATTACAGACCCTAAGGAAATTGGAGGACTTCTCCGAGCGATCGATGCCTATGAAGGAGGGTTAGTTGTTCGGTGTGCCTTGAGGTTGGCTCCCCTTGTTTTTGTTCGTCCGGGGGAGCTGAGGCGGGCAGAATGGTCGGAGATCGACTTCGACAAAGCGGAATGGCGAATTCCTGCTGAAAAGATGAAGATGAGGGAGAAGCATATAGTCCCCTTGTCCCGTCAGGCGCTTGAAGTCCTTCGTGAGCTTCAGCCTTTGACAGAGAGCGGTCGGTATCTGTTTCCATCGCCTCGTTCCTTGGATCGGCCCATGTCTGAAAATGCCGTGCTTGCTGCCCTTCGCCGGATGGGGTATTCAGGAAATCAGATGACCGGTCATGGGTTCCGGAGTATGGCGTCGACGATACTGAATGAACAGGGATGGAACCGAGATGCGATCGAAAGGCAGCTGGCTCATGCGGAAAGAGATGAGATTCGGGCAGCCTATAACTACGCACAGCATCTCCAGGAGCGCAAAAAGATGATGCAGGCGTGGGCGGATTACCTGGAAGAGGTGAAGGCGGGGGGAGAGATTGTCCCGTTCAGGAAGACAGTAAAGTTAACGTAAAGATATATGACGAAAGGAAGAAAAAATGGATCTCATGTTAAATGATGACATTGATGATAAGGTTCTTTCGGAAGAAGCCTTAAAAATTATCCAGGAAATAATGATTGATCCCACATCCAGCACTTCTCTCGTGAAGTTGGAGGGGATTTTT